>WGAI01000034.1 GCA_015489175.1 Caldifarciminota bacterium | reverse complement strand
CTTCTTTCACGAGTGCGAGGTTTGCGCTCAGTGGTGAGAGAGGGGGCATTCATCAGTCGTATGATTGATCTACGGCGGAGATCTGTGACCTGTTGCATTTCATCGAGGAGGATATGATCTTGCCTTTTTGTAGCGAGGTTTCATCATGAGCGAGTATTTGCGCCTTTCAGAGAAGCTCATAGGTAAATTTTTATGCATACTTCACCTCAGTTTTAGTAACATTATCATTTGGTGAGTGGTTTTATTTCGGTAACATTAACATTTTAAATGAGTGATAACACCTTACATGATTCCATTTTCTCCGAAAATGTTTTATAATAAGTCTTGCCCCGGAACATTAAGGAACAAAATGCGGTGATAGGCCTCTGGAGAGGCCGTAATTCTTGACATGTGAGATTTTTTGACTTTAACATAACTGCCCAAAATGAAAGAGAGGTGGAGTAGAATATGAAGACTTTTCTACCTAAGCCCGACGAGATTAAAAGGGAATGGGTGCTTATAGATGCGGAAGGACAGCCTCTCGGCAGGCTCGCTTCTAAGATAGCACTTATTTTGCAGGGCAAAAGAAAGAGGATATACACACCACATATCGACACCGGCGATTTTGTGGTAGTGGTGAATGCCGAGAAGGTTAAGCTCACCGGAAACAAGCTCGACCAGAAGCTTTACTATCACCATTCGGGATACCCAGGCGGCATGCATGTGCGCACAGCGAGACAGATCATGGAGCGACATCCGGAGAGACTGATAAGGGAAGCCGTGAGAAGGATGCTACCGAAGAACAAGCTTGGCAGACGCATGTTGAAAAGGCTGAAAGTGTATGCTGGAAGCGAGCATCCACATAAGGCTCAGAAGCCCCAGCAATTTGATATTAGTTCTTTTAATTGATGGGAGGGAAAATGGAGGATAGAAGAATTATTTTTGCGCATGGATCGAGGAAAAGAGCGGTAGCTCGGTTGAGGCTTAAAGAGGATGGGCATGGATGGATCTATATCAACGGCAAAAGGCCGATCGAATATTTCGGCCGCGACGACCTCGTGATCCATGCCCTTGAGCCGCTCAAAGTTGTCGGAAAACTTGGGGAAGTAGATGTGGTCACCAAAGTTGAAGGTGGTGGATTGAGCGGACAGGCCGGCGCCGTCAGATTGGCTCTTGCCCGTGCCCTCGTTCAACTTGACGAGTCTCTGCGTGATACCCTGAAAGAACATCGCATGCTTAGCAGAGATCCAAGGGAAAAGGAGAGGAGAAAATATGGAAAAAGAAAGAGCAGAAGAGCGCATCAGTTCTCCAAGCGCTAATGCTAAAGAGTTTCAGCTGCCGGTTACGATAAAGGATCTGCTTGAGGCAGGCGTGCACTTCGGACACAAGAAGAGACGCTGGAACCCGAAAATGGCAAGGTTCATCTTTGCTGAGCGCGAGGGGATTCACATCATCGACCTGAGAAAGACCATCCAGCAGCTGGAAAAGGCCTACAAAAGGGTTGCGGAGGTCGCTGCTAATGGCGGTGATATCCTCTTTGTATGCACCAAGAGACAGGGCAAGGACATCGTTGCGGATGAAGCGCAGCGCGCTGGCGTGTTCTATATGACCGAGAGGTGGCCGGGCGGCACATTGACTAATTTCCAGACAATCCGCTCCAGAATTGAACGGATGAAAGAGCTTGAGCGTATGAAAGAGGAAGGCGATTTCCAGAGGCTGCCTAAGAAGGAAGCGGCTCTGCTCGAAAAAGAGCTGGGCAAACTTCAGAAAGTTTTTGGCGGCATTAAGGACATGGAAAAGTTGCCCGACCTCGTTTTCGTCATTGATATTGTCCACGAAGACATCGCTGTTCACGAAGCCAACAAGCTTGGTATCCCGATAGTCGCACTCGTCGATACAAACGGCGACCCTGACAAAGTCGATATCGCTATCCCCGGTAACGACGACGCTATCCGCTCTATCAAGTTGATAACAAAGGTCATAGCCGATGCCGTCATAGAAGGCAGGCAGGGAAAAGATTACCTTGTGAAAGAATCAGAGTTTGAAGAAAAGGAGGCTGCGTGATGGCAAAGATCACAACTGAAATGATTAAGGAGCTCCGCGAAAGGACTGGAGCTGGACTTTTAGATTGCAAGAAGGCACTTGAGCAGGCAGACGGCGATCCTGATAAGGCGGTCGAGATACTCCGCAAGATGGGAATTGCCAAGGCCGACAAGAAGCTGGATCGCGAAACCAAAGAGGGCATCATCGAGGCCTACATCCATCCTGGAGCGCAACTTGGTGTCCTCGTTGAGATCAACTGCGAGACCGATTTCGTCGCAAGAACCGAGGATTTCAAGAACTTTGCCCATGAGATAGCAATGCAGATCGCTGCCGCTGCCCCCAAATATGTCTCGATAGAGGATATACCTGAGGAAGTCATTGAAAAAGAGAAAGAGATTTATCGCGCACAGCTCAAAGATTCAAAGAAACCGCCACATGTGATCGACAAAATCATCGAGGGCAAGCTCAAAAAGTTCTATCAGGAAGTGGTTCTTTTGGAGCAGCCTTACATCCGTGACGAGTCCAAGACCGTTCGCGACCTGCTGAAGGAGACCATCGGTAAATTGAAGGAAAACATTAGAATTAAACGCTTTGCGAGATTCCGTGTCGGTGAAGAGTAAAAAACATAAACCCAAATACGAGAGACTTATCCTGAAGCTTTCGGGCGAGATGCTTGGCGGGGATCAGGGGTTCGGCCTTGATCCCCTTTCTTTTTCGTTCTTTGCAGATGAGATCGGGAAGGTAGTTCATAAGTTCAAGAGCGTGCGCATCGGGGTGGTCGTCGGCGGCGGCAACATCCTGAGAGGTGCACGCAATGAGCTCCCGATCGACCGTGTGGCTGCCGATTATCTCGGCATGCTTGCCACGGTCATCAACGGCGTCTCCCTGAAAGCCATGCTGGAGGCCAAAGGTCTCCGCGCTCGCGTGCTCAGCGCTGCCCAGGCACTCGGCACTATACCTTACTCACCCGAAAAGGCCAGAGATTTCTGGAAGAGCGGCGATATACTCATCCTCACGGGCGGCACCGGGAACCCGTATTTCACAACCGACACGACAGCGGCGTTAAGAGCCGCTGAGCTTGGCGCTAATGTGCTTATCAAAGGCACAAAAGTCGATGGGGTTTACTCATCCGACCCCGAAAGTGACCCGGATGCTGAGTTCCTGCCTGACCTGACTTACGAAGATGCCCTCATCAAAGAGCTTAAGATTATGGACATGACGGCTTTTGCCCTCTGCATGGAGCAGAAAATACCGATTTTAATATACAACGCACACAAGGAGGGCGCACTCTTAGACATTGTTGAAGGGAAGAAAGTTGGAAGTTTGATTCACTCCTCAACATAATTTTGCTCAATAACTTACCTCTGAAATGGCTAAGAAGAAATCGAAACTGGGGCAGGTGTTTCTCGTCGATAAGAACATCGTTTCAAAGATGGTTCGCCTTGCTGACCTGCCCGAAGATGATTGGGTTGTCGAAGTCGGCCCCGGCCACGGCATTCTCACCGAAGCGCTTCTGGAAAACGGTCTCAATGTCATAGCTTTCGAGATAGACAGGAAGCTTGCACATGAATTGCAAGAGAAGTTCCGCCTGCTTTTAAAAGACAGGCTTTTCGTTTTTGAGGAGGATTACCTGAAAGCAGATATCCCGACTGTTTTCAAAGATTTAGGCGTTGAAAAGGCACATTTTATGTCCAACATACCCTATTACATCACGACGCCGATACTCGACAAACTTGTCAGGGAGAGGGAGTTTTACAGGTCAATACACCTGACCGTTCAGAAAGAAGTTGCGGAGAGGATCGTCGCTCGCGCTTCGAGCAATGCTTACGGCTCGCTCACTATTTACCTCAATTATTATTTTGAGCCAAAGATCGAGTTTTTCATTTCAAACACATGTTTTCGCCCCATCCCCGATGTGCATTCGGCGTTTTTGAGGCTCATGCCGCGCAAGCAGCCTCCAATCGAGCTACGAGATGAAAAGCTGTTTTTCCGCATAATGCGCGGTTCGTTCTCCATGCGTCGCAAGAAGTTGAGGACGGTTCTTAAGTCAATGTTCGGTAGAATGGACTGGGAACGGGTCGAGGAGCTGTCCGGCATCGACCTCAATCGCAGGGGCGAGACACTCGATATGGATGATTTTGCAAGGCTTTCCAATGCCATCCATGCGTTAAAATCAGAAGGTGGTTGATTTTCTCAGCAATTTCCGCATCCTGTTTGGGTTATAATATCTCAAAACATGGAGGATTTCGATGGGAAAATACAATCCTATTGATCTAACCGTATATGAGGAGCAGCTTGAGCGCACGGCCAAAAGGTGCAATGAGCGCAACATAATCATCCCCACCTTCGAGCAGATGCGTAACCCCGAACTCATACCAGACTGGATCAAAGAGGAGCTAAAAAACATCGGCCTCTGGGATGTCCATCCGCGCAACCTTTTCAGAATCACATGGAAAAATGAGCCTGTCCCGTTCGGTGGAGGCTACAACGGCGTCAACTACTTCGAAGTGCCGCGTGAGCTCACAGGCGTAAAGGCTCGCATCATCTCGCTCGTCGGCAAGTGGTTCCCCACAGGTTCCCACAAGGTTGGTGCCACATTCGGTTGTCTCGTGCCGAGATTGATAACCGGGCAGTTCGACCCGACAAGGCATAAAGCGGTCTGGCCGTCAACTGGAAATTATTGTCGTGGTGGCGCTTATGTCGCAGCACTGCTCGCCTGCGAGTCTATTGCCATCCTGCCTGAAGGGATGAGCAAGGAAAGGTTTGAATGGCTCTCCAAGATTGCCGGAGAAGTCATCGCAACACCCGGCTCAGAGTCGAATGTCAAGGAGATATTCGACAAATGCTGGGAGCTCAGGCGAACAAGGGACGATGTTGTGATCTTCAACCAGTTTGACGAGTTCGGCAACCACCTTTGGCATTACGAGGTCACCGGGCCGGCTATGGAGGAGGTCTTCCACAACATAAAGCGGGAGAAGGACGAGATTGCGGGCGTCGTTCTGACATCGGGCTCATCCGGGACGCTCGGCAGTGCTGACTACATCAAAGAGCATTACCGCACGGCAAGAATAGCAGTCGGCGAGGCGCTCCAGTGCCCTACCCTCCTCTACAACGGATACGGTGCGCACAGGATCGAAGGGATTGGCGACAAGCATGTGCCGTGGATTCACAATGTCCGTAACACCGACATGGTAATCGGAATAGACGACGAAATGACCATGCGTCTGATTCGTCTCTTCAACGAACCAATTGGCAGAGAATACCTTGTTGAGCAGGGCGTTCCTGATGATGTTGTCAACAAGCTTGATCTCCTTGGCATCTCATCGGTTGCAAATGTCGTGGCTTCCATCAAGTTCGCCAAATTCTACGAGCTCGATGAAAACAGCGTGATTTTCACGGTGTTTACCGATTCGATGGAGCTTTACGGCTCAAGGCTTAAGGAGCTTGAGGAGCAATATGGCAAATACAACCGTGAACAGGCAGCCCGTGACTTTGAAATTCTCATGTCGGTAACCATCGACCATGTGCAGGAGCTTGGATACTGGGATCGTAAGCGCATCCATAACCTGAAATACTACACATGGGTCGAACAGCAGGGCAAAGACATCCAAGAATTGAACGCTCAGTGGTATGACTGGAAGGAATACTGGGGAGAAGTGCATTCACTTGCTCCGAAGATCGACGAGCTTATCAAGGAATTCAACCGCAAGGTGGGGCTTCTCAAGGAGTGAGGCTTTAGGCAGAACGAAATCTATTGAAGGGCCGCCGAACGGCGGCCCGTTTTTTAATTCATGGAAATTGTATAAACTCCGTATCGCGTTCCGACGAGCACACAATCGCGGTAAGGGATTATGCTGAGTGCATTTCCTATACCTGTAACCTGCTGGACGAAGACGGGTTCATCGGGATGGGACACATCGAATATGAAAACGCCTCCGTTTCCGGACGCCACATAACAAAATCCGTCTTTCACGACCACATCTTTGGCCACGCCATCGACATCGGCCTTTGCAACGAGCCGTATAGTGGAGTCAGGCTGCATCTCGCCTATGACAAGTCCGCCGTGCCAATCTGCCACATAGATGAACGGTGGGTCAGCGAACACCTTTCTCGCATTGCCCGGAGTGTCAAATTCCGCAATTTTCACGGGATTGTCGATGTTCGTGAGGTCAAACACCTGAACGCCGTCCTGACCGTTGGCCACGAAAAGCGTTGAATCTGCATAAAAAACGCCGCGCGTGTAGCCCGGAACGGAGATCCATGCGCCTCTCTGAATAAGGCTGCCGTCAACGCCGACCTGTGTGACGGCAACGCCCCAATCCCTCCTCGCTATCAGAAGGAACTGAGTGTCCGCCCTCGTGAAGCCGTAAACATCCTCGCAGTTGTGCGCCCAAAAGCCGTCGGTCAAGAATGTGGGGTTTTCCGGGTCAGAGACATCGATCACCTTCAAGTTCCCATCACCGTTGGCAAGATAGACGCGGTTGAGTGTATCGTCTTCGAACTTGTGGACGGCGTAAGAGTAGTCGTCAGACGGCGGTGCACCGTCCCATCGCCCAACCACTGACATCGACGGGAAATCGGATAGGTCTATCACGGTGAGGCCGGCTTCACCTGTGGCGACATAGAGGTAAACGGAATCGGCAACCAAACCTTCCGCGTAACCGGCAGTCGAAACCTCTGTCTTCACGGAAAAAAGCTGCGTGGGCGAGGTGGGCGGCTTCTTACAAGCCGCCCCAATGATGAGGATGAATGCTATGAATGCCAGTTTGTTTCTCATGTCGATTTCAATCAATACGAATTAAGGAGGGTGGTTGCCCCCGACCCGTAGGCTTCAAGCTCGCCTTTGAATGTCTCTTTGCCAGATTCGTCAAAGAACTTGTAGAGGACAACTCCGCCCGGAACGGATTCCACATACCACCAGTCAACTGCGCCGCTTCCCGGGGTGATGTAATGCACATGCTTGGCCCTGAAAGTGCCGGCCGGGACCTTAACGGTTTCAGTCCCAACGGTGGCTCCCTCAATGCTCTCTCTCGTTAGCTCGACAGGCTGCATGTAGCCTGTGCCCTGCGTCACCGGCACATCGCCGGGCTCCGACTCAGGAACTTTGACCCTAAGCCTAAGAAGCTGAGACCTATCTGGCGAGAGCAATGCCTCGTATATGACTGTATCGCCTTCACTTATGTAAGAAACGCGCCACCACTCCTTCCCATCCGAAAGCTTCTTGAGAAACGCCTTCTCGATCTCCACCGACGCATCCTGCTCATCGGACGGATAAACCCTGAACTTAGTCCACTGACCGGGATTGAAATTGGAAAGCCATACCCAGTATCCGTTGAGCGTAAACGCATAGCTAAAAATGTAAGGAAACATCTGGACAGCCATCTGGTTGGTCATGCCGGACGGGATGCTGCCTGTTGGCACATTGCCCTGAACATTGACATTGAGTTTCGGGGACACGGTCGGCAGGTTAATGTTGATCTGAGGCGATGGCAGGTTTATCGACGGTTTAGGACACCCTGCTAACAGTATCATCGTAAACACCGTTGTTACGATTAGGATGTTTTTCCTCATGAACTACCTCCTTTTGTCTAAGATTATAACTCAGTTTAATCGGGTTATCTTAACCATCTGGCAGCCTCTAACACGATGTCGCCCACGCTAACGCTGAGCTCCTTAGCCACCACGGGGCATTTTGCCTTCAACAGGAAAAAGATCGGGGCCTTCTCGTCCGACAGGGTTTCGTAATTGCCCATCCCTTTTGCAATTATGAATTTAGAGCTGAAAAATTCCCTCACAAATTCATCGTTGCAGTATTTGAGAATCGTTCCGGGCGCATCCGAGCCGGAGTTGATCACATCGGCGACCTCATGGATGCCACAATGTTCAGCATCTTCAACGGTAACATCATTGATAATCGGGATACCCCTGACCGCAAACTTAACCTTTTTGCCCATCGAATTGAGCACCTCAATGAGCACCCTGTCGAAACATATCTCCCCAGCGTTATCGCCGATATAAAGAACTGTGTCTGTGTCGTTTAGCTTCACTTTGAACAGCTCGTAATCGAAGATCGCAAAATCGAAGTTGAGGGCGTGATGGATAGAATCCTCAAGGTTGAACTCCGTAAGTGCGCCGAAATCGATTATGTTCCCCGCAACTGCCACCCTGAGCGCTCTCTCAAGTTTGTCGTCCGCCTCATCAACGATCTCCCTGAGTTGATGCAACATGTTAAATGCGAGCTCGTTATACTCCATCTTCAACTTACGGTATGGATCGACATTGCCCGTAACCTCCTTGATGTATCGGTGGATAATCCGCCCCATTTCGACAGGTGTGGAATCGAAGGAAAAGTTTTGGAGCTCACGAGCGACTTTCAGGAGTATTGCCTTCTGTTTTTCCTCGTCATGGGTGGCGAGCCTTGCAGCGTGCAGCGTCTGCCGAAAGAAACAGGGTATGCATTCGAGGTGTGTTCTCATAGCTCAAGCCTCCAGAGGTATGTTAAAAATCAAGCGTCCCCGGCAGGATTCGAACCTGCGACCTGCGGTTTAGGAAACCGCCGCTCTGTCCTCCTGAGCTACGGGGACGCTAATAAGTTATGCGAAAATCGCGAAAACTACCCGAAGGTGGCTGCCACTCATATTTGACATCTGTAACCGATGCAGCCGGAGGCCCATGTCTGAGGTCGTCTAACAGTATATTCAGGGCATCTTCACCGCCCTCGGCAACGACCTCCACGCTGCCATCCCTCAAATTCCTTACGAAACCGGTCAACCCATATTGCCGAGCTTTCCACAAAACGAAATACCTAAACCCAACGCCCTGAACCAAACCGTATATGTAAGCGTGAAGCCTTTTCACGGCTCATGAATATAACACAATCGCAAATTTCAGTCAACAAGAGACCGGCTATTTGCCGTTGTGAATGGCCGCCTTTTCTACGCCTCACGCATAGCTGCCAATCACACAATTTGACCCATCGAGGGGGTATAGGGAAAAATTGTGTAAAATAAAGAGAGGAGGGAGAAACAATGGGGAGAAGAAGGAAAGAACACTCGCCACTCGATCCTCATTTCAAAGCTATCGCTAATCATTACCTCCAAAGGATGCAGCGGGGCGAAAAAGTAACCATCCTCTACCTTCTCGAAGAATTGCTCAATGCTTTCATGAGCACTGAAAGAGACCTCTACCTCTCCTCAGCTACGGATAATCAGGCAAACGGTTTCTACAACAGAACTTTGAGATTAACTATGGGAAACTTAGACCTGAAAGTTCCGAGAGTGAGATATGGCAATTCCTTCAGGCCATCGCTGCTTCCTGAGAGATGGAAGAGAGTTGACAAGGACTATGAGGATCTGCTGCTTGCACTCCTCGCTAACGGCTATTCAAGGTCGAAGATTAAGGCCACATTGGAGAAACTTAACCTACCATACAGTGAGGTGTCAGTTGAGGAGCTTGTGAATCTCATATACGACCACCTACAATTTTACAAAGAGGCACCGTTGGACGAGGAGATGTTTGCCGTGTTCATAGATGCCTATCATGCGAAGCTAAGGGATGAGAACGGGAAGG
>WGAI01000033.1 GCA_015489175.1 Caldifarciminota bacterium | reverse complement strand
GAGGTTGACCAACTCCTGTGCTATAACTTAAAATTCAGCTAAAAAGAGAGGAATCCATGGATGAACTAATTTTCAAGATAGTTGGGGCCATTCAGGCGGCAATTGATGCGAGGGAACCGATGGCTGCCGGCAGATCTAACCGCGTAGCTGAGTATGCTGTTAGAATAGGTAAGGCTTTGGGCTTCAAACCTGAACATCTGGAAAAGCTCCGTCTTGCCGCATTGTTGCAGGATGTCGGCAAGATAGGAATACCTGATGCGATACTCTCCAAACCTGGTCCTCTCACAGAAGAAGAAGTCAAAATCATTCGCAAACATGTCGTTTTGAGCGAGAAATACCTGTCAGAGGTTAAAGAATTGAAGGAGATTTTGCCGTGGATAGCACATCATCACGAAAGATGGGACGGGCGAGGTTATCCTTCTGGGATTAAAGGAGAGGAAATACCCCTTGAGGCAAGGGTGCTCTCGGTAGCCGATTCGCTCGAAGCAATGACAGCAAACAGAATATACCGTAAAGCTATACCATGGCCGAAAGTTAGGAAAATACTCAAGGACGGAGCCGGCAAGCAGTGGGATCCCAGAATAGTGGATGTCGCGCTAAAAATATTCAAAAGGCCCATAGAAACTGGCATGCCATCAAGCCCCGAAGAGGCGCAGATGTTAGAACAGATCAGGATGGAGAGCTCACTTGCACAGTGGCGATTGCTCGTCCTTTACGAGATCGCCAATATTATCCGAAATAGCAGCGATTTCGAGGAAATTATCACGAGATCCCTGATCACGCTACACGACAACATGGGCTACGAGTATCTCGGCATCTTTGTCATGAACGAGGTCGGTAACTTCATCCCGTTCGCTGTGCTTGGGGTTGAGCTCGAAGGAGAGGCGGTTGTTCATACTGATGACCCCGATAAACTGTCGGACAAGATAGTCAAGGCTATGCGGAAGAAAGCCCCCGATGTCGCAAAGGAAATAGTTATCCCAATAAATTCAGGCAACCGTGTTGTGGGAGCTATTTACATAGGCAAAAATGACGATCAGCCGTTCGATCCTGACGACATAAGGTTTTTTGAAACTACGGCTTCTTACCTATCATCGCTCCTCTGGTTCACACCATCGGTATCTTTCAGGCCTATTCTGATCGAGCCGTCCACCGGTCTATACCATTTCTCGTCCATAGCTTACCGGATTAAGATGCGAGAGCGGTTTTCAGCAGTCTATATCAGGATCTTCGGGCTCAACGATGTGGCTACGCGCTACGGAGAAGGCATCAGTCGCATAGTCAGACGTGAATTTGTCGGCGAGATGAAGCGCTCTATCACGAGAGACGATATCCTTGCATCGATCAGCAAGGACGAGCTCGTTCTGGTAAGCGAAAAATCACCCAAAGAGCTGGAGAAGTTTATGAAATGGTTCAAGAAACACACATCCGGGATGTCGGTCAAAGTCGGAGTTGACATGTTGCCGCTTCCGGACTTCAAGTATGGCATAGTGGAATTTCGCCCGTCCGATGAGGAATCTCCAGACTTCAATGAACTCATCGCACTTGCAAAAGAAAAAGCACAGGCTTGAAACTCAAATCACCTGAATGCCAAACTTTTTGAACTCCTCAGCTGTGTTGATGTTTATGAAAGAGCTCATTTCGGGGTCAACTTCTCTGATTTCATCCTCGCTAACGGGTAAAACCCTGACCGTAGTGAATTTCAACATAGACTTTATGCTGTATCTGCCGTCTGCAATGCGCTTTTCAACTATCTGAGTTATCGATTTCCTGTAAGCGGCATGGAGAACCTGATAATAGCCGTGCAAAAACGGGATTACGATATCAAAATCAGGGTTTTGAATCGCCTTACGCACAATTAGCTCCACAAGCTGGCCTTTGAGGTATGGATAATCGCATCCCGTCATGAAAACCCATTCGGTATCAGCGTGTTTAAGAGCTGTCAACAGCCCGCCTATCGGCCCAAGATTGGGGTAAATATCCTTGATCGTGGAAACACCCTGTCGCTCAATAACTATGTCGTAAGTGCCGGTGATTACAAGCGAATGTAAAAAAATACCTGAGAACTGATCCAAAATCCTATCAAGCACTCTCTGGCCGTTTACTTTCAAAAAGGCCTTAGGCAGACCGAGTCGCTTCCCTCTGCCTCCTGCAAGGACAACGCCTGTAAATTTATAGTTCAGAGATTCTTCTTGAACCATTCAGCCGTGAGCCGCAGACCTTCCTCTATGGAATGTGTCGCTTTCCAGCCGAGAGTTTTTTCCGCAAGGCTTGCATTAAGTGCAATTTTGTAAACCTCGCCGGGCCTCGGAGGCTCGTGCACGGGTTCCTGGTTGTAGCCTGTGATCTCGGACAGGATGCGGAAAATATCGTTCACCGATGTTCCTTTCCCTGTGCCAAGGTTGAAAATCGGAGGAAAATTTATGTCGAGGTCCTTAAGTGCGAGGACATTGGCTTTTGCTATATCGCCCACATAGACAAAATCGCGCTCTTGAGTGCCATCTCCGTAGATGACCACAGGCTCATTTTTATACATCCTGCTCAGGAAGATTGCGACTACGCCAGCCTCTCCATAAGGATCCTGACGCGGCCCATACACATTCGGATAGCGCAGAACTACATATTCAAGCCCATTGTTTTCGTGGTAAAGGTAAAGGTAATGTTCAACAGTGTGCTTGGTCACTCCATAAGGGCTGAGCGGATTTATGGGATGGTTCTCGTCACACGGCATGTAAATAGGATTGCCGTAACATGCGCCTCCAGAGGAGATATAGATAAATTTTTTAACTTTATACTCGATTGCAAGTCTGATGACATTGAGGCTTCCGATGATGTTGATGATAGCATCCTTATCCGGATGACTGATGGAATAATTGACGCTTATCTGTGCAGCATGGTGATTGACAACATCTGGCTTCTCCTCCGAGAAAACCCATCTCAGAACCTCTTCATCAAGAATGTCCACCTGATAGAAACGGGCTGCTTTGTTGAGGTTTTCTTTCTTCCCGGACGAAAGATTGTCCACGACAACGACATCATGTCCCTCTTCGATGTATGCGTCAACCACATGAGAGCCGATGAATCCGGCCCCTCCCGTCACGAGAATTTTCATATTTAATCCTCCATCAAAAATTTAAAGTGGGCGAAGGAGGATTCGAACCTCCGGCCTCCTGCTTGTAAGGCAGGCGCTCTCGCCACTGAGCTATTCGCCCACTTCTATACTCACTTGCTCTGGGAACCGCTGAATACCTGCATAATTCTGGCAGCTTTGCTCTTTCTCCTCGCTGCCGTGTTCCTATGAAAAATGCCCTTCTTCACAGCTTTATCAAGCGCTGAATACAACTGATCAAGAAGCTGTTTCTTTCTTTCAGGGTCATTTTCCCTTAGAAACTTCTTCGTCAGCGTTTTAATAAAAGAGCGATAACTTTTGTTGCGAAGCCTTCTTTTCTCAGCCTGCCTTATCCTCTTCAAGACGCTTTTGGTCTTTGCCATACTTTACCCTCCTTAAGGTCTCTGTTCCATTCGCTCCGAATTTTTGAGGTTGTTTATTATATCTGGTGCAGTAAGATAGTGTCAAATTAACCAATTGTCTCATATTTCAGACTTGCTTCGTTGTTTGTTGACTTCGGCAGTCTCTTTGAACAGCGGGGTTGCTGAGCGGCACATGCCGGCACCGAAAAACACAATTCCTGGGATGAAAATCCACCATTTGAACGCCATCTGACCACCTCGGTAGACGGCCGAATTGGCTGTTATGAACGACGCCAATCCCAGTGCAGCACCTGCTCCAGACAACAGCCAGAACTTCGTGTCCATAATCGGCTCCTGATCAGTTAGCTCCACAGATAGACCGCATAATGTCATAACAAAAGCATACAGAATCGGACTTATCACAGGCGCTACCCACGGAACGGGGATCAGGAACAGCACATCGACATCAAGGAATGAGGCTGGCCATCCGATGAAAATGTTGAGCCACAGGTAATAAACGATATCCCATAGTCCCCATAAGCCCAGAAATACGAAAAACCTGCGGCGATAGCTTTCCAGCTCAGCCAATCCCGAGACGAACCACAGCATGAGCAGCGTCGAGAGCTCCCTCAGGAGCTCCACTTTCAAGTCGAAACTCCTGATAGGTCTGAACGGGAAGATGTTGCGGATATTTTCCGGGTAATACAGCTCTCTGAGGTATATGACGACCGCTGCCTCCACAAATGCCATCGATATGCCGTAAAGAATCAGGTAAAGCAGTTTTTTGCTTTTCATAGCACCACCTCCGTCGGATGTATGTGATAGTTTTTGCTCAGTTTACATCAAAGTACTGTGAGACATAAACTCAATAAGTTGATGTAAATGTTGTAACACAAAGGTCTCGTTTGACTATATGATAACAATAATTTATCATAAGAAACCGAAATGAAAGAAGAACTTATCAGGTTGTTGGCACTTTATGAGGTTGATGGACAAATAGATGAGCTCAGGTCAAGGAAAGAGACCATACCCCAGAGAATAAAAGAGCTTGAAAACGAGAAAGTATCCGTCCGCAAAAACCTCGAGGAATTCATCCAATCCATAAAACACATGGAGCTCCTCAGCAAGAGAAAAGAGCTCGACCTTGCATCCGCAGAAGAAACTCTTCAGAAACACGAGGCTCAATTGCCAACACTCAAGAGCAACGAGGAATACCGCGCAATGATCAAGCAGATCGAGATGGACAAAGAGCGAATCTCTGAGCTTGAGGACGAGCTCATAGAAATCCTCGACAAGCTTGAGAACATGCAAAAGCACAAGCCGGAGATGGAAAAGGAAGTGGAGCTGAAGATCGAACAGATCGATAAGGAAATCGTGAAGTTGAGGGAGGAGCTCAGCGGAATTGACGATAAGATCAAACTCCTTATATCCGAGCGCGAAAGAAGAGCCTACTTTGTGCCTAAAAAGCTACTCAAGAGGTATGAACAGCTGAGAAAACTCGGCAAAAAGGACGCTGTTGTGCCGATTGTTGACAACGCCTGCAGCGGGTGCGGGGCAACAATTCCGATCCAAACCGTGAACGAGATAATGCAGAGCGGAACCGTCGGCATCTGTGAGAACTGCGGCCGATTGATCTACTGGCCCGAACGCAAAACCGAAGGTTAAGCTTCTGAGGTATCGGCTCTTTGGACAACCTGCAGCTCTCAAAGGTGTTTTATTTTTCATTTAAGTTTTCAAATGCGAAGAAGTTAAGTCCCCAATTGAACTCACATCTTAGTCTTTCCTGAGCGTCCTTTCGTTGATGTTGACCCTCCACATCAACTCGGTTTAAATTAGTGCCCAAACTTCGCCGCGGAGGGACCCATGGTAAAAGTTAGCTTCAAACTCAGGTGGTTCGGTGTCATTCTTGCCTTAATTTTCGTGGCAATGGCAGTCTATGGCATTTTGAGGGATGAGGTTACTGAAGTCCTCAATAACGCCCGAATAATTTGCCTTTCCTGCATAGGCATCGAATAGGAGGCGCAACATGAAACTGCTTGACTGGCTTGCATACAAAGCAAAGCGGTGGCGTGTCCAGCTTGCATCCACAATATTGCACAACATACCAATCTATCAATCTGCCACTAAAGGGCTTATCGCCCCCGGTTTTAACTGCTATTCATGCCCTCTGGCGACCGGAGCCTGTCCAATCGGAACGATTCAGCATTTCATAACGGTGCGGGAGACACCGCTTTACACGATAGGCGTGCTCGGTGCAATCGGATCGGTTGTCGGCCGCATGCCTTGCGGTTTCATCTGCCCGTTCGGCTTCTTCCAGGACCTGCTTTATCGGATAAAAACACCCAAGATTAGCGTGTCCAACAAGTTTGGCTGGTTCAAGTATGTGGTTCTCGTTGTCCTTGTGCTAATTATCCCCTACATCACGCTTGAGCCATGGTTCTGCAAGCTGTGCCCGATAGGAGCGCTTGAGGCAGGGATACCCTGGGTCATCATTGACAGCGGGATAAGGGCAGCCGTTAGATTTATGTTCTTCATCAAGCTTTTCATACTTTTCTCGTTCATTGCAGCCATGATTTTGATAAAACGGCCGTTCTGCCGATTTTTCTGCCCGTTAGGCGCAATCTATTCGCTTTTCAATCGGGTCAGCCTTGTGAAGATGGAGGTTGACGACTCACTGTGTTCTTACTGCGACATCTGTCAGGATGTGTGCCCCATGGATTTGAGGATTTACGATGATCCGAACTCGGAACAGTGCATAAGGTGTTTTGAGTGTGTGAAGGCGTGCCCGACGGGTGCAATTTCGGTGAAGATAAGGGACAGTGTGACGGTGCCAATATTGGAAAGAAGCAGGATCTAAAAGGTTAGATATCCCATTATGTTGTGCGGGGCGGCCTTCGGCCGCCCCGCACTCAAATCAAAAGTCCTTCCTTTCATCAGCCGTCATCTCGAATATGTGCTGCAACATGCGGCGGTAGGCATCGGTGAGCTCAACCTTGCGGCGTGCCATCACACGACGGGCAGTCTCAACTGCTTTGTCGAACTGGTGGGTCACAAAGCCGCTGGCGCCGCCCCACGCAAACGATGGCACAAATTTCGGAGGGAACCCCGCACCGAACACATTAGCAGCAACTCCGACCACTGTGCCGGTGTTGAACATCGTGTTGATGCCGGCCTTCGAGTGGTCGCCGATCATCAGGCCAACGAACATCGACCCGGTGTTGACCTTCCTGTCAGGTGCAAGGAACACCTTGACGGTAGAGTAGTTATTTTTGAGGTCGCTGTTCGACACGCCTGCGCCAAGATTGACCCATGGCGCAACATAGGCATGACCGAGAAAGCCGTCATGCTGCTTGTTGGCGTAGCTGTGGACGATGGACTCATCGACCTCGCTACCAATCTTGCAAATCGGCCCTATGGAAACATTTTCGTAAATCTTGGCGCCGATCTTGATTTTCGATCCCTTTCCGATAAAGGCCGGCCCGACGACGGTGGAGTTAGCCATTATCACGGCACCCTCGTCTATGTAAATCGGGCCCTCCTCAGCATCCAGGACAACGCCCGGCTGAATCACAGCGCCCTCGCCTATGAAGATCTCATCCCCGACAAGGTGAGCGCCGTCATAGACTTTGCCGTAAATCCCCTTTTTGCCAAATCGCTCGTATTCCCTGACGATCTCACTGCCGTTCTCATGCACAAGTTCCCAGAGGTGATGGAAAAGCTTTGCATCGACTTCTTCGGTCGGAAGCTTGCCGAAATCATCTTTTGTCAGCGGCTCGCCGTTCTCAACTTTGCTTTTCAGGGCATCGGGAACGGACGAAATCCTCGCTCCGATGAGCTCTCCATCGCTGTTAACCAGTATCGCATCGTCGCCCTCTGCAAGTCTATGCGTGTCGTTCGTGTAGATCAGCCTGCCGTTCAGGAAAAGGAGCGGGCTATCCACTCCAGAGAGGTCGTTGATTTGATACTCAGGCCTGCTTTCAGCTTCGACCTCCTGAAGGTATTTCCTCGTGTGCAGCAAGATCTTACTGCCGTCAAATGTGTATTTCGCCTTGGTCAGGAAGACGGATATGCCGTATCTGAGCTCATAGACCGGCCTGGCGAGCGTCAGCGGATAAAGCTCCCGCCATCCGTCATCCTCAAAAAGGACAATCGTCCTATGCGCGCTCATATTCATACTCCAGTTGGGAAGCGGCGGGTTCATCCACTATGACGATGGCCTTCGGGTGGAGCTGGATTATGGTGGCAGGATATCTGGCGGTCACAGGGCCCTCGACAGTCATCTTGATGGCCTCAGCCTTGTTCTCGCCGCTGGCGAGAAGGAGCAGGGTCTTCGCTTCCATGATGGTTCCCACGCCCATCGTCAAGGCATATTTCGGCACTTTGTTGATGTCGCCGTCAAAGAACCTTGCGTTGTCACGACGGGTGACCTCAAGCAGCGTCTTAATCCTTGTCCTCGAGCCGAGCGAGGAACCGGGCTCGTTGAATCCGATGTGACCGTCGCGGCCGATGCCAAGAACTTGAATGTCTATTCCGCCGTATTTCTTAATCTCGTTCTCATACCACTCGCAATACGCCTCTATCTTCCTGATCGGGAGACGCCCGGATTCGATCTCCTCAGGCGTGACAATCGTCCCGTCAGGGATGTGTATATGTGACTCAGGTATGTTGATGTGTTTGAAAAGGTTATCCCACATGAAGGAGTAATAGCTTTCAGGATGGTCCTTGGGCAGGCCGATGTATTCGTCGAGGTTGAAGGTGACGACCTTCGAAAAATCGAGGTGCTCCTCTTTGTGCATGCGAATCAGCTCCTTGTAAAGGCCGAGAGGGGTTGAGCCGGTCGCAAGTCCGAGCACCAGATTAGGTTTCACCTCCATCTGCTCCCTGATGAACTTCGCAGCAAGTTTTGACATAGCATCATAGTCTTTCACTATGATCACACGCATGACTGACCCTCCTTGTTTTGTTTTTGGGGAAGACCAAAGGCAAGTTTGTTTTCCCGCAACTTTTTTGAAATCTGAAAAGTTGAATGAGGATTATAAGAGGGAAGGCTGTATCCCTCAACACATATTGCGTAGAAAATGCGAGCTGTCAGGGGTTTTCCCTCAGCAGCCAATTCCATGTCAAAGTTTCCTGAGCTTAACCCCATCGCTCATTTTGATGATAAAAGCTTTACCGCCGGCGGATTCGATCGCCTTTGCCACAGGCTCCTGTGCGTTCGGTGCATAAGCGAACATAGTGCCACCACCACCGGAACCGTTGATCTTGCCCCCGTAAGCGCCGGCTTCCATAGCCCGTTCCAACATCCTGTCGATTTTCGGAGTTGAAACGCCCAGCCCGTCTCTCAACTCCACATGGTGCAGGTAGAGCAACTCTCCAAGCCTTTGGTGGTTAATCTGACCGTTTTCCAACATGGGCAGCGCTTCACGCAGGTAATCGCGGTTTCTCAGGTTGGCAAGCACCTTTCGAGCCTGATGTTCGGGCAGATAGCTGAGCCACTTTTCGGCCTCTCCGATAGGGGTATTTTTGATGTCGAACTCACCGTTTGTTAGCTCCTTAAGGCGCGCTATCCCCTGCTCGACATCCATGCGCGATTGTTTGAGAACCTCAAGCGTTTCCTTGGACTGCATGGAATCGCCCAGCACAAAGCCGTCGAGGCTGGCGTTCAGCTTCCGCACATGCGGCGGCATTGCGCTGAAATCGAGGTAAAGCAGGCCACCGAGCGCGGCAGTGTATTGATCCATGCGACCTCCAGCTTCGCCAAATTCCGCCACCTCAGCCAGATATGCCAGCTCCCCAATGGTAAGCGGATCGACATCGCCGCCGCCATCGGCTATCGACAGAAGCGTTTTGATCCACGCAACGACCATGACCGACGAGCTGCCACAGCCCGCATTTATGGGGATTTCACTCGTGAATTCAAACTCGTATCCGGATGCGAAATCAACCCCCAACTTGCGCCTCAGGAGGTTGATCGACGATCTCAGGTAGTCCCGACTGTGGCGGTAAGGCAGAGGCTCAGGGGTAAGCGGGATTTCCTCTTTCTTCCCAATGTCCGGCATGTTGATGCGGAACACAGGTTCCGCTATGCGCCTACCCCTGATGTGGAATCGGAGGTTCATAGCCATGGAGATCACGGGCAGCCCCAAAAAGTCCTGATGTTCGCCGAAAAGACAAATTCTGCCCGGCGCCGAAACCTCAAATTCAAAATCGGACATGTCTATTCCTGCCCCTCTAAAATCTTTGTCATCTTTTCGATGTCTTCAGGTGTGGCGAGATCGCCCCAGTAGCCGGATAGCTTCACTCCGCGCACATCGCGCCCATCTTTGAGCATAAGTCGAATGGCATCTGTCAGCTCGTATTCGCCTCGCGGTGATAGGCCTATCTTTTTCAGGTAATCGTAGATAATGTTTCTGAAAACATATAGCCCCGCGTTGTTCCAGTTGCTTTTCGATGTGCCTTTGGGCGGTTTTTCGATGATGTCAATAACCCTGTCCTCATCGTCGAGATACACGGCTGCGCCGCGCCACGGGTCGTCAACCCACGAAAGGGCAAGTTGTGCGTCACATGGACGCTCCTCGTATGCCTTTATGAAAGCGGGATAGTTCTCAGGCGATGTGATTATGTCACCGTAGGTCATGAAGAAATAAGGCTCATCCTTGAGGAGCGGTTCTGTCAGGAGGAGCGCAGAGCCTGTGCCGTCCTGCACCTCCTGCCTAACATAGGAGATTTTCATGCCGTAAGAGGAGCCATCCCCGAAATGATCCTCTATGATGTTGGCGAAATAGCCGGTTACGACAACCAGATCCGTAATTCCCGCCTTTTTCATGGCATCAAATATGTATTCAAGGATAGACCTTTTAGCCACTTCGAGCATGGGTTTAGGCCTGTCCTTGGTAAGCTCCCTCATCCTTGTCCCTTTACCAGCAGCTAAAATAACGCCTTTCATTTCTCTCCTCCTTAACAGATTGAGATTATGAGCCAGCGAATTGTCCTGTCAACGATAAAAATTTTGCTCAGGTCATGTTTTCGACTTCAACGACATTAGCGACATAAATATTTGTGTTTGAATGTATAACACAAAACACATAAAAAGAAGGTTAGACCAAACACTGCGGAAAAATCCAGAGTTTTGCAGGTAAAACTGGAGCTTCGAGGCAGTGCTGGTTCGGTGGGATAATTGGGGGCATTTGCCATAAAATTTACTTCATAAAATCAAAAAAGGAGTGTCAAAAATGGCCAAAACGACATTTGGCGAGGAAGTGTATCTCAGGGCACTGACCGGGCGCTATGTTGGCGAGTATGTGCTTCGCGATTACACCGACATAGCGGTAATATCTCCCAAAAACATAATATGCAACAGCATAAGTGCTGCAGCAGAAGCCACATTCGTCAGCAAAACCGGAGGCAGAGCGATTCATCTCATAGCCGAACCCGGCAATGCATCCGAGATAGTACAGAAGCTGGACGAATTTCAGCCTGAGGCAGTCGTATTGATGTTCGGCGGGGAGACGCCCATCGAAGAAACAAAGCGTCTGTTCATGGAGGTGGTGAAGGAACTGGCTGCGCGCGACATCTACACCGACATAGTGGTTCATGTCAGAATATTCGCAGCCGGTGGTCTTGCTGAAGCAGTCCACGACAAGGAGATCCGCGAATATCTTTTAGAGCAAACCGTGATGGTCTATACGGTTGACCTCGACAACGGCCTGTTCAAGATAAATGTCGCTCAGATCGACGAGACGGGCGAGCTCGCACTCGAAAAGATCGAGCAATATGTAGTGTCAGTCGAGCATGCAGAGCTTCTGAACAGGAGCTTAAGGGACAAAACCGTCAAATGGGTGGAAGCATGAACAAACGGCCCCTGCGGGATGCGGGGGCCAATCTCCAGATCGTCCCCATTTCAAAAGAGTTCATTCCATCTTGTTCGAAAATAGTCGCTGAGACCGAGCTCTGGCGTCACTACGGAATTGACTACGACAGAGCTTTCTCCATGTTTTCCACAGCTTTTGAGAGCGGCGAACACATTTTTGTTGCCGTTCTTGGTGGCGATGTCGTCGGATTTGTGTGGATTGTGCCGCGCGGCATGTTCGGCCGCAGCGGATACATAAAACTGATAGGTGTTGCGCCTCAGATGAGGGGACATGGCATTGGCGGGGCGCTCCTCTCCTTCGCCGAAAATGAGCTCAGCAAGCATGACAAAGATGTGTTTCTACTCGTATCACATTTCAATTCGTCTGCGATTAGATTTTACAAAAAGATGGGATATGTTGAGGTCGGGCGGTTGCCCGATTACGCCGTGAAGGGAATAACCGAAATTCTGATGTGGAAACGGCTTACAGGTCGTGACCTTTCATGAGCGGCTTTACATCCACTTTGCCTTCCCTCAGCAGGGCGAGCTGACCACACGCTGCACGCACATCCTGCCCCTTCGATCTCCTCAATGTCACTGTGTAGGGCAGTGTTAACAATTTGGTGTGGAAACAAGCAATCTCCTCCTCTGTTGGCGCCCTGAACCTTGCGCCCGGGAACGGGTTGAACGGTATGATGTTGATCTTGGATGGCAGCCCTTTGAGGAACCTATCGATGGCCTCTATGTCCTCATCGGAATCGTTGAAGCCCGGCAATAACACATATTCGAATGTGATGAACCGTTTTTTGGCGTGGTAGTAGGCGAAAATTGCCTTTTTGAGTTCCTTCAAAGGGTATCTGCGCGCGATCGGGACGATCTCCTCCCGTTTCTCCTGAATTGCGGAATGTAACGAGATGGCGAGCTTGAACTGTTTGGGATGTGCCGAAAGCCTGTAAATGCCCGGAATGATGCCGACTGTCGAGATGGTGATCTTTCGAGCGCCGATGTTCAGGGCATGGTCGCTGTTCAGCAGCTCGGCAGATGCAACAACCGCATCGTAATTCAAAAACGGCTCCCCCATACCCATGTAAACCACATTGCTGATGCGCACTCCAAGCGCAAGCGAAATCCTGAGCACCTGCTCGACGATCTCCCACGCCTCTAAATTCCGTTTGTAGCCCAAAAGCAACCCCGTGGCGCAGAATTTACAGCCGATTGGACATCCGACCTGAGTTGATACGCATACGGTTCTGCGATCGCGGTCAGGGATGAACACAGATTCGATCTCATTGCCGTCAGGGAGCTCAAAAATGAACTTTACGCTGCCATCGGACGATGCGACCCCCTCTTTTTCGACCAATTTGGGCACAAAAAACATCTCGTTCAATTGCCCCCTCAAACTCTTTTTGATGTCGGAAAATCGCATGATGTCGGTCTCGCCTTTCTTCCAGATCCAGTTGAAGATCTGCGTTGCGCGGTATGGTTTTTCTCCCATATCGCGCAGTTTGCCGACTAATTCTCTGTAACTCAGTGATTTCAAGTTGGTTTTTTCGTTCATCATAGGGTGCTTATTATGAGCCCCAGGCCCACATCAAACAACACATTCGGCATGTTAACATCTTGTATGGAAATTTACGAGGCGAAATAGACTTTTTGAGCCAGATCCGCAGGCAAAACGGCGAAATTTCTGAGGCCTGAACTTGATGCTAAGCCGTCTTGCTTAAGCGTCTTATATGGACAGGAAGCCTCCATCGACAGGTATCAGTGCGCCCGTCATGTAGGATGCGAGGTCGGAGGCCAGAAACACCATAACCCTTGCCACCTCATCCGGATCGCCGAACCTACCTATCGGCAACCTCGATTTGAAATCCATAGCGAGCTTCATCATGTCAACGCGGAAGTTTATTGCGGCCCTCTGGCGTAGTTTCTTTACCCCGGGCGTGTTGATGCCGCCCGGAACAACGGCGTTGATTCTGAAGCCCTTTTTCGAGTAATCCCTTGCGAGCGCACGGGTGAGTGCAAGCACAGCGGTCTTCGCCGCATCGTAATGAGCGAGCCCCGGCGCAAACGGCATGACCGCTTCTATCGAACCGAGATTTATGATAACTCCGCCCTTCTTTCTACGCATACGCCTCTTGATAAACTCCTGGCACATCCAGAACGCAGATTCAAAGTTTATCTTCATCATCCTGTCCAGAAATTCCTCGTCTATCTCGAGGAAGTTTTTGAAGACATACACGCCGACATTGTTGATCAGGATGTCCGGCTCATCGCCTTCAAGGTTCTGCCACAGACGGCTTATCTCGCCTTTGGATGAGAGATCCACCTTGAAAGCGCTCACATCGACATCATACCGCTCAGTCAGGATTTTCTTTGCTGAGCCGAGCAGGCGGAGGTCAATGTCTATCAGGTAAAGGTCAGCTCCAAGCTCGGCGAACCTGTGTGCGGTGGCGAGCCCTATGCCGCTGCCTCCCCCTGTGATAAGCGCCTTCTTGCCATTGAAAGATAATAAATCCTTGATGGGAACATGTTTCCTTTTCGCCATACTCTACCCTCCCCGTATCGAATATTTGACCTATATGGTCGAAATGATAAATAGGCGGCTGTATGGGGTCAAGAAATAGAGAAGAGGCATTGGGTTACAAATCAAACGATTACACCTGCCATAACATCGGCAAAGGCAGGCAAATCAGATAGATTTTCTTTTTGGAAGTTCCTGTCAGGTAATATCGATGGGAAAGCGAAAAGGCGACCCGATGAAATCGGGTCGCCTGCTAAGGTTAAGCTTTGTGGTTGTGATTTGCGGATTTGTAAGGTGCCGGTATGAACTCAACGCCCGGACGAATTTGATTTGTCTGCGGATACATGCTCATGAGCTTATAGACCTCTTCCGGCACGCCCGTCGTAACCGGAAGTCCAAGCTCTTTGGCATGCTCGAAGGTTATCGGGTAATCGTGTGTCCATCTGCCTTCGGACAGGATAGAGGCGATCTCGCGTGCCCTGCGTTCCTCCATCTTGCCCTGAAGCAGCTTATAAACCATGTCTTCAACTTGTTTGATCGCCTTCTCAGCGACATCGGCCTGTATCAAGGTTTCATCATCGACTTCAGCCGCCCCTTTTTGTTCGACCACTTTCAATATCGATGCAGCTGGAACCGAGTTGCCTGCGAGGCCGAGCTGCGGATCAACAGGCCCAAGCACAGCGTGAGGATCCATGATGATCTCATCCGCTGCAAGTGCGATCAGCGTGCCGCCGCTCATGGCGTAATGAGGGACAATCACCGTAGTCTTGGCTGGATGATCCTTCAAGGCGAACGCTATCTGAGCTGCTGCCAGCACGAGGCCGCCGGGAGTGTGCACGATCAGGTCGATCGGCATGTCAGGCGGGGTCATCCTGATGGCGCGCAGCACCTCCTCGGAATCCTCAATATCAATGAATTTGAAAATCGGCAGGCCGAACCATCCGATTTTCTCCTGCCTGTGGATTAGCGTTATAACGCGGCTCTTTCGCTTGTCCTCGATCTTCTTTATCAGGTTAAGTCTGGCCAGTATCAGATTTTTGTGCTGAATCTGTGGCCAGAATATCATCAAAAGAAACAATAACCAGAAAATCCAATCGCCTGCACCCATTATTCCTTCTCCTCCATGTATTCAAATGTCATCCTTTTCTGGGATTTCATGAGGTCAAGCGCCTCAAGCAGAAGGAGGCCGGCCTCATTTATCCTGTTTCTGCCGACAAATCTGGCCTTCTGAGCAAGCAAAAGCTCCTCTCTCAGGGTCTCGCTATCGAGACCTGTGAGTTTTTCGGCCTTTTTCCACTGCTCCTCTGTCAGCTTTATCTTGCGCTCCTTCTCGTAAAGGGTTCCGACCTCTCTGAGCGCTTCAAGGAATCTGACGAGCAGAGGGTTGATCGGGTTGGCGAAACTGGATGGCACGCCGGCAAGCGCGCGCTTTATCAGCCTTCCGGGCTCTGTGAGGATAACCGCACCAACTGGCAGGATTTCGACGACCTCACGAGCGTCAAGCTTTTCGATGGCAAGCTCGACATCCTTCCGTTCGCGCTCCGGGAATTTCGCAAGGATATCCTCGATGAACATGCCGCGTGTCAGGGGAATCATACTCAAAACCCTGTTCTCAAGCCCGGTGATATGCGGTTTTTTGTCGATCGATTCCGCTATGTTGGCATACA
This sequence comes from Caldifarciminota bacterium, assembly GCA_015489175.1. GTDB lineage: Bacteria > Hydrothermota > Hydrothermia > B15-G9 > B15-G9 > WGAI01. The sequence goes on along the minus strand of WGAI01000033.1, from coordinate 38,764 downwards.
TCATGCCCGATTTGGTGGGCGCTCCCGTTCCGATTAGGCCTTCATCTCTGCCGCGCTTGACCCAATCTATGCCGGGAGCCGAATACTCTCTCCGCGTCAATGTTATGGCTGAAACGGCAGCAGCAGAAATGGGCCTCTCACGCCTGTTCTGGTCTTCTAACACCTGCTGACCGTAGTCCGTCAGGTGATAGATCAGGGTCCCTGGCTTTTTCTCAAATTCCTCAGCCCTTATAAGGTTGAAAGATTCGAGCGTGTAGAGAGCTGTCGTAATGTCATACTCCCTGTAAGGCCATTTTTCCTCTATGTATTTGCGGATTTGTTTGCGGTCGGGGTAGATTTCGGGGTTACCCTCATGTTTTTTCCAGAGCTCGTCAATGGTTTTGATGATGTAAACCTCTTCAGCAGCTATCTGGACGGACGGGGAAATCGTTATCGGCCCTTCTCTGTAAATGAGATATGCATCGTAAAGCGCTCTACCTGCCGGCAGGAGCTTACCTTCACCGTTGATGTAAGCGAGCTCCATCAGGAGGACGCGCATCTCCTGAGGCACTTCATGTGGACGGTGGACAACCATCGCTATCGCATCAAGAATGTCAGCGGATACAACTACTTCATGGACGGGGGCTCCAAGCCTGATGGCCTGTCTGATTTTCTGGCCAAGCCCCGTAAGCGCAAAGACATCGGATTTGGGGACAGAAAACGCTATCAACCGCTGTGCCTCAAGCTCAAGGAGGTAATGCTTTCCGACTGGAAGGATTTTCGTCTCCGCCGGCCCCGGCGGCATTTTCTTGATATACTCGGCAAGTTCCCTTGTGATCGTGACATAAGGGTGGGAGAGCCGATAAAGCTCGACGATCTGCTCAGCAATTGGTGTAAGATGGCCATCCTTCGCAAAGCCTCTCTTCTCGAGCCGCTCGGCTATCTCGCCCCTGACCTGTCCCTGGCACCTCAGGGCGCCGTCTATCATGGCGATGACTTCCGAGCCAACCCATCTGAAAGACTCATCCCATTCAGACGGATGAGCCACGAGCCCTGTGTCAACGGCCTCTTTCAGAGCCTCGATAATCAACGAGCCCGTGTAAGTAGGCACATACTCAATTGGGCGTTCAAGTCTCAAAAGACCGGCATATTCAAGTTCTCTGAGGTAGTTCTCATCCTCCTCAGGTGAAACGCCCTTCTCGAAAATGTATGTCTCTTCGCCCGCATCCATCGCTTTCCCCACCAGTAGCAGGAGCTCCGCATGCCTCTTCTGGATAATCATACCAGTTTCCTCCTTGTTTTGATATTTTCAGGAATAGGTAACTTGCTACCAAATTATACCTATTTATTGCAAATCCATCAACGGCGTGTCCCCTATTCCTCTGGTTTGACAAGGTATATGAACACTATTCCGAGAGCCACCAGCAGCACGATTGCAAGAATTGTTATGTATTTGCCGCTGTAATGGAACTCGACATAATGCACGCCTTCAGGGATTTCTATGCCTCTGAGGATGTAATCCACCCTGTAAACTCTGGTCTCTTCGCCATCGACATAGGCCTTCCAGTAAGGATACCAGTTACCTGAGTAAACGAGTATCGCGCGGCCGTTAGTTGTAACTTCCATCTTTATGGTGTTTGGCGTCCGTGATTTTATGTCCACATTCCATTTGAAATCAGGAACTTCGATTATCGGAAATGCGACTGTATCCTCGAAAACGGCTTCGAGGGATGGGTCGAACGCCCTCGATTTCATGTAGGCGAGAACGCTGTCAGACTGTTTTATCGTGTAACGCTGGACGAGAAACACTCTGCCAAGGTTATTGTTGTTGCGATAGATGTCGTAATAATCGTTGCCGACCTGAACCCTCTTTACAAACTCGATACCGGGTGTGGAAAGGAGCCCATTGATCTCCCTTATGAGCCGCCTTGTCTCAGGTGAAAATCTGGATATGTCCTTCGGCAACGGCTGCGAAATGATATACTTCGTGTTTAACATGTTGATGAATTTCGGATAGTTGAGCAGGTTGGGCACCATCGTCGGTCTGAACATGAAATGGTTGGGCTCACCCACAAATTCCTGATACCTCTGGAATTGGTTTCCGTGATGTCCGCCTATAGACTCTATGTTATGATACATCAAATAGTTATCGTCTATACGGTATAGTAGCGGGAATACGCGATATGTGGTCGTGTCCTGTTTCAGGTATTGGACAACGGCGTCAGGTGCATAGTAAACATCGGGGCCGGGCACTTTTTTCAGGAATTTCCAGTCAATAGACCACAGGTCGATCAACACGAGAAGGGCAGCCAGCAGGGCATAGTTCTCCTCACCTCTGGAAAACTGAACGGCAAGCACGAATGCAACTACTGTGAAGATGAGGGTGCGCCACAACGCCGATGGGATGTTGCCATAATACCTGTTGAACACAGCAAGCTTTTCCTGAGATGCACCGCTCAGGAAAAGTGATTTCACTACTGATTTCAGCATGCCGCCCGATGCCATAAGGGCAAGAACAACTGTTATTCCGGCAATAATTATCAGCATTTTTTTGACAAAATCGATTGTATCGTGTCTGATAAGTGATAAGTATCCTATTGCTGCAAGGACATTGACCGCAAACGCAACTACGAAGAACGACATAGCAGGAGCTCTGAATTTCTTAACTCCCGGCAGGGCTGCGTAAAAGAGTTTATACAGAGGTGTGTAACCGCCAAGTGCCATGATGCTGAAGAATAACAGCAGGAACCACATTGACCATCTTTCCCGTATTTTTGCTGATGGAGCTATTGAAGCGAGTGCGAAAAGCCAAGCCATAACTCCGACATATTCCGTGTTCAGCTTGAACGGGTTTCTTCCCCAATAACTTTCGAGGAAACCCGAGAATTTCGCCAGATAAGCGCTTATGTAGTCCTCCCATGGCAAAGACCATGAGATAGCGAATTCGTAGCCCCTGTTTCCGGCAGCGCGAGGCGAGAACTTGGAAACATAAAGGTATGAAGGCACAAGTTGGATGGCACCTATCGCAATCGAGAAGACCACCATCACAATGAACAGGTAAATGGATTTCACAGCGGGCCAAATCCCCTTGTTCTTCAACAGGTAGAACCACTCAAAGACGAAATAAATTCCGGCGGCGAGATAGGTGTAATATGCCATCTGGACATGCGGGGAGAGGATATCCAGACCCAGAAACAGGGCACCGAGCATAAACCACTTCGCCTTTACTTCTTGCATCCCCCTCCTGATGGCGAAGATGACACCCGGCAGGAATGCGGAAACTATCACCTTACCATCGTGGCCGGGCAGGGTCTGAGACACCAGCACACCGGTGAAAGCATACGAAATAGCCCATAGGAGTGCGCCTTTCACATCAAGTCCTATGTCCTTGAGCAGCACAAACATCAAAAGTCCTGCAAGGAAAACATGAACTATGAACACGAGCGTGAGCACATAGTGGGCGGGAAATAGGACCCTGAGAAGGGCGGAAGGATAGAATATGTCACCGTGCATCGCATCCACGAACGGTATTCCGGAAAACAGTAGCGGATCCCATAGCGGGAATCTCAAATGGTGCAGCTGGTTTGCCTGAAATTGTCGGATGGGTATGCCTGCACTCAACTGGTCACTTGCCTGAATCATGACATTGGGCGATAGCACCTTGTAGAAGTAGATCAGTGCGAGGACAGCCAGTATTATTATCGCCATTGTGGTATTTAAATGGAATTTAAATCCCTCACCACCAGATTTTGTTTTCCTCGATTTTCTACCCCTTCTTGACCTTCTTGCCATTGAACCGCCTCCTGAATTTTCGGCACAGTTTATGGCTCATGGGATTTAAGGTCAAGCTAACATAGTCCATAACAATTTCTGTAACCTAAAAATGAGTTTGATGATGTATTGTAACGCGATTTGTTGGAGAGCAAGGGGTTCATGCCATCAAGTTTTGGCATTTGATTGCTGGTGAAAGACAGAGAGCTGGGCATTTTGGATGACCTGACTTGAGGATGTGGCTGTCAAGTTGCGTAATAGCGGAGGTCTCCGTTCTTCGTTTCCATTCCTTGTAGGGAAAGATTGAAGGCATAATAAAAATGGAGGCGGGGGGACTCGAACCCCCGTCCGGAGGCACAAGCCCGAAGGCTCTACATGCTTAGCCCGTCTTTGAAGTTCCACGACCTCCGCCCGGACGGGCGACGGGCATGTGGAGATCGTGGTTGCCGGGTTGTGCCCTCCCCCTGAACCTACCCGGCGCAAGGTTCAGGGTGACGCCCCCGATCTATGACGCCCTTACCCGAAGCTCGGGAGCACACTTCGGGAGGACGGGCTACCGATCAATTAGGCAGCCATTGCATAGTTGTAAGAGTTGGCAGTTATTTTTTGCCGCTTTTTACGGGGTTGCGGCGCCCCGGCATGCACCTTCGGGTCTCGATTACCCCCGTCGAATCCGCACGCCCCCAATTTTCAAAGAACAATTTTTCACAAGCGGGGATATAGATAAGGTGTTGACATAAGGTTGTCAAGCGGAACGGTGGGCATTCGGGGTGCCGCTTTCTCACTCTCCGATAACCGCCATCGGCACGGTAAACCTCTTCGCACCGACACTGACAACGACAAAATAAACGCCGCTTTTGAGGCTCTGGTCGATGGTGTAACTTTCCCCGCCGCTCAGCTCAAATTGCATGACCTTTCTGCCGGACACATCGAATACGGACGCCTCTGTCGCCTCGATACCTTTGAGGTGGAGGGTGAGACGGCCGTTGCGGTATGAGAAGATCACCTTCTGCGGTTGGCGAGGCGTCCCCTGATCCTCGCTCACAGCGGACGAATACCAGTTCCGCACGACATTTTCAGCGGGCTTGTTGTGTGGCGTGTAATCTATGTCGTCAGGCCCGCCCTGATTGGGATCAGTTTTCCAATACCACCAGAATATGCCTCCAAACCAATCTACATTGCTGAACGACAATCGGACAGCTTCGTAGCAATCCCATTGCTCCTGAAGGTCAACATTTCCGGATGTGCCCCATTCCCACGGTCTCATGTTGGCTCCGTCAACGCTCCTGTATCCGATTTCGGTGAATATAATTTGCTTGTGATATGTGTTGTAAAGGTTTGCAAGATCCGGTTTTATCTCGTCCCACCGAGCGATGAGGCTGTCTATCGGTGGATCCATCATGTTGGTCATCGGGAAGTAAGCGTCGATGCCGATGTAGTCGAGTGCGTCCCAGAACCTGACATTCCAGTAACCGTCGTGGTTGGCTGCGTAGGTGATCGGACCGCTGAAGTGTGCGCGGACGGAATCTATCACCCTGCGCCAGTCGGCCTCACGCTGCATCGTTGCCTCGTATTCGACGCCAACGCAAAACTCTTCAACGCCATGCGCTTCAGCTAAATCTGCGTAGTAGGTTATGAAATTGATGTAGCTCGAAAACCATGCCTGCCAGTCGGATTCTGAGCTGAACGAGATGGTGCCGCGCCATTCCCCGCTCTGACAGTCCACATGTGGCTTCAACATCACGCTCATCCCAAGTTCGTGCGCCCTGTTTATAGCTCGAATGAGGCCCTCATCGTCCGGCGTCCTGTTAGCATCGCGATAGATGGATGTGGAATGTGCGTTGTCCTGATACCATGTCACGATTACCGCTACCCATTGTGTGCCAATTGATGCAAGCAGTGCCAGCGATGAGTCAGATGCGTCGGTGTTGTAGGGAGTGTGCCACCAAGCACTGTAAGAAAACCCGTGCTGAAACTCCTGAGCACTCAGGCCGCCTGCCATAAAAACAATCAGCAAACAGAGTTTAAGTTTCATTTTCAATACGGCTCCCATTCCTCCAGCACCTCCAAAATCCGATCTGCGGCGTGCCCGTCCCACATGGGCGGCTGACTGCCTGTTTTGGATTCACCGTTCAAAATCCTGAAAGCTGCGTCTTTGATGGCGTCAGGCGATGTGCCAACGAGCCAGTTTGTTCCCACCTCAACGGTTATCGGCCGCTCCGTGTTCTCCCGAATGGTAATGCACTGGACACCGAGAGCGGTCGTCTCCTCCTGAACGCCCCCGGAATCGGTCAAAACGAGCCTCGCACCCATTTGAAGCGCAAGGAAATCGATGTATGACAACGGTGGAAGTAATCGGATTGAGTGAGGGATCGGCATCTCGAACTCTTCAATTCGCTTTTTCGTTCGGGGATGTGCGGGAAACACGATAGTAATTTTTTCGGAAATTTCCATCAGAGCGCCCCATATCTCGCCGAATTTCTGGGGATTATCGACATTAGACGGACGGTGGAGCGTCAGAAGTGCGTATTCACCTAACTTCAGGCCAAGCCTGTCCAGCACATCGCTGCGTGCTGCTTTCTCGCGGTAAGAAATAAGTGTGTCGATCATGAGGTTTCCGACGAAATGGATCTTTTCGTCCGAAATGCCTTCGGATTTCAGGTTTTTCAGGCCGCTGGGCTCTGTGGCGAAAAGAAGATCAGACAGCACATCGGTGACAACTCGATTTATCTCTTCAGGCATCGTTCTGTCGAAGCTCCTCAGGCCAGCCTCAACATGCGCCACAGGGACAAGGAGTTTCGAGGCAGCTATCGCCGCCGCCATCGTCGAGTTCACATCGCCGAACACGATCACGAGGTCATAGTTATCGCCCATCAACACATCTTCTATGCCCATCATGATCTTCGCAGTCTGACGCGCATGGGTATCCGAACCTGCATTGAGGTAGATGTCAGGCTCCGGAAGCTCCAGATCCTCAAAAAACGCCTTCGACATCTCGTAATCGTAATGCTGGCCCGTGTGAAGAAGCACGGGATCGAAAATGTCGAACTTCGATTTGAGCGCCCGATAGAGCGGCATGGCTTTCATGAAATTTGGGCGAGCTCCAACGACTAACAGGAATTTCTTGCGCCTTCTCATAATGGCATTGAGTATAAGGCTGCACCATCAGGGCAGGAAAAGTTGCAGCAGGTTTTTCCTTATCGAGACATCCGGAAGCGCCTTGATCCAGACCCTGAAATCGTAATTGGTGCGTTCTCCAAGCTTCGACCATCTCAAAGAGAACGCCCAGCAGTGGAGATCGCGGTTGAGTGACAGGTATTGATCGACTATTTTGCCGGTCTCGGGGTTGTAGTTGAAACTGTATTTGACGCTCCAGTTCGGGGTGGGCTTGCCCGATATGGAGACCGAAACCCTCTGGACAGCCTTGCGCTCAGGCGAGGATTTGCTAAGCGTGTGATACATGCTGACGCTCCATGTGCGTTTCGTGGTGTCCCATTCGGCTATACGGGGGTCGTTGATACTGAACGACAGACCTGTGCTCAGCGATGCGTTGCTCCAGTCAAGGGAATACGGATCGACATAAACATTACCGCGAATACTCAGTTTCCGATACGGCGAGGAGTTCAACGATATCGATATGGGCGTCAACGGCTTTTCTGATCTGTCAAGGTCATACGCACCGCTTATGTCCAGGCTCAGGAGGTTGATGATTGTGCCATTTTCAAGTCTGGCATCGAAATCGTTTGATATGCGATAGCTTCCCCTTTTAGACGGCAGGGGCAATCTCCCGAACTGGCCGAAAGGCGCAGTAAGCGAGTCATTCTCCTCCTTCTCGGAATAATTGAACCCGATCGATGGCCTCAGCGTGTGCCTGAACCTTTTGATCGGCCCGATGCCGAAGACAGATATGCCGTAAAGCACGGTCGAGATCGATGCTGAACCTGTGAAACCATGCACCTCAAAAGGCCCATGTCCGAGAATGTTGGTGTCGTAAACCGTAGATGTGAAGCTCACGGACGGCATGAAATTGAAATACCTGAGGAGTTTAATGTTTGAGGATACGCTGGCGCGGTTGCGCCATGCCCACCTGACCGATGAGGATAGAGTATCGAATTGCCCCGCCCTTTGAAAAACCGAATTCGCCGATATGTTGAACTTCCAGATAGTCTTGTTGAACAGGTTGAATGAGATGGAAGGAGCCTGAAAGTTGCCGCTCCCGTTTGTCATGTCTTCCAGCCTGTTGAACGACACATTCATCGATGCGAACTTAAACCTTTTGGAGAGCGATACAAACGAACGCATATCCTGTTTGAGCCATTGGTCATGCTGCTCGAAATAGTCCTGTGAGAAGTTTCGGTCGGACGCGAAATTGCCGTTGGCACGCAGTGTCCAGCCGCGCCCGAAATCCTGAAAATGGCGGCCGGATGCGCTCCACCTGACCCTTTTCACGCTGTAATCGTCCGCCCAGCTGAAGTTCAGCTCGCCGTTGAACCTCTTGTAAAGTTTATAGACCGCCTGAACATCGAATTTAGGCCCCCTTTTCTCGATGATGTCCATCCCAAAAGTGATGTCCGAGTAGTTGTTCAGCACGAGGTAATATCTTAGCCTGCGTATGTATTTGCCATCAATCGAGTTATAACCTATGCTCGGCATCAAAAATCCGGAATGGCGGTCTCGTCTGAGCGGGAAAAACCAGAAAGGCGCATAGAAAACCGGCAGCTCATGGACTTTCAGGATGAGCGGCTGCACAATTCCGAGCTCCTTACCCTCAAGTTTCATGCGGTCTGCCACAAATTCGTAATGCGGGGGCACGAGGTCGCATGTGGTGAAGCTCCCGTGCTTTATGAGAATGGTGTCTTTTCCGATCTTGACGAGCGCATCGCCGGTTATCCATCCCTTTTCGACATGTGCCCGTCCGTGCCACATAACACCGTCGTCCGTTTTCAGGTTGTAGCCGAGGCTGTCGCCTGTCATCGTGTCAGCCCTGACGATGAGGGTGCAGTTGCCGTGTGCATAGATTATCTGATAGTTGCTCAGGTAAGTTATCGAATCCGCAAAGAGCTGGATATCGCCTGTCCTGACCCATGCTGAGCCTGCGAGCGTGACGGTGCGCATTTTCGATTCGTAACGGAGATGTGCTGCCCCGAACTCAACGGAACCGATCGACAGCACTACAAAGAGGAGAATTGACATTTGAATTAGCTGCTCTTGACCACGAGACGGGCAAATCTGCGTTTCCCGACTTTCAGGACGGAACCTTCTTGCTTCGGGACGATTACTGCCTCTATGTTCGTCACCTTTTCTCCATCGATTTTTGCGCCGCCCTGAGACACTATTCGGCGCGCTTCTGACTTGGATTTAGCGAATCCAAGCTCGTAGATGATGTCCACGATGTTTTTGCCCTCAGGCGGCACTGCGAACTCAGGCATATCGCTCGGCGCCTGTCTTTCTCGAAAGATACGGTCGAATTCCGCTGCTGCACGGCGCGCCGCATCCTCTGAATGGAAAAGCCTGACAATTTCATAAGCGAGTCTGGCCTTCGTGTCCCTCGGATTTTCGTGCATAGCTTTCTCGATCTCCTTGAGCTGGCTTTCGTCGTAGTAGAGCACAAGTTTGAAATAGCGGACGACCAGCTCGTCAGGGATGGACATGACCTTGCCATACATCTCGTTGGGCGGTTCGGTTATGCCGATGTAGTTGTCCAGCGACTTAGACATCTTGTTTTTGCCGTCCGTGCCCTCAAGCAACGGCACCGTCAGGATAACCTGAGGCTCCTGACCGAAGGCCTTCTGAACCTCACGCCCGACAAGGAAGTTGAATGTCTGATCCGTGCCGCCCGCCTCGATATCCGCCTCGATGGCGTATGAATCGTATCCCTGAAACAGCGGGTAGAGGATCTCGTGGATGTAAATCGGTATCCCGCTTTTAAACCTCTTGCTGAAATCGTCCCTCTCAAGCATCCTCGAAACAGTGTAGGTTGCTGCCAGTTCTATGACATCGTGAGCCGTCATCTTGCCAAGCCATTCAGAGTTGTAGCGAATTTCAGCCTTCTCTATGTCAAGCACTTTGCCGACCTGCTCGAAATAGGTCTTCGCATTCTCCATAACCTCTTCCTTCGACAGGCGGGGACGCGTCTTCGATTTGCCAGATGGATCGCCGATCATGCCCGTGAAATCGCCAATTATGAACACTATTTTGTGCCCGAGGTCCTGTATGTCCTTCAGTTTTTTCAGGCAAACATAGTGGCCGAGATGCAGGTCAGGCCTCGTCGGGTCAGCGCCGTATTTCACCCTGAGCGGCTGACCTGTCTCACGGGAACGCTTCAGCTTTGCAATGAGCTCCTCCTCAGGTATGAGGTCAACAACATTCTTTTTGATAACCTTCAATTCCTCTTCAATCGATAATTTCGCCATCTTGCATGCTCCTTTTCGCCTGATTTAACGGTCAGTTATTATAAGGCTATCTGTCATAATGCATTTCGGTGATGCGGATTGGTGATGGATTACACCTGAAACCGAGGATTTCGTTGGTTGAGATGGACTTGTGTAACGACAACCTGTTGTCAATAACCAGCTTAAGTAACCCGTAATTTGTGGATTATTTTCCCAAAATCGCATCTTATCTTCGATTTTATGTTCTCGGATGAGTGATAACGATTGATTGCCTCCAGATTAACATCTGTTGTAAAATACCCCGCTATGAAATTCTCAGAACTAATACGCATTTCCGGGCTTGCTCCATCGCAAATCGAGATCATTTCCGATCCCGAAATAACGGGAATTTTCTACGATTCGCGCAAAGTGCAGAAAGGCGGACTTTTCGTAGCTTTCAAAGGCCAGAATTTCGATGGGCACGATTTCATAAAACACGCAATTTCAAACGGCGCTGTGGCCATCGTAGCGGAGAGGGAAGTTGAGATCTCGATCGATCATGCCCTCGTGGAATCAGGCCGTTACGCACTTTCCGCATTGTCAAACGCGTTCTTCGGCGAACCATCCAAGAGATTGAAAGTCATCGGAATAACCGGAACAAACGGGAAAACGACGACGACATTCCTCGTGAAGTCGATTTTGGAGGCTGCCGGGCTCAGATCCGGGCTGATAGGCACGATCGAATACGACCTCGTGTCTGAAAAACGGAAAGCTACAAGGACGACCCCCGAAGCCAGCGATCTCAACATGATGCTGAAAGCCATACTCGAGAGCGGAGGCAAAGCCTCTGTCATGGAGGTGTCCTCCCATGCGCTCGACGAGTATCGAGTTGAGCACATCGATTTCGATGTCGGGGTTTTTACGAACCTATCTCGCGACCATCTGGATTATCACATCACCATCGAGCGGTATCGTGAGGCGAAAGCGCGCCTTTTCAGGCTGGCGAAAACAGCGGCGATAAACGCAGACACCCCGCATTCCGAATACTTCATCGAGGCCGCAAAGGGCAAAAAAATCATGACTTACGGGCTCCGTGATGGTGATCTGCGAGCTGAAATCGAGAAGTCGGACATCACGGGGACGACATTTTCGCTTCACGGCCCGGTTGAGATGGAGGTGTCGCTTCGGCTTCCCGGCATCTTCAATGTTTACAACGCAATGGCGGCGACGGCAGCCGCTTTGCTTCTGGAGCTGCCTCACGACGCAATACGGAAAGGGCTGGAGAATGTCAGCTCAGTGCCCGGAAGGTTTGAAGTCATAGAAGGGCCTTACTTCCATGTCGTTATCGATTATGCTCATACGCCAGATGCGCTCGAAAAGCTACTCTCCTCCGTGCGCTCACTCATCAAAAATGGCTGTGTCATAACGGTTTTTGGTGCTGGTGGAGACCGAGATCACGGCAAACGGCCTCTCATGGCACAGGCGGTCGAGAAATTCAGCGATGTGGCCATCATAACATCTGACAATCCACGCCATGAGGATCCTCTAAAGATCATCAAAGATGTGGAAAAGGGGTTTCGCAAACTGAGCCCCAAATATGATCCTGACCGAAAGGCCGCCATAGAATTCGCCCTGACGATCGCAAAACCGGGCGACATCATCGTAATAGCAGGCAAAGGACACGAAGATTATCAGGTGATCGGGGATGAGGTAATCCCGTTCAGCGACAGGGAAGTCGTGCTGGAGATCCTGAAAAATATGGAATTGGATGGAAACAAGGGCAAAACATTAAAATAATGGGCATGAGAGATAAAACCGAAGAAGTGGCGGTCGTATCGACCCTTGTCTCGCTCGGCCTGTCGGGCCTGAAGTTTCTTGTTTATGGCTTAACAGGTAGCGTGGCCATGCTGGCCGATGCAGTTCACTCATTTACAGATAGTTTCACCTCTGCGCTCGTGCTTCTCGGCATCCACATATCGAAACGGAAATCCGCGACATTTCCTTACGGCCTCTATAAGGTTGAAAATCTGGTGTCGATGTTCGTCTCGTTCGCAATATTTTACGCCGGCTACGAAATACTTATGGAGGCCTTAAAACCGAGCACCGTCAGGCTGCATAACAGCTGGATTGCAGCCCTTATGGCGCTTTTCTCGGTCTTTGTGAGCTGGGGACTCTCGGTTTACAAGCTCAAAGTTGGGCGAAAGTATAACTCTCCCAGCCTGATAGCAGATGGATACCATTCGCGCTCGGATGCCCTATCGTCGATAGTCGTCCTGTTAGGCATCCTGTTCGGAATTGACAGGATTGCGGCCATTGTGGTCGTCATACTCGTAGTGAGGGCGGGCTTTGAGCCGCTCATAGACTCGCTGAAGGTGTTGTTGGATGCGTCGATTGAGCCAGAATTGTTGATCAAGGTGAAAGAACTTCTCGAATCTGACCCGCGCGTGGTAAGGGTTAAGTCGCTCAAGGGCAGGAATTCCGGGAGATACCGCTTTATCGAGGCCGTGATAGAGCTCAATGTCCATTCGCTCGACTTCGCTCACAAGGTTTCGGAGGAGCTCGAATCGAGGATCAAGGCCGAAATCCCGAATGTCGATCAGGTGTTAATTCACTACGAGCCATCTCAGCGCAAGGAGTGCATATTTGCAATTCCGGTCGTATCAAAGGAAGGGAGCACGATCAGCGACCACTTCAGCGGCGCTCCGTTTTTTATGATCGTCAGGACACACGAGGGCAAGGTGACATCCACGGAGATAGTCGAAAACCCGTTTACCGACCTTGAGAGGCACAGAGGCCCGTCGGTAGGCAAAATGCTTGCTGAGCTGGGCGTGACATGCGTGATCGTCAGGTCGGAACCGCCGGGAGGGAGCAGGTTTGTGCTTGAAGGCATGGGCATAGAAATGATAACAACCGATGAGAACGATCCCATGCGCGCCGTCGAAAAGATACTTGCAAACCGCAGGTTCGGGTTCGCTGAGAAGGGATGACGGGACGCATAGGTCTGAACCTGTCAGGTTGTAACTCAAAAAAATCAAAGCTTTTCGCAATTTCATTCAGGAGGATAAGAAATGAAAGCAGTTGTGGCACTTGGAGGCAATGCTCTGCTCCAGAAAGGCGAGCCGATGGACATCGAGCATCAGTATAAGAACGCTTTGAGAAGCGTCAGGGCGATTGCATCCCTCGTCGCCGATGGCTACAAAATAGCTGTCACTCACGGTAATGGCCCACAGGTTGGCGTAACATTTTTCCGAAATGTCTATACCTCAGACAAATATCCGCCCTATCCGCTGGATGCGTTGAACGCAGAGACGCAGGGATGGATAGGCTACCTTCTTTGTCGCGCGATGAGGAATGTTTTCGGCGAGATCGGATTGAAAAACAGGGCCGTTGCAGTTGTCACTCAGGTGCTTGTGGACGCTGACGATCCCGCTTTCCAGAACCCGTCGAAGCCGATCGGCAACTTCTTCACGAAAGAAGAAGCCGAGGAATTGATGGCGAAATACGGCTGGAAGATGATCGATGATGCAGGCAGAGGGTGGCGCGTCGTCGTGCCGTCGCCATGGCCGATCAAAATCGTGGAAGGCGATATCGTCAGGGAGCTGGTCGATGAAGGGACGGTCGTCGTTGCAGCCGGAGGCGGCGGAATACCTGTGGTCGAGGAGAACGGCAAGCTCAAAGGTGTCGAGGCTGTGATCGACAAGGACAGGGCGTCGGCTGTCCTTGCGAAAGAGATCGGAGCCGAACTCCTGCTCATCCTCACGCAGATCGATGTCGTCTATCTCAACTTCGGGAAACCGAACGCAAAACCGATAAGCAGGATGACGGTGAGCGAAGCAAAAAAATACTTGAGTGAAGGCCATTTTGCAGCCGGCAGTATGGGGCCAAAGGTCGAGGCTGCTATCAGATTCATCGAAGATGGCGGCAAAAAGGTCGTCATAACCTCGCTTGAGCTCGCCCATGAAGCGCTCGAAGGCAAGGCCGGCACGGTCATAATTCCGGATTGAGGTAAATCATGGCATCATCTGAACGAAGCAAGGTCGAAGTAAAGGGTTTTGAGGCAAAGTATTACGATGAGCTCATGTGGCTCATCACGCTCGGCCAGTATCACGGCCTGATTCGCAGGTCAGTCAGGGATACGGGCGTATCGGCCGGCCATCATGTCATAGAATTCGGCTGCGGCACAGGCATAGCGGCGAGCGAATTCGTCAAAATCATTGGCCCAAACGGTCGATATGTCGGCGTGGATATCTCACCGATCATGCTTGAAAAAGCGAAGAAAAAGGTAGGCGATTTGCCAAATGTGGCCTTTTTATCGCTGCGTGCGGAAGAGGAGCTGCCTTTCCATGACGAGTTCGACATAGCTTACACATCCTTTGTGTTTCACGGATTTGAACAGCCGGATCGCATGGCACTCCTGAAAAACGCATGGGAAGCTCTAAGGTCAGGCGGCAAGATGTGCATATTCGATTACGCATCTTTCGATATCGAAAAAAGCAACCCCATAGTCAAGTATTTCATCACGAAGGTGGAATGCCCTCTTGCGGCTGAGTTCGTGATGAGCGATCTCGGTGAGATGTTTCGGGATGCAGGGTTCACCAACTACTCCGAGAAGCTATACGCCCACGGATACCTGAGACTTGCCTGCGGCGAAAAACCATGAACAGGCCAACAGCTTTAACACATGGGTCTTTGCAGTTCATGTTTAGATCAATGCTCGTAAGTGCCGCTGTATATGAAGTGCGTAGGTTTTAGCTTGATCCATTTCCCCTGATCTAAGCCGATCACATTGCCACAGACGGGACATTTGACGAGGTCGCCGTCCCGAACTGAGTAATCCTCGACAATTCTGTCCTTCCAGCAGTGCCAGAGCTTGCCTTTCCCGTATTTGCGATATTTGAATATTCTGGTTTTGCACTTAGCGCACTTGACGACTATCATGACGCAGGGGAAAGCGGGGCGCTACGGCCCCGCCCTTTATCGCAGCTCAACATATTTTGCGTTCACAACCTTACCTGCCGCCTCAATTCTGACTATGTGAACGCCGCTCACACCGGTCTTGAGGTAAAGTCTGTTCCAACCGTAATTCAGGTTCATCTCCTTGTTAAGCAAAATCCTGCCGCTGACATCGAACACAGTAACGCGAGCCGTCCCACCCACGGGCATGTAAAGCTCGACGCCATCGGAGAACGAATGAACTGCCACATCGCCAATTGGATAGGTTTCATTTTCGGCGACATCCTGGAGGTCGATGAGTGCGTTTATGCCGGTTATCAGTTGTGAAATCTCGGGCTGAGTCAAACGGATGACATTTATGCCAATGAGCATGTCATCGCTGTGAAGTGCGACAACCGGCCTGCCGTTGACATCGGTTACGAGCGGAGTGCAGCCGTTGCACTCAAAGTAAGTGATCGGCCCATCGTAGGAGAATGTATCAGCCTCGAAAACAGTTCCGCTGAGGCCAACAAGAGCTCCAGAGTAAGCCGTATCGCATGCAGCTGATCCTATTCCGAGTGCGGCCATCAAGGCCTGTCCCACTGAATCTGTGGCCATCCCGCACGGCGCAACCGCCCCAGATATGATGAGTTTGCCGTTCTCAACGAACGAAACGAGGTCTATGCCCGCATCGTGTGACCAATCGCTGTCGCCGAAGAACGCCCAGATGGCATCGTAGCCATCCGAAATGGCATCGTAGGATGCAGATTCAACTTGAAGATAAGGTGCTGCAGCTGATATTGTCTCGAATGCCTGAGCATCGTAATCGAGCACTCCACCGTCTGCCATGAGAACGCTGCTCGACCTGTTCGTCAGCTTCCTCATAGAGAAAACATGTGACGGTTCGCTCTCGTTCGGCGGTGCTGCGCTGTCGTATGCGGTCAATTTAACGGAAAACAGCATGTTGTTCGGAGCAGGATCGTCAAAAGTGTAAATCGTGTCGGGTCCGATCGTTGTCCACAGCGCCCATCTCGAATTGTTCAGCCTCACATAGACTTTGTAACCCGCAAGATCGGAATCCGGTGGCGGCGACCATGTTATCGACGGATAGCCATCTTCGTTCACGAAAAACCTGTGCAGCTGTGGCGGAGATGGCGGCGTGACATCGGACTCAACTATCCTGATCGGGAAATAGAATGTGTCAGGCGGGTTTCGGGTGTCGGATGTCGTCACAACCAGCACATAGTCGCCCGGCTCAAGCGTGCGTGTATCCAGAAACCTACTGCCGTAGAACTCGTTTGTGACGATGTAGTAGTAGGTCGATGTGTTCGACCATTGCTGATAGTAGGTGTAAGGTAAAGCGGATGAAGGTGGAAGTGTATCAAACACATAGGGGACATGCAGAGGGACAACAAACTGCGATGTATCGGCCGTCATGATGCCGTATCCGATGGTGAATATGCCGTTGTTGGTGCCTACTCTGCTGCCCGGAGTGGTCGTGTCCACCGCCCTGACAACAATGTCAACCAACCCGCTGAGCCTGTTAGCCGGTATCTCGGTCTGAACATTGTCAACGAAAAACCAGACACCAAGCACATTTGTATGATAAGGATCCTCAAAGGGCTCAAGTCCATCGTCGGGAAGCAGTGCATTCCTCGTGTCCCTGCCGGAAGCGCCGCCGCCATCTTTGAAATGCACATGGTTCCCGTAGTTCAGATGCCCAACAACCTCGCCATAATTTACATAGTCGCCAATGTCGAGGTCGGCACGCGGTATCGTGTGGATGTAGGCGAACCTTCCAACCCGAATGCCGCAGTTAAATCCGTTCCGCTCTATCCACAAAACAGTGCCTCCCGCAACTGCATAAACCGGAGTTCCTTCAGGGTCAGGAACATCAACGCCGTTGTGGAAATGTGGCGGCGGCCCAGAACGATATTCACCAAATGTGCCAATAATTCCATGAATTTGATTTTGTGGGGCAAGAGGCCATGGATAGGTCAACAGCATCAAAAGCACGATATTCATCTTTTGCCTCCTTCCTTGAGAATAATTCCATGAGAAGGAATCCAAAGGGCCGGTTTCCCATTGTCTTCGACAACAACGGGCGAAACAGTTGTGTCCTTAAAACCCATGAGCTGCTGGCTTTTCCCATCAACCACAATCCACAGGGCAGGATTTTTCCATACGGCTTTGTCTTCTTCCCAATCCGGTGTTGCGGTTAACACAACACAACGGCCATCCACGAACCTGACATCCTTGATAAATTCCTCCAAACGGACAGAATCCATGAGTTCAGTCTTTGAGTTGGTTATGCTAACTTTGAACACATCCCGTTTCGACGCTATACAAACTTCGTCGCCGTTGAAAGCGACATGAGTGACACCCGTTATCGGCAGTTCGGCGATTTTTCTGCCGTTAGGCGAGTAAACCACAACCTGATCCCCGGCAAATTCGCCATTTTCTACGCTGTAAATCCTCATGATGAGCTGTCCATCAGGAGCTATCCATGCATGTGCCGGATATGTAGATGGGGATGCAATTCTTTCCTTCCACAGGAGCTTGCCGTGCTCTATGTCCCACATCCAGATGTGCATGTAACCCTTTATCGTCATTGTAAATGTGGCTCTCGGAAAGGATATGTCAAACGCAGCATAAGGCTCATCGGTGTATTCGCTGTATGGCAGTTTTTGGTCGATAATAGGCTTGCCGTTCGGGTAAAACACCCTGAATTTGGCGATCTCGGGCTCGAACACGGCGAAATCCCCACTCTCGTCGATCTTGATCACGGGGTTTATCGCGTGCACTCGCGCCGTGACATTGCCATCGGGAGCGTAAAATTGAATCTCCCTCGTATCGAATTTATAGACGGAAGCATATCGCATGTCGGGCGAAACGAAGATGTCCCCTCTTTCAGGAGACGCAACAACCCTGTTGCCGAGCATAAGCTGCCTTCCGTTGACCCAAAAAAGGTGCTTTTGAAGAAAGACTTGGGATGATATGGCTAACAACAATATCAAAGAGTTCATGACATACCTCCATTTATTCCTCCGCTGGATTTTAACGCCAGATACTGAGTTTAACAATTTCAGCACAGTGGCCCATCGAAAGTTATTCTAATGGGCAGGAGAAAATCCGTCACATGCACATTCTTTACCCCCAATTTTTAAAACTCTCGCTTAGCAATACCACATTACCCACAAATAGCTTTAACTTCTTTATCCATGTTTCCATGCATCCTTTTGCTCCAAGGCCTGCCCAACCCAGCCGTTTAGTTACCTGACATGGTGATACCCCTATTGCTTAATCACGACGACAGATAGCCTTTGAAATTCGGGAAATGTTGTTTTAATATTAGTTTTTGACATGAGCTATGTTGAGCTAAATATGAGACATTCGTTGAACGAAGTCCTTGTAACCCTCATTGGCGAAAGTGAACGCAGTCGCATTTTAAAAGGTGCTGTTGAGGGGTTAATGAACATTTTCCGTTCGCCTTTCTCCGTCCTTGCAATGGTAAATCCTGAGAAGAAGCTGGTCGAAACCCTGCTTCTGGTTTCAAGAGTTCAGGATGGGAAGGACATTAACAGTGTGCGGGAAATAGACATAACCCATGTCGTCGAGCAGGGAGCATACTGGGATTTCATTTACAGCCTAATAGAGGACGACACCCCTATGCTGGTGAAGGATCTGTCCATAATAGTGGATCCCACCGTCAGAGAGTATGCGAATCAAATTCAGCAATCTCATAGGCTTATATCTTTTGCCGTCGTTCCGATCCATTCTGACATAAAAGGTGTAGTTGGTGGAATTGTCCTCGGTCTCAGGCGAAATCTTTCCAAGGAAGAGATCAAGGTACTCAGGGAGTTCGCTTACAAGTTCGCAAGAATACTCGATTTCATTGACAAGCTTAAAGAGGCAGATTTCAAGGATAGGGAAGCAAAATTATTGATCTCACTGCTTCAAAATGTCACTGCGGCCGACATCGAAAGAAACCTCAGACAGGTGGTTAAGAACATCGTTGAGCTCCTTAATCTCGATCTTGCGGCCATAGCTGAGCTGGACAGGTCTAAGGATTCACTTGAGGTTACAACCGCGTATGGGGCCGGAAGGGATATCGTTACAGGCATAAAACTGAAACTTGAGAATTGTCCAAGACTTGCGGAATCGCTCCAATCGGGCAGACCGTTTCAGGTCAAGGAGCAATTCGATACAAACTGCGTGCCTAAGGAACTGAAATCACTGTTGAACCTGGCCACAATTTTGAAACTCCCCATGTTTGATTCGCACGGGAAGCCAATCGGGATGTTTTTTGCAATCAAGAAGCGTATAAAGGAGTTCGACCCATCGGAAATTACCATTGTGGAGCAATTCGCTGAGATAGCCGCACTTACAATAGAAAAATACCGCCTTACACAGGAGATACTCGAGGCTAAAAGCTATCTCGATGCTGTTTTCAACGGCCAGCAGGATGCCCTTTTGATCATAGATCCAGAATCGGCCGAGGTTAAAGATGTAAACAAGAGGTTTTTCGAGCTATTCAGGGTTGAACCTGAGGACATAATAAGGGTGCCATTTGATACTGCACTATCAAGGTTTATGCCCGTTGAGCAGCTCAGGGATAATTTTAATGATGTGCTTGAGCGTGAGAGAGCAGTGCACCTCAAGAAAATAAAAGGACATGCCTATGATGGCACAACAGCTTATTACGACATAGTCATATCACCAATATTCACATCATCCCGTATCACGAGTGTGCTTATATCCATTCGCGACATCACGAAGGAGGTTGAACTTGAAGAGAAAATGCAGGCGATCAACGACCTCGGGAGAGAGCTCCTGACACTGAAAGATCCGAAAAAAGTCGCTGACGCGGTCTGCGGCATAGCCGAAAGGGTTATCGAATTCCGTGAATTTATACTTGCGCTAATCGATGAATTTCGTGGAACGATCATCGTGTATGCGAAACGGGGCGAGGGAGATTCTTATAGGGTTGGCATGGCCTTGCCATCCAACGACAAGTGCGTGTTGAATGCAGTAACATTTATGGAACCGCAAAACTATCCGGTATCAAAAAGCAACTATCCTGAGCTTTGCGTGCCAATAAGGGATAAGGATGATGTTATCGGGGTTATAAAAGTTGTCGGTAAGACGCCCAACAGCGAATTTGATGACAGTGACCAGAGACTGCTCATGGCGCTCGGTGCTCAGGCCGGCATGGCGATAAGAAATGCAAGGCTCATTGTGAGACTGAGGGACGCACAGCGTCAATACAAACTGCTTCTGGACAACGCAAACGATGTAATTATGATTATCGACAAGAACGGCATCATCAGGGAAGCCAACAAATTCGCATCAAACCTTACAGGATATCCAAAACATGAAATTGTGGGCAAACATATCAGCGAATTCATCCTGCCGGAATATCCCGATGCCCAACTGCTACCGGATCAAAACCTAAATAAAGGCGTGAGGCTCGAAGGCTCCTTGATCACAGTATTGGGGCAAAAAATTCCGATTGAGTGGTCTGCATCTTCCGTTGCGGTCAAGAGAGAACTTTTGTTTTTAGGTATAGCCCGCGATCTCAGCGAACAAAAGCGTGCCGAAAAACTGCTTAAGTCGCTTAATGTAGCTGCACTTGCCGTTATGAGGCACATCTCGGAGAAGGAGATATTCAACACTATCGGCAAGGAGCTGAACAAACTTGGCTTCAAATCTGCAATCCTGCTGTTAGACAGACAAGGCGGTTATTTCAGAGTAAAGTACATATCAGACAGTTCCAGCAAGATGTTGTATCAAAAGATTAAAACATCTGATGTCCCTGAGTTATTCGAAGTTATAAAGACAAAGAGGACGAAGTTGGTTGGCAAACTTTCTGTCAACCTATTTCCGAACAATCAGGTTATTGCAGCTCCGCTGTCCAAAAATTCCAAGCCTTTCGGCCTTCTGGTTGTGTTCTCCAACAATGTGAACGATAGGGATATACCTGCAATCAACCTTTTTGCACATCAGGTAGCAATAGCGCTCGAGAACGCATCGCTTTATCAGGAAATCAAAGCACATGCAGAGAATCTGTCAAAGATCTTGAAGCTGTCCGTATCAATCAATGCAGTCCCGTCAATGGACGACACCCTGCGCGTGCTGACAGGCATGACTGCAAGTGTCATGGGTATTCCTTTCGCATTCGTTGCACTTTATGACGAATCGATAAATGCGTTGAAAGGGGTATCGCCAAGCTACGGCATGCCCGAAAAAATACTTGAAAATACCATAATCCCGATAACAAATGAATCTCTTGCCGCTCGTGTATTCAGAACGGGTAAAGTGCTGTTCATCAACGATATCAGTCAGGTCAATATTGAATTCAAGGAGCTTTCCACAAAACTTGGCATAAGGCGGATGTTGTTGACGCCGCTCAAGGTCGAAAACAAGGTCATCGGCGTGTTTTACCTTGGCAAACGGTCACACGATCCTCCGTTCACTGAGAACGAAGCGCGTGTCTTCGCGATACTTGCAAACCATGCAGCGACAGCAATCCGAAATGCCCAGTTGTTCGACGAGTTGAAGATGACATTGAACAAACTCGAACATACATACGACATCACATTGGAGGCCCTTGTATCGGCTCTCGACTTCAGAGAACATGAAACTCAATTTCATTCTCAGAGGGTTGCGAAGTATTCCGAACGAATAGCGATAGAGCTTGGCATCACAGGCGATGAGCTGCGATACATTTACTGGGGCAGCCTGCTGCACGATGTAGGCAAAATCGGCATACCGGATGCAATACTTCTGAAACCCGGCAAACTGAACGACCGGGAATGGGAGATAATGAAAAAACACCCGTTGATAGGATTTAAGATCGTGGAAACGATTGACTTCCTTGGTCCAGCGAGGGACATTGTTCTCTATCACCATGAACGGTGGGATGGTAGAGGATATCCTTTTGGCCTGAAAGAGGATGAGATCCCGCTTGGAGCAAGGATCTTCGCATTTGCCGATACGCTCGACGCCATAACTTCAGATAGGCCTTACAGGAAAGCTCTCAGTTTCGATTACGCGATTCAGGAGATCGCAAAGAACAGGGGGAAACAGTTTGACCCACACATAACAGATGTATTTTTGTCTATTCCATTAGAAGAGTGGAAGATAATCCGCACTTCTTTATCAGAGAAAGCGGCTATGAGAAGTAAGAAAAAGTCTCAATATGTGACACCTCATGGAGAAGAGATCCCTGAGATAGACCACATCATAAAATGGTGAGCTTCAACCTCGAAGATAAAAGTGGAACAGGGGGCAGTTGCCCCCTGTTTTTTTAATCGGATTTGGGCTTCACGGCCACGAACAGCCGCTGACCGTTTCTCTCAATGCGGATGAGAATAGGCTGGTCGGATTTCTTGTAGGCTTTCTTAGCCTTCTTGAAATCGGATATAGATTTGATCTCGTATTTCCCGACTCTGAGGATGATGTCACCGACAGCTATTTTGTCGGAAATATCGCTTTCAGGCTTTACATTTGTGACAACAACGCCGTCACCGTTTGGGTTGGGCTCAACGGTCATGCCGAGCCAGCTCGATGAGGTTTCGGATTCTTCCTCTTCCTCCTTGCCTTCAGATTGAGCGCCCTCTTTGCCATTTTCAGGGTAAGATGAGAGTTTCAGGGTAAAGGTCTTGTGGGAACCACCCTCACGCACAACTTCAACCTTGACCTTCGTCCCCGGAGGCGTCATTGCGACCATCAATCTCAGGTCATCAACGCTCTTGACCTCTTTGCCGTTGAATTTGACGATGATATCGCCTGCCTTAATGCCAGCTTTTGCAGCAGGATAACCCTCTTTGACATCGCTCACAAGTGCGCCCATAGGCTCCTTGAGCTTGTAAACCTCTGCAATGTCAGGGGTGACCTCCTGAATCGTAACGCCAAGGAATCCGCGCTCGACCTTGCCCTTCTCGATGATCTGTTCGGCGACGAATTTGGCAGTGTTGATCGGGATGGCGAAACCGATGCCAATAAATCCACCAGAAGGCGATGTTATGGCGGTATTTATGCCAATGACTTCCCCTTTGATGTTAACCAGAGGCCCGCCGGAATTCCCCGGATTTATGGCGGCGTCGGTCTGGATAAAGTCCTGATAGTCAGGCCCATTTGGCAGAGGAATACCGCTTCTTCCCTTTGCGCTTATGACGCCGACCGTGACGGTGCGCTCAAGGCCGAACGGGTTGCCTATGGCGATGGCCCAATCGCCGACCTGAACGCTGTCGGAATCGCCAAGCTTTGCGATCGGCAACTTGTGATCTGCCTTAACTTTCAGGACTGCAATGTCTGTGTGAGCGTCCGTGCCAACAACTTCCACCTGATCTCCAGAGTAGATCGACTTGTCAGACAGTTTCACGATAAGTTTATCGGCATTGCGCACCACATGGTTGTTCGTCAGTATGTAGTAATAGCCATCTTTCTTTTTGAAAATAAATCCTGAACCGAGAGATCTCTGCTTCTGTTTCTGGGGAGGGATTTGAAATCCCTTGAAGAACTGACGGAAAAACTCGTCCATTGGACCCTGGAATTGAAAACCGGGCATTTCGATTATCTTTTCAGCGGATATGTTCACGACGCAGGGCATGACCTCTTTCGCCACTTTGACGAACGGGCTTGTGCCCTCAGGTGTTACCAAAGGAACAGAGTTTTCGGCCTCACTCTTAGGCGTAATGTTGAGCTGTGCCGTGAGAATTATTCCCGCAGCGAGACCGATCACGAATATGATGAGTGCAAGCGACCACTTCCTCGTCATTTTCAGCATGTTTTCACCTCCTGTTTGTCGCTGTGCTTCTCCTGAAACAACGGTTGATTCAACATATAACTGGCTAAACAGCTACCTGCAAGTGAATTTGTCATCATTTCCACACCCCTGGAATATGCTTTTTACACACAGAACAGTATCCTGTTGAATCGACATGATTTTCAAGCACGAAAAAGCCTCTCCTTCGTATGCAGACCTTGTTCGTTCCCGGACAATATGTATTTTCAGCCGGATGACCGGGCACATTGCCGATATAGACATATTTCAGCCCCTCTTCCATGGCTATCTGGCGCGCCCTTTCAAGCGTCTTGACGGGGGTAGGTGGCAGATTAGTAAGTTTGTAGTCCGGATGAAACCGCAGGAAATGGACAGGCGTCGTGTCCCCCAGCTCCTCGACCACCCAGCGTGCCATCCGCCTGATCTGATCCTCGCTGTCGCTGAGTGTCGGTATCACGAGGTAGGTCACTTCGAGCCACACGCCCGACTTGCGCACGATTTCAGCCGTCCTTTTCACATATTTCAGCCGCCCCTTGCCGACATAGCGATAAACATCGTCCGAGAAACCCTTGAGATCGATGTCAACGGCGTCCATGTATTTCAAAAGTTGTTTCAAAGGCTCAGGTTCTATGTAACCGCATGTCAACATCACATTTTTGATGCCAGCCTTGTGCGCCAGCTTTGCCGTCTCATACATGTATTCATAGAAGATAGTTGGCTCCGAGTAGGTGTAAGCTATGACCTGAGAACGGGTTTTCTTTGCAAGCTCGACAACCTTTTCAGGTGGCAGATCGTAGTTTCGGGTCTGCTCAGGCGTGGAGTGTGAAAGCTGCCAGTTCTGACAGAAATTGCACCTCAAGTTGCAGCCAGCTGTCGCAATTGAAAGAGCTTTCGAGCCGGGCAGAAAATGAAAAAATGGCTTCTTTTCGATGGGATCCACATGCACAGCGGCCGGGTTGCCATAGGTCATCGTGTAGAGTTTTCCGCCCTTGTTGAACCTTACCTGACAGTAACCCCGCTCGCCTTCGGGGATAATGCATCTACGCGGGCAAAGAGTGCACCTCACCGACCCATCCGGCAGCTTTTCGTAAAACATAGCCTCCCGAATCCACTTCTTTTTGAGGCCGGTCGCCGAGAGAACACCCTGATACAAAATTGCTATTGTAGCAAATGCCGTAAAGACCAGGATTATTTTCTTCCTCATGGCCATCACCAGTTAGCTTTTAGAGCACAGTTGGGGTTATAGGGTTCCAAATTTTATGCAATTTTTGATTGACCAGCAAGTTGCTGTTATCACTCATCTAACAAAATGGAAGGGATTTACACACGAAAAGTCCCATCATAGGTGAAACATCCTTCCTCTGGGTTTTTGAAGTGGATATTTTTCTGCCTGAAGAAAGGGGGTCTCAACATTTTCCACCCTTTTTCGAGTACCTCGATTTGTAGTTCGTCCTTTCCATTTCGAGTACCTTTTTGTGATGCATGTCGCGTGCTTGACGGACAGGCTGTGCAGCGGTTATCATATTGACCGCATCTTTGAGGGCCCGTAGCTCAATTGGCAGAGCAGCTGACTCATAATCAGCGGGTTCCAGGTTCGAGTCCTGGCGGGCCCATGGGTTTTGGGCGGATAGTTCAGCTGGCGAGAACGCTGGTCTCACATACCAGAGGTCGGAGGTTCGAGTCCTCCTCCGCCCACCACTTGCTGAGAAAAAGGGTTTTTCATAAGTGGGCGACTAGCTCAGCTTTGGTTAGAGCGCTTGCTTGACATGCAAGAGGTCGGAGGTTCGAATCCTCCGTCGCCCACTTTTATTTTTTCCTTAAACGGAGATAACCAATGACAAGCGTTCTGTGGTTTGGTGCCGCTGCTGTATTGGGTGTTGTCTATCTTTTCGCACCTGAGCAGTTCGTGCTTATCTCAGCTGTTTCGGCACTTTATACATCGATCTTTGCTGCTCTCGGCGTGAACGATATCTTACAAAGCCTTGCCGTTTTTATCGGGCTTATGATCACATTCACGCTTGTCACCATCTTTGCATTTAAAAAACAGCTGAAAGATGAGGAGGTCTGATAATGAAAAGGACTTTTCAGCCACACAACATTCGCAAAAAACGGACACACGGCTTTCGCGCGAGAATGTCAACAAAGGGCGGCCGTCGCGTCATCAAGAGAAGACGCAGGAAAGGCAGAAAAAGACTTACACATTGAAACCTAACCTTACGCTCGGCCGTGATGAAAGAATTAAATCCCAAAGGGTTTTTAACCGTGTTTTGAGAGGCGGCAAATGGGTAGCCTCCAGATATTTCGCAATTTATTTCGAGGAAGCACCCGTTCGAGCAGTGGGGTTTACAGTATCGAGAAAAGTGAGAAGCAAGCCCAAACGAAATCGGATAAAGAGGAGGCTGAGAGAACTCTATCGCACGAACAAAAACCTCTTACCGCAATCGGGTTTGTTTATATTCATGGGCCTTCCGCCAGCACTCACAGCAGATTACAAGACACTGGAGAAAACCCTCAAAATACTTTCCAGAAAATTAACTCAATCCTTGCAAAAGGGGCAATTTACCTCATAAGGTTCTATCAAAAGTTTATCTCACCGGGGCTTCCCCACTCGTGTAGATTTTATCCGACATGCTCGGAATACTCCATTCAGGCCATATCCAAATACGGGATATTGAAAGGAGGAATTATGAGTTTGTGGCGAATTTTAAGATGTAATCCGTTCAATCCAGGTGGTTATGATCCTGTGAAGTAACCCCTTTACCGTCCCTCACTTCCATCAATCCAATTGAGGCCAACGCATTTTTAAACTAATATGCTGCTTAATTCTTCAACATTTTAGAGGTTTTGCATCGCTTTTGTCATTGAAAAGCAAACCATTGCATCGTAGCAGCTAAATTCCATCGTTTGAATACAGCCATAGTTCACCCATGAAATTTTAACACTTGAATATTCACATCACCAAACAAATAATTCGCTATGGGACTGGAAAGGAGGCGAACATGCGAAAGGGTATTGTGTTGCTGGCTCTGCTTTTGTTGGTGAATGGGCTCGGTGCCCAGCAGGAATACAAAAGGTGGAATGTTTTTCAAATCAATAAGATAGCGACCAAATTCTCGAATGCGCTTGAGCTATGCAACGGCAACTGGCAGGAACCAGCTCTGGCCATGCCACCGGCTTTCGAATATCCAGCGGGGAGCGGCATATCCTATGGAACGGACTTTGCTTTCATCATAGCTGGCCGTCGTCAGGCGACAGCCGGTGGACGAAATCCAGGCGACAAACCTTATGTTGAAGCTGGCATGACGGAAGGGCCTTCTGATTATTGGGATCCTGACCATTTTGACCCGTTTGCCATATTCGTTGGTGGTGACCGGGCAGCCATATCGAATGACCCATCGACATGGCCTACGAGCGGACCAAATCACGGGTGGCCAGCATATTATCCAATGTATCCAAACGATAACGGCACAGTAGATTTCACAGATGTGCCAGTTCTGGTCAAGCCTGTGATAAATCCTGAAGACTCAACGGATACGCTTGGGTGGTGGCCCGGCGCTGCGCCAGATGGCTCGATGTTGGGCGACCTCGAGTATTTCACGGTGGTTTACTCCATCGATCACCTTGCAGAACGACCTCCAGAGAGATGGCTGAAAACAGTGGTAATCGGTAGGGGTTTTGCATGGAGATTGCCGCTTTACGAGGACTTCATCGTATGGGAGTTCATCTTCTACAATCCGACTTCTGCCCCCATTGAATCCACGGTCGTTGGAATATGGTCCGATTACAGTTTTGTGTCGTCGTTCTTGCCTCCCTATCCGTGGGGCGATGATGGAGATAGAATGTGGTATGACCGCAATCACCAGTTTGCCTATGCATGGGATATTGATGGTATAGAAACTGCACCTGACGGCTCCACACTGGAAGGGGATCAAATCGCATGGGCAGGCACTGTGGTACTCAAAACTCCCAAAGGTGATGACGGAAACGAGCTCGGCGTGACAGTTTACGATGCGTTTGACAACTGGGCCAACCAGAACGATCCATCCCTCGGCAATTACAACGGCGCATACAAAGAGGCGTTTTACTGGTATAACATGCTTAACATAGGTGATCCGGATGATACCGATGGAGATGGGATAGATGATACATGGTATGATTCGCTTGGAAACGCACACGATTACTACCAAAGTGATGCTGAACCTCTCCAACTCCTTGCTTCTGGACCATTCACTCTTGAGCCCGGTGAATGGGATACGCTCATCGTAGCAACAGTTTTTGGAGAGAACAGGGCTGATTTGTTCAAAAACCTCGCAATTCTGGAGCAGCTTTACAGGGATAACTGGCAGGTTATACGGCCACCTGCCCGTCCACGCGTCAGGGCAGAGGTCGGAGACAAGTTCATAAAACTTGTGTGGGGCACAGAGAGCGAAGCTGACACCGCCAATTTTGAAGGATACAGAATATACCGTTCCACGGATGGCGGCGCGACATGGGGCCAACCCATCAGGGATCATACGGGGGCTGTCGTGGGGTATGTGCCTTATGCCCAATTTGATCTTGCTGATGGAGTCAGGGGCACAAACCCGATGGATCCGTGGTTCTTTCTTGGCGACGACACCGGCCTTGAAGCCATAACTCAGGTGGACTCTACGGGAGACACAATCCATGTCTTTGTTGACGACAATGTCGTCAACGGAGTTCCATATCTCTACGCCGTTTGCGCTTATACCAAAGGAGGCCCCGGAAAACCACCTGTTGAAAACTCAAGGTATGTCAAGGATCCCAATATACCGAATGACAATGTCGTTCTGGCTGTTCCAACACTGACAACAGTCTCAAACCCATCCGACATAAGAGTCGTGCCCAATCCTTACATAGTCTCTGCTGGATGGGAGACATATCCGGGGGAGGAACGGATAGATTTTAGCGGGTTGCCTGACGCATGCACAATTCGGATATACAATGTTTCAGGTGATCTTGTAAAAGTCCTGCATCACACATCAGGTCCGAGGGAATCATGGGATCTATTGAACGAGGAAGGACAACAGGTCGGCCCTGGTCTCTACTTCTATGTGATCGAGACGGACGCATGGACAGTTAAGGGAAAATTGGCAATTGTGCACTGACCGATTTACTCAGGGACAGGCACAGAATCAAGGATTTCATCTATCACCTCGGTGGGGGATAGTGTGCTATCCCTCACCTTTATCCTGTGAGGAATGGCAAATCCTGAGACTTTTTTAATGTCATCCGGCACAACAAACTCGCGGTTGTGAATAAACGCCCATGCTCTGGCAAGATTCATTATACTCAACGCTCCCCTCGTGCTTATGCCAAACAGCAGAGCCTTATGCTTCCTCGATGCATCGGCTATCTCCAGAATGTAA
This sequence comes from Caldifarciminota bacterium, assembly GCA_015489175.1. GTDB lineage: Bacteria > Hydrothermota > Hydrothermia > B15-G9 > B15-G9 > WGAI01. The sequence continues at coordinate 9,536 of WGAI01000033.1, read as the reverse complement.
TTGAGGAGCGATTGCTCAACTTTCACAGAAAGGGCCCGTTCCTGAAGCTCTATAACTCTTTGCGGATTTAAAATTGGTGTAAGCTCCTCCGCTTTATCCCGGAGGAATCCATCCGAAAGTATCTCAAACTCAGCATTTTTGTCAGGATATTGCAACACAGCCATCGCGATGAACCTATCGAGCTGGGAATCAGGCAAAGGAAATGTGCCAAAGTGGTCTATCGGGTTCTCAGTGGCTATGACAAAAAACGGTCTCGGCAGCTTGTATGTAATACCTTCAACTGTGATCTGACCCTCGCCCATGGCTTCAAGCAATGCCGATTGAGTTCTCGGTGTCGCCCTGTTTATCTCATCTGCAAGGATTATGTTGTGGAAAATTGGCCCCTTCTTGAAAACGAACCGCTCAGCGTTCTGGTCGTATATGGTGGTGCCGATAATGTCAGTGGGAAGCATGTCGCTTGTAAACTGAATCCTTTTGAAGGAACAGCCGAGCACCCTCGATAATGCAATGACCAAAGTGGTTTTCCCTGTGCCGGGCGGGCCTTCCAGAAGTATATGGCCTTTGGCAAGCAGGGCAGCCAAGGTTAGAAAAACTATATCATCTTGCCCCTTAACCACTTTTTTGATCTCTTCAATTGCAAGGGCAAGAGCAGGATTTAGATTATTTGCTTTGGAGCGTTTTGGCTTTTTCAAAAGACCTTTTAACAACGAGTTTTATAATCGCTTCCAAAGTTTTGAACACACCCACGCCCTTGACAGCGATGGCAGGGTAATACGGGAAGTGATACCAGTTCACTTGCTGCTCGAGCTCTTCAATTGTCAGGATATCGGGCAGATCGCGCTTGTTATACTGCATGACCACGGGAAGGGAGCCCTCTTTGACGCTTTTCTGCTGAACTCCGTAGTATTCGAGATGCTTATACATTTCCTGATGGATGTCAATGTTATCCTTTAGCCTCTTCCGCTGCGAGTCAGCCACATAGACGATACCGTCAGCGTTCTTCAAGACAAGACGCCTTGTAGTTCTATAAAAAACCTGTCCGGGGACGGTGTAAAGGTAAAATCTCGTTTTATATCCACCTATGATCTCGATTTCAATAGGCAAAAAGTCAAAAAATAGCGTTCTTTCACCTTTTGTATCAATTGTCACCAGATTGCCTTTAAGACCAGGGAATTTGGAATAAATATACACTATATTGGTTGTCTTTCCGCTGAGCCCAGGGCCGTAATATACAATTTTGAATTTTATTTCCTTTTTTCCGGATTCGATCATCATGATGCCATTACCTCCTTATAGCTAAATGCCACCGGAAGATTCTTCACCCGGAAGGGAAAACTCTTCGAGGAATTTAGTGATCTCGTCTTCGCCGAATTCATCAAGGAGCTGTGAAATACTGGTTTCGGATTCCATTTGTTCCTCGGTCTCCTGGATCTTTTTTGAGACCCGCTTGGCTTCCATAAGGATAAGCCCAAGTTTAGCGAATACCGGGATAACAAGGAATAAAAGATATTCTTTTCCAGCGCTTACGATGAGCACCATTCTATCGGTGCCCTTGATATACACCTCGCTTAGCTTTCCCCCTTTCATTTCGCTCAGCACATTTTCGCCAAGCGCGAGAATTGCTGCGGACATAGCTGCAACCCCTTCCTCGTCAATTCCGGGGCGGAGGTAAGACGCATTGCAGATCCCCTGCGAATTGACGATAGCAGCCGCTTCAACTTCTGGATTTCGTTTTATGAGGTCCCTAAGCACTTCATGAAATGTAGATTCGATCATGCCATAACCTCCTCAACGCGAGGCGAAAGCTCTTGCATTTTCAACTTGAAGAAGCCTAACGATGATGCGCGTCCTTCAGGTAGAACTCCCACCAGATAACCTCTCCCTTTCAAGTTTCGTAATAGAATATAGCTCTCATTAGTAGAAATCAATAGCTCGTAAGGAGCACTGACATTCGCTTTCGCCAATTGCTCTAACAAAAGTTTGTACCCCGTTATGATCTGTTGAACCATCAAAGGCGCTATTGACCTGTATTCATCGCTTGCTATGAAGGATATGATCTCGCCCGTATTTTTCGCAACTGCAACGAGATCGGCGTCTTTGACAGCTTTGAGGAATTCATCAAGTATAGCTTCAAGCTCCTGTTGCAAGCTCTTTTGAGAAGCAGGTTGTTCCACAGGGGCCTCTGGAGCGATAAGCTCCTCTGGGAATATGTGTTCTTCCTCGGCGACTGGCTTCTCTTCGACAGTTCCCTCCGCAAGTTCTTCCTCAGGCTCAACATCCTGAAAAAGACGACTGACCTGCTCAAGTGCGAGGTCAAGCGGAGATTTTTCTTCTTCCTCTTCTCTTTTCTCTTGTTCGACAACCTCTTCTTTTTCCTGTTCTTTCTTTTTGAGAATTTCAGCCTCTTTATCGCTACCAACTATCGCCTCAAGCAAAAGGAGGTAAAGAGGCTTATAAATCATCCTCTCCACTCTCGGGGTTTGCCACAAAATGTTAAACTTGGATTTATCATAAGATATAAGTTTCATGAACGCCTGTTTGCCCTTTAAACCGCCCAACTCAGCATTGTATATCTCGCCATTTACAATAAAGATCCTTCCTTTCCCATCGGGCGTGTTGACTTCAACTATGGCGGATTTACCTTCTATGGTTATCAATTGCAGGAGCTCGGTGAGCGTCCATTCGGGGGTTTTCTTCTGTTGGCTAAGCTCCTCGACCTTCTTTATAAGGTCTGATATGTCAAAGGGCTTCTCAAGATAAGCGATCGCCCCCTTGGAGAAAACCTCTCTTTTCAAGTCTTCTGAGCCATAAGCCGTTATCACGATCACTTTTATGTCGGGATTGATGTCCTTAGCCATCAACAGCAGTTCCACGCCATTTATGTCTGGCATCCTGATATCGGTTATGAGAACATCGATGTTTTTCGCCCTCATCTTCAAAATTTCAAGGGCTTGCCGACCGTTCAAGGCCTTATGAGCAACCATTCCCTCCTTCTCGAGGGCATCGGCTATCGCATAAAGGATATCTTCTTCATCGTCAACGACAAGCACTGTTGTCGCCATAATTTCTCTTCCTCCTTTGAGGTAAAGCCAAACGGAATTAATATCAACCGATTACTTGCCTGCCGGCAACATAATGGTGAAGATCGTGCCTTTGCCTAACTCACTTTTCACATTGATGAAGCCATGATTTTGTCTCACCAACTGGTGCACTATGAAGAGGCCAAGCCCCATTCCATGTTCTTTAGTTGTATAAAATGGATAGAAAATTTTTTCAAGTGCTTCAGGTGGGATACCGGGCCCATCGTCCTTGATAATTATATAAACACAATTGCGGTCCACATCACGACACCTGGTATTTGTAAGGCCGGCTCGGATGAATATGTGTCCCCCCTCACCAACAGCGTCAATGGCGTTAAGAATCAAATTCAGCAATATTTGATGTGTCTGGTTGTAATCGGCCCAGACTTTTAAGTTTGATGGCACTATCTTTACCATCTGGACATTCCTTTGTTTCAACGATGTTCCAACAATACCCTCAATCTCATCTATCAGCTTTATAAGCTCAAAATCTTCGGATTGAGGCGGACTTGGCTTCACATAGGATACAAACTGCCTGACCAGTCTGTCAATCCTTCCTATTTGAGATTTCAACTTTCGGAAAAGCTCACGCAATTCGGGATCCTGCACATTTTCATGAGCCTGAATCATTAACCTCATGGCTGCAAGCGGATTCTTGATCTCATGCGCAAGACCGGAAGCTATGATCCCAAGGTTGGCAAACTTATCAATTTGTGCCATAGCCTCTTGCATCCTTTTTGTCTCGGTTATGTCCCGAAACAAGACTACCCATCCTTTAATGTTGCCCTCGGGTGCGAACGGATACGATGAAACGCCAAATATGCGCCCATCAGATAGCACCAATTCCATGCTCTGGGCGTTCTCCTGGCCATCCTTGGGCGCCTTTTTTGCCATTTCCAGCAGCCTTCTAAAGTCAGGTTGGAGATCAGCTATGTGATTGTACACTTTCAGGTTAAGTTTTTCTCGTGCATACTTATTAGCGTAGATTATGAGGTCATTAGCGCCGAGAAATATAACTCCGGAATTTATCGAGTCAAGGATCAGATCTCTCAGGTTTGCGCCGCGCCTTGAGATATAAATCGTGCCGATATACTTCCGCTCGCCGTTCGGTGCGAATATCCTCTGGAGTTTTATAGTCCCCTCAATATTCTTTCCCTTATTTGATACAAGTGTGCCTTTGATGGCAATTACGGATGAACGAAGCCTCTCGAGCATGTTCACAATGTCTGCCTGCGTGGATGGCCTCAAAATTCGGCCTATGGGTTGCCCTTTCAGCTCGCGCGGCAGATAACCGAGCTGTTTTACCTTACCGTTTACATACTCGATAACGAACGAAGAGGAAAGCACAAACGATATGTCAGTTGACAGGTCAAGCAACCGCTGAAGCAAAAAACACCATGAGTATATCTCACGGGTTTTGTTGATGTTCCTCTGATCATCAGGAGCGGATCCGCCTATCTGCCTGTTCATGTCCTTACTCATTTTTCTCAGGCAAGTATAATTTCGGTCGCAACAATTTTCAACAAAACGGGCTAAAACGTTTGCCATCTTCTTTGTGCTCCACATTCCCCTCTATTAAATCGCCGCACAGTTCAGTAAAATTTTTGGCATGTCAGAGAAAACCAGATTGAGAGAGCTTTTGACCGTCAATGGGATGACAGAAGCTCAGATCGTCAGGGATCTGCTTCTGTCAAACGGTATAATGGCGCAACTTGAATACGAGCCGATAGCCTCAGTGTTAGGGCTCAACATCGGGGACATAGGCGCAGTCAAAATATTGGTTTCTGAGGAGGATTTTGACGATGCAAGAGAAGTCCTTAAATCAGCAGGAAAGTTTGATAGGGATCAAGGGTTATGAGGGGACTACCCTGATCGACTTTCCGGGCAGGATTTCAACGCTGATATTCATTGGCGGATGCAACTTCAGGTGTCCTTTCTGCCACAACCCTGAGCTCGTGCTGCCCAACATCTTGCGGGAGACACCCAACCTCTCACTTGATGAGATAAAGGACATCATACGAAAGCGGAGCAAGATAATCCGTGGGGTGTCTTTCACAGGAGGAGAGCCCCTCATCTGGAACGGGCTGCCTGAGCTCCTCAAATGGATCAAGAATGAGCTCGGACTACCAACCAAAATCGACACAAACGGTTATCTGCCCGACAGGCTGCGAAAGGTCATCGATGAAGGCCTTGTTGATTATGTAGCAATGGACATCAAAGCTGCTCCAGAGGATTACCCTAAGGCGACCGGAGTGCCAAACCTCGATTTTAGCAGGATACTTGAGTCTGTGGATATAATTAAGTCTTCCAGCATCGAATATGAATTCAGGACGACAGCTGTTCCTACATTTGTTACGGAGGAAACCATCGAGAAGATAGGCGAAGTTTCCAGAGGTGCGAGGCTTCATGCGATTCAACAATTCCGAAACCTCAAAACGCTCTCAGGCGATTATGCCGACATCAAGCCTTATCCGAGAGCCTTTCTGGATAGACTTGTCGAGATCTTGAGCCAATTCGTCCAGAGAGTCGAGCTCAGAGGGGTATAGCTTGAACGGGCTGGGCGTTGACATAATCGAAACTCAACGGATAGAGGAAGCAGTTGAACGCTTCGGGCAGCGGTTTCTCAACCGTATTTTCACAGAAGGCGAGCTAAGCTATTGCCTCCCAAAAGTCACAAAATTCCAGTGTCTTGCTGCGAGGTTCGCCGCAAAAGAGGCATTCATGAAAGCTATGGGAGATGCTATCACAGATGTTTCCTTCAAGGACATCGAGGTTGTGAACAAACCTAACGGGCAGCCAACCATCAAACTGCACGGACAGGCGCTGGAACACATTGGCGGTCGGAAAGTTCTACTCAGCTTGAGCCATGTGAGGTGCTGTTCGGTCGCAGTGGTGTTGATCGAGTGATGCAGACATTACAAGGGTTAAATTATTTTGAGCAAAAAGTTGTCTAACTACAAAACCGAGACGCTTTCAAGCGTTGGTTAAAAATCGAGTTTTGCTTTAGAATTCAAGCACTTCAGAGCGCATCATCATGGAGGAGAAAAAAGAAGATATGGGCTCAATTGACGAACTTCGTGATTTGATCTATGAGCTTATAGAGCAGATGGACGAGGGCGAACTCAAAGCACTTATAGAACTCGCCCGCATCCTCATATCCGATGAACTCATGGAAGACGATGAGGAGGATGTGGCCAGCGCCAGCGGGCTCGTAGAGGAAAAACCAAAATCAAGAGACAGAGTGCTATGGAAAAAGGTGATATGGTCAGAAACGATCAAAAAGATCAAGGAATGAAGGAAATCGAACTTGTCGCAAAGACAGCTTATGAGATGAGCGGCGAGCAGATAGTGGTTATGGACATGGCTGCGATAGGTTACAATGTAACCGACTATTTTGTGATCATAACAGGCTTCACGAAGGAGCACATGCAGGCAATAGCGGACAAAATTCAGGAAACACTGTATGAGGAACTCAACATATTTGTTGACCATGTGGAAGGATATGACGGCGGATGGTGGATCCTGCTCGACTATATGAACTTCATCGTTCACATAATGAGCGAAGACGCAAGGAACTATTACATGCTTGAACAGTTATGGGGAGATGCGCCTACATGGCGTTTTCCGGAGGATTTCTATGCAGAAAACGCTGAAGGAACGAATCAGGCAGATAATTGAGCGCAAAGTCAAAGAGATTTACGGTCAGGAGTTGGATGTTCAGCTAACTCCTCCAAGGGCTGAGGAGTATGGCGATTACGCCACCAATCTGGCGTTTCTCCTTTCAAAGAAATTGAGAAAACCGCCGTCTGAAATAGCATCAGAGTTTGCTTCTGCACTTAGTGATGAACTGCGGCCAATAGCCGAAATAAATGTCGTGTCGGGGTTTATCAACCTACGAATTCGCATGCCTATTCTAAGAGAGCTCGTTTATGAGATCGTTCACAGCCATCAAAATGACTACGGGGAGAGCGATGTCGGCGGTGGTAGGCGTGTGCTTGTGGAGTTCGTATCCGCCAATCCGACCGGCCCGTTGAATGTCGTCAGTGCGAGGGCGGCTACCGTCGGCGATTCGCTTGTGAGGATAATGCGTAAATCGGGCTACAACACCGATGCCGAATACTATGTGAACGATGCCGGTGGTCAGATCAGGGCGCTTGGCGAGTCCGTGGCGTGGCGTCTCGGCGAACGAGATGAACCGCCTCAGGACGGCTATCTCGGAGAATACCTCATCGAAATCGCAAAGAAGTTGAGGGAACAGGGGGTTAGCAGAGAGGATTACGGTAAGGCTGCCGCTGAGCTGATATTGAAATCGCAGCTCCAATCGCTTGAGCGGTTCGGGGTAAAATTTGACAGTGTCGTGCGGGAGAGCGAAATCAGGGCAAGTGGGCTCGTGGATGATGTCCTCAACCAGCTAAAAAAGCTCGGGCTTGTTTCAAAAGTAAGCGATTTGCCCCCTCAATTGGCGTCCGAATACAGGGACAAGGACAGCCTTGTCCTCAGGACGGACCTCATCGACAAGAACGAGAAACCAAGGGTGCTCATCCGCTCAAACGGAGAACCGACCTATTTCATGGTGGATCTGGCATACCATTACAACAAATTTCAGCGCGGATACGAATGGGTGATAGATCTCTGGGGGCCTGACCATCACGGCTACATACCGCGCATGAGGGCCGGCCTCAAAGGGCTTGGGCTGCTTGAAAACGGCCGTTTCGATGTGCTGATAGTGCAGCAGGTTAATCTGATAAGAGACGGTAAGAGGGTCGTGATGTCCAAGCGGAAAGGCGAGTTTTTCACTATGGACCAGCTGATCGATGAGGTTGGCGTTGACGCAGCCCGATTTTTCTTCCTCCTAAGATCAGCAAACGCGCATCTCGATTTCGACATAGACCTTGCCCGCAAACTCAGCAGTGACAACCCGGTCTATTATGTGCAGTATGTGCACGCCCGCATATCAAGCCTCATGGAACACGCCTCAGAGAAAGGGGTTAGTTTTGACGATGCTGAACTGGATCAACTCAGCCTGAAAGAGGAAAGAACCCTGATGAAAAAACTGCTCTATTTCCCGGATGTCATCAGCAATAGCGCTAAGAGGATGGAACCGCATCTCATACCCCACTACCTTCTGGATCTGGCAGGCGAATTCCACAACTATTACCAGAAATACCGCATCGTGGACACCGAAAACAAAGCCCTATCTGGTGCAAGGCTACTGCTGGCCGAAGCCGTCAGAACTGTCGTTCACAACGGGCTTGAGCTTATCGGCGTATCTGCGCCGTCGAGGATGTGAACGATGACAGATTTCTTTGTCGATACAAAGTTCCATGTCAGGTATGCCGAAACTGATGCTATGGGGATTGTCCATCATTCATCTTACATTGTCTGGTTTGAAGAAGGGCGTTCTGAGTTCATGCGTCGGATCGGACTGCCATACAGCAAAGTGGAGGATATGGGCTTCTATTTCTCCGTTCTTGAAGTCAATGCGCGATACATCTCACCTGCGGTTTACGACGACATCGTGGTAGTCAGGACGAGGTTGGTCGAAGTCAAAAGCAGGAAGCTGGCAATAAGATACGAGGTCTTGCGCGATGCGGATGGCAAGCTTCTGGCAGAGGGAAACTCGCTTCACATCTGCCTGAACAGGGAGTTCAAAATCGCAAGGATGCCTCAGGAGTTATTCGATTTACTCAAAAGACACTGTGTTTGTGAGGAATAGGTTGCATCTCTTGTGGCAGAATTTAATAAAATCCTCGGTTGTATTGACAGGCATTTAAGCATCTTTTATCATTAGCACCGATTTTTGGCGCCATCGTCTAGCCTGGCCTAGGATACCTGGTTCTCAGCCAGGAGACCCGGGTTCAAATCCCGGTGGCGCTGTTTCTCTTCTCTGGGGGGTCGTCTAATTGGCAGGACGGCAGACTCTGGATCTGCTAGTCGGGGTTCGAGTCCCTGCCCCCCAGCCAATTTGGCCCCGTCGTCTAATGGCTAGGATCCCGCTCTTTCAAGGCGGTGGCACGGGTTCGAATCCCGTCGGGGCCATTTTTTATTGCTTCAAAACAACTCCATCATGAAAAAGCAAAATCCTACATTTAGCCTGCTCGCCCCTGCCAAGGTCAACCTCGGCCTCTGGGTGGTAGGGAAACTTCCTGATGGCTACCATGAGATAAGGACAATTTTCTACAAGCTCGGATACGGTGACACCGTCAAAGTCTTGCTCAGCGACAAACTTCAGGTCATATCCTCTGCTGGGCCTCAAGGTGAGGACAACATCGTCCATAAAGCCATCAAACTCCTATCCGAACACACAGGACGACCGCTTAACCTGAGGATTGAGATCGAGAAAAAAATTCCGATAGGTGCAGGGCTCGGCGGTGGGAGCTCGGACGCAGCCGCAGCCCTCAAAGCGGCCATCAAGCTCTTCGACATCCAAATTGGCGAAGATGAACTGCTGGAATT
>WGAI01000032.1 GCA_015489175.1 Caldifarciminota bacterium | reverse complement strand
GGGGATGTCCGGGATGATCACGCCGTCAGCAAAAGCGTTAACTGCCAAAATTAGGATAAGCGTTACAAACTTAATTGCAAATCTGCGCATTTTCTCACCTCCTGAGTTTATTATTTAAACCACTTTGCTTGCTGATTTCAACATTTCAGGAATCTCAATTCAATGAAAGCGTATGTTCAGAATCGTTTCGTTTCTCTCTGGATTTTTGAAATGAATATTTTTACTCGAAAGAAAGGGTTAAATATTTTTAACCATCCTTCGGGAATCTCTCTCAATTTATGGTTCTTTCTTTCTGTTTCGCGTCCATTTTTATGATTCGTCGCGGGTACTTGACCTTTCTTTAGCATATATTTATTATTTCAAACAACAAAAGTTTGCTATGAATAATTATGATGGGTATGTATTTAAAGTTTACTTTGGACAAAATAGGCTTTGGAAAAGATTTCCGTGATTAAACGCGGATACAAACGAGGGGAACTGAGAATATGGAAGACTCACAACTCAGTAAAAAACAATTGGAACGAGTTAATACATATAACCTAAGGTTAATAGATGGTCTCAATCTTTCAGGTATTTACACCGCTCTTAGAAAGGATCCCCGATATAAAGAACTTCAAAGAAATCTCGCTGATTTTCTTTCAGGAATCTGGGCTTATAAAAGAAACCAAAAATTCCACGAAAGTTTAAATCTGTTTGAAAAAATGGGGTTTTTATCTCATGCAAAAGAATCAGCGCATTATTTTCGTGTAGGATTAGAAAAAGATTTAGTAAAATCTATTGTATTTCTATTTTCAGATGTAGTCCCTTATATGATTCAAAAATATACTAATAAGAGAAAATCTGATAAAGTTATTAAATTTTTCATTAGTGCATTAGCATATATAAACCAAATTCCGAGCACTCAAGTGCAAGCACGAGTTCAATCTTTATATCGTATCTGGAATCGTAAATTTGAAGAAGACAAATTTAAAAGTATTTTTGATAAATATGCAGTTGATCACCCTCCAATATTTCCTGAGATACCAGATACTCTGTTTGATAAGAGACACACCTTATTTCTGTCTATTTTATCTGTCGTTGATCTGAAAGATGCAAAAGTGGTAGAGCGTGCAAGCGAGATCGGGGAATTACTTGGCGAAAGTGACATTGATATAAAAGAAGCAATTAAAAATACAGAAGGTAATTTAGAGTTTTTTTCTGACAAAGCTTGTTTTGAAAGATTAACAATTGGAAACCTCTTTAATGATATTATATCTGATATGTCCTATATCCGAGAAGCCGCTGATTATGCGGGCAGTACAGATGTTTTTAAACAAATAAGGGAACGAAGGAAAAAAATTATCGTAAAGGGTTCATTAGCCACTACTTTAGCGGGGTTAACATTCTTTACAGGCAAAGTTTGGGATGCTATACTTGTGGCATCAATGCCAATAATAGAAATTTTAGTTAATAAAAAATTAGATGTTGATGTCGCTTTGGAAATTCATGATAGACTTAAGGCGTTGCAATCCAACTTACAAAATATCAAAAATAGAAATGATGAAGATAAAATATAGATCGGCAAAATGGCATGAATGGGCTGTAAATGTGTGGAGTGATAAAAAGAGGGATTTAAAATCTTCTGGTCGTCTGAGGACAAATGGATGGGATTTATTAAATTACATTAAAATAATTTTTATAATTAATCCCAAATATAAAAAGTTGAAAGACGATTGGATTAATAAGGCGGAAAGTAAGTTGGCTGAATTGGAAGAGAAAATTCATCAAAGAAGTGATGAGGAAAAGATGGAAATTTTAAATCGCTTTCAAAACCAATTAATAGATGAATTGAATGATATTATTCAAAGATGGCTCGAAGAGCGAAAATAAATAGCATATAACAAGGAGGTAGAACTATAATGGGAAGATATACTAAGAAAAGGATCAATTCATTAAAAAATATTGTAAATGATATACTTAGGGGTAAGAAGCCCACGTTTGTAAAAACGGAAATCGATACAGGTAAAATTACGGATGATGCGGCTAAGGCATTCTCTGTTACAACATTAATACATAAATTTTTAGAATTGTTAAAGGATTGGAGCGACGAGAATATGTGATAATGCAATAGCGCAGATATCACAGTTTGAGAATATCCAATATACTGTTAACTTTGACTTTCCTGAAGTCAAGAGCGCTTAAGGGGAATTTGGTATATCTGCATTTTAAAAAACCTAAAATTGAACCTGCAATGTTTTTCACTCTAACACTTTATTTCAACCCGCTTTCCTGCCGCATCATTCCATAGCATATAATTCAAGCCCTTAAACTTTCACGGGAGCAAAATTATGGCCGAAAAAAAGAAATACCCTCAGGTTGCGATTGTCGGAAGGGTAAATGTCGGAAAATCAACGCTTTTTAACAGGATTGTCGGGAAACCGCTGGCTGTGGTAGATTCCACACCGGGAGTGACCCGTGACAGAATTAGAAAACCGGTCGAATGGGATGGCATTCTGTTTGAAGTCATTGATACAGGCGGGCTTTTCCCTCCAGATGAGGATGCAATCTGGCCCGTTGTCAGAAAGCACATCGAGAAGGCGGTAGATGAGGCAGAGATCGTGCTGTTTGTCGTTGACGCAAAGTCCGGGCTGACGCCTTACGATGAGGAAATCGCCGACTGGCTGAGAACGAAAGACAAAGATGTCATTCTGGTCGCCAACAAGACCGAAGGCAAACGCAAGGCTGTCGAGGAATTCTATTCGCTTGGTATGGGTGAGCCGATCGAAATATCGGCAGCCCACGGATATGGAGTGGGCGACCTCCTCGATCGGGTTGCCGAAATATTGAAGGACAAAGGTTTTACGCCGTCCGATGAGGAAAGCCGCGACCGCATAAGGGTCTCAATCATCGGGCGCCCAAATGTCGGTAAATCGTCGCTTCTAAACGCCATCGTCGGGCAGGAGATCAGCGTTGTGTCCGAAGTGCCTGGCACAACACGAGACTCGGTTGACATCGAAACCGATGACTTCATCTTCGTCGATACAGCCGGTCTCAAGCGTAAATACAAAGATGAGATCGAATACTTCGCACACCTCAGGAGCATGCGTTCCCTGCATTTCGGCGAGGTCATAATCGTCGTCATGGACATATCCACGCCTATAACGCGCATGGACAAGCGGATTCTTGGCGCGGTGCTCGAAGAAGGCAAGGCGACGATAGTCGCGCTCAACAAAGCCGATCTGGTTAGCGGCACGAAACGCAAAGAGCTCTTCCCGCACATCCAGTCCGAGCTAATTTTCGCTCAGTTCGTGCCCAAAATCTTCATCTCAGCGGTCACAGGCGAAAATCTGGACTACCTCAAGGTTCTAATCAAAAAAGTCTATGAGGAATGGGGACGCAGGGTCGATCGCGAGAGGCTGCTCAATGTGGTCGGCAAGGCCGTCGATCGATACAATCCGCCCTATCAGATATTCGATATTAGGCAGGTGAGGGTTCGACCACCTCACTTTAAGTTAGTTGTGGAGAAAGATTTACCTGCCCACTACATCAGGTATCTTGAGCGGCACATACGCGACAACTTCGGGTTCCTCGGAACGCCGATATTCTGGGAACAGGTCGAAAAACGCAAGCGAAAAAAGAGGCGCTGATCCGTCAAACTTCTATCTCAGGCAGCGTCTCCCTCACGAATTTGATGGCCTTCTGGATATCCTGCTGGTAATTTCTATCATGCTCTATGTAAGGAATTTCCTCGCGTGCCATTGAATGGATCTTTTTCAGGATCGGCGATGTCCTGTCCGCTCCTCTGAGGTCGAGCGCCTGCAACGCGGAAAGGAACTCGATTGCGATCACCTTCTCGGTGTTGTCCACTATCTGGTATGCCTTGAGCGCAGCGGTCATGCTCATCGAGACATAATCTTCCTGATCCGCAGAGGTAGGAATTGAATCGACTGATGCCGGATGGGCGAGCGATTTGTTTTCCGACACAAGCGCTGCCTGCGTCACCTGAAGCATCATCAGGCCTGAGTTTAGCCCGCTTTTTTCAACGAGGAACGCCGGCAACCCCGAAAGGTCGCTGTCGAGCAGCCTGAATGTGCGCCTCTCGGATATGGAGCCGAGCGTGGTCATCACCGTGGAAATCGTATCAGCCGCAAGAGCCACATGTTGACCGTGAAAGTTGCCGTTTGAGACTATGCGTCCATCGGGAAGCACTATCGGGTTGTCGGTCACCGAATTTATCTCGACCTCAAGCAAGGAGCTGGCAAATTGAAGGCCATCATACACAGCGCCATGAACTTGAGGGATACATCTTATCGAATAGGCATCCTGAACCCTCGCTTTCGGGCCGCCTGTGAGCTCAGAGCCAGCTATAAGTCTCTGGAATGTCTTTATGACCTCTTTTATGCCTGCATGGCTTCGTATGCGGTAAATCTCATCAATGAACTGCTCAGGCACGCCGTTGACCGCCTCGAAAGTCATCGCAGCAGTCACAAGAGCGCTTCTAAACAGCCTCATCGCCCGTTCGTAGGCAATGATCGAGACAGCGGTCGAGGCTTGAGTGCCGTTGATGAGAGCAAGCCCTTCTTTCGCAGCCAGTTTGACTGGTTCAATCCCTTCAACTTTCATTGCATAATAGGAAGGCACAATCTGCCCGCGATAATAAACCTCGCCTTCTCCTATGAGCGCAAGCGCTATGTGAGCGAGCGGTGCGAGATCACCAGATGCGCCAACTGAACCGCGAGATGGCACTACCGGAATGATGTCCCTGTTCAACATCTCGATAAGTCGCTCCACGACCATTGGCCTTACGCCCGAATAGCCGAGCGCAAGCGTGTTGACACGCAACAACATCATCGCCCGCACCACTTCCCTGGGGAACGGTTCGCCCACCCCAACAGCGTGACTGCGCACGATGTTGACCTGAAGCTTTGCCAGACTTTCATCCTCAATCCTGACCTCGGCCAGCCTGCCGACACCTGTGTTAATCCCGTAAATAGGCTCACCTTTGCGTATTATCTCGTCCACAATCGCCCTCGATTTTCGCATCCTATCGCGCGCTTCCGGAGTTAGTTCAGCCTTCTCTCCTCCTGAAACCCTGATCACATCTTCAAGGCTGATGTGACCGCTTATTTCAACCATAATCCTTTCTCCTTCAAGTATTTTTCGACGATGGTTATTGCCTCTTCAGGCGTGTGGGCTATCCTCAAAGGAAGGATGAACGGGGTTGGTATGTGCAGGCCAACTATGAACTTGCCAGTCCTCAGTGAGAGTGCAATCTCGGATATCGTGCCGAAACTTGTGCCAACCGCTATCACCGCGTGTCCTGAAGCCACAACGAGGTAGTTTCTCCCCTGCCCCATGCCCGTGGGAATTGCTATGTCGATATACGGATTTGCACCTTCATGATGTGCATCGGGGATGATCCCAACGGTCACACCGCCCATCTCCTTTGCGCCGCGAGACGCCCACTCCGAGACGCCGGGGCCACCGCCCGACGCAAGCACCCACCCCTTGGACGCTATCAACTTGCCCACTTCGTAGGCCGTTTCGGCCATCTCAGATGTTGGTTGCGAAGGCCCCACAACGGAAATCGTTATTTTTGCCATGATCACCTCCCAGAAATTGGAGCTAACCGCTTTTTAATCGCAAAATCATGTCCTCCGACAGCTCTTGAGCCTGTCGGAAGTCATCTTCCCTGCCTATATCAAGCCAGAATCCCTTATGCCTGAATGCGAGAACATCCTTATCCAACGAAAGCAATTTGTGGACGAGTTGAGGCAGATCAAAATATTCGTTCTCAGGTATAAAATCGAAAACGGCAGGAGTCATCGCATAAATTCCCATTGAAACCCAATGTCTTATTTCAGGTTTTTCGCGATATTCCACAATGTTATGGCCATCTATCTCGGCCACGCCGAAATCGATCGAGACGCTCCTTTCGGTCACCGCTATCGTGAGCGGCGGGTTGTGCGATGTATGGAACGCCCAGAACTCAGACAGATACATGTCCGTCAGCACATCCCCGTTTATGACGAGGAACGGCTCATCCGACAGCTTATCCTGAATTAGTTTCAGAGGCCCTATTGTGCCGAGCGGCCTATCCTCAAGCGAATAGCGAATTTTCAATCCGTAGCGCTGACCATCGCCCAGATACGCCTGTATGAGCGATGCGAGATGTCCGACCGCTATGTAAATCTCATCAAACCCGCTTGCTGCAAGCTTCCTGATGATTATCTCGATAACAGGCTCGTCGCGAACCGGCATCAAAGGCTTGGGCAGAACGGTAGTGTAGGGCTCAAGCCGCCTGCCCCGACCACCGGCAAGTATAACACCCTTCATCCGCTCTTCCTCAACGCTTTCCTGAGCTCAGGAAGGTGTTTTTTCACCCACGGCAGAACATCGGATGAGATCGACTTCACCTTTGCGAGCCCGCTGCTCGTGCTGCCCAACATCGAATACACGGCTACCAATCCCATCGCCTTGCTCTTGATGAACATCTCATCGCTGCTGTCATGGACTGCGGTGTAAAGCTCTTCCTCGTATCGTTTTGCAATTTTTCTCAGATACGATCTAAATCGCCTCGTTTCGGGGACATATCGCCCATGCCGATAGACATAAACCTTTGGCAGGAGTGGGGATACGACATCCGGAAGTCCGCCTATGCCCGCAAGGATATGGCTCCACGACACGGCCTCCTTCATGCCGTTGCGGTCGAGGTCTATGAATCTGTCCAGACCGCCTTTTCCTATGTCGATTTCGCCGATCTTTACGGGTTCGCCGTTCCGAAAAATCCAGACATGGTAAATCAGGCTGTCAGGGTGTCCGATGTGTCGCTCCTCGATGATGAGGTCGAGCTTCAGGTCAGCATTCATGTCGTCTGTCATCAGGTGTATCCGCGTGCGTCCGCGCGGATCGTGAATTTCGAGGAGGTTGACCTGTGAATCTCCGACGACAGTGTAAACCCGTTGATAAGGTATCCTTCTCTTTGAGAGGTAGTGCTTTTCAACATACACCTTATGCGACCCGCAAAAGGAGGAGTCAACATCAACTCTGGCGTTGTATGGCGATGGGGTAACGGTCAACAACAAAAGAGACAGCAACATCAATTCCCTCCAAATGGGTTTGGTGTAGGCAGTTTCATGGGCGGGATTTTGCCGCGAATGCCTTTTGTGGCATCTTCGCCCAACTTCACCGACACATGTGAAACCACATCGATCCCGAACAGGCGAAGGAGATACACCTGCATCTCCATGTAACCCGTTTCGCGACCGTAGATTATGGATCTGAGCACATCTCCGTTCCGAACGATTATCGATGTGTGCACGACGGTCGAATCCTTTGGCATGACCTTTATTGGGCCCTTCATCTCGCCTATTCCGACTGTATCAATTCCGGCAACTATTGCGTATTCGATTCTGCTGGCGAAGGCGGGAATTATGTCGCTCGGGTTGGTGATTTTCAGCGTAAGTTCGATGGTGGCACGCGTCAGGCTCAGCTGACGCAGCCTCATTTCAACGACATCGAACCTACATCTCGAAAATTGATGCGATACGAAATTCCCGACAAGCAAAAACGCCAAAACACCTATTATTGCGCTTATCAATGTCCTCATCTTGATAAATCCTCCTGCTTTATTTCGATTTTATTCGTTATCCGGCAGAGAGGCGAACAGAAACGCAAGAAGGTTGTTGAGCATAACCGCAAATGCCACAAGTGGCATTACATTGAGTTCGCCCCTCAAAATGGCCTCCGCTGCTATTGACATGCTGAACCAGCCCTGAGGCAGAAGGAGCCAGTCGCCGTTCCCAAAAGAAAGCTTAACCGATGCACGAGCCGACCAGTAAGCCATCAGAAGCCACACCATCTCTGACATGAACTGCACGAATACCATGCCCGAAAACACCAGGATCGTGAAATAGGACGGTCTGATCAGAATGTCCATAGTTTTCTCTATGTCAAACAGGGAGCGATCCGTTGACGGCATGTTTTCCACCGTGATACCGACGAAGATGCCGACGAGCAACGGCGAGATCCACAGGTTGCTTGCGAGGTAAGCCAGAAAGCCTGCGAGTATGAAAGTCATTGCCGTGGAGAAAAATCGGTTTCTGAACACCGTGTATGAAAAATCGAACAGCAGACCAAGCGTAATTCCAAGCAATGGCATGAGTATGCCGTGCGCAATGTTTTTGCTGAAAACAAGTCCCCAGACGACAATGCCAGCGACAAGCCAATCAAACGGGGAATACAGTTCCTTTTTTCCGCCTATCACGAAAGGTGCTATCTTGTGGCTTGTTGAGGATGCCGCCGCCGCAATGAATGCACATGTCGGATGGCAGTTGAGCAACAACAGGACTATTATCACAACGACGAATGTGACACACGACTCCAGAAGGGAAAAAACCAGCCTCTTCTTGCCGGCAGTCGAGAACATGTCCCATTTGAATTCCATGCCAATCGACACACCGATCCATGTCAAAGCTATGGCAACCAGCATCTTCAAGCCTGGATTAGCAGGGTTTATCTTCACAAAGCCGATTGCAGAGAACAACATTCCGATGAAGATCAGGCTCGGCTCAATAAGGAACACCCACGGCTTCAGCTGACCGGATTTCAGAAAGGGCACAAACCTCGTCACCACGACGAACAGGAAGAAAAGGGTGATTACAAATATAAGTGATGGATCCATTTCTGTTAAAATCCCTTGCTTCCTACCCGCACATTCCTAAATCTTGCGACAGGCACACCATGTCCAACATGCATTGACTGACCGGGTTCACCCTTGCCACAATTTGGGACACCCCACAGCTGCCATGTTGATCTATCGCCCACGCCGTCCATCGATGCCCAGAACTGAGGCGTAATGCCCGTGTAAACTGGATCTTTCACTATCTCAGCAAGTTTTCCGTGCCTGATTCGCCATCCGATCTCGGTGCCGAACTGGAAGTTCAGCCGCTTCTGATCTATTGACCAGCTCCTGTTGGTGTCGATGAAGAGGCCATCCTCGACCTCGCTTATCAGCTCCTCAAAGGTTTTATCACCGGGTTCAAGGTTTATGTTTGTCATCCTGACGATCGGTATGCGGTTCCACGAGCTTGCCCGTGCCGCCCCTGAGCTCCTCCTGCCGATCGCAGGCGCCGTGTCGCGCGAAGAAAGATAGCCGACGAGTATGCCCTCCTTCACTATTGGCACACGCTGAGCCTTAACTCCTTCGTCATCATAACCGAATGTCCCAAGTCCACGCGGCGTTGTGGCGTCCGCATACACATTCATGAGCTCAGAGCCGTATCGGAAGTCGTTAAGCTTCTCAATTGTGGCGAAACTTGTGCCGGCGTAAGAGGCTTCATATCCGAGCACCCTGTCCAGCTCAACAGCATGGCCTATGGATTCGTGAACCTGAAGCGCCATCTGATTGGTGCCTATCACGAGATCCATGACGCCGCTCGGTGCAGGCGGCGCAACAAGCAACTTCGCAGCCTCTTCCGCGACACGAGGTGCATGCTTCTCAAGCTCCATCTCCTCGACAAATTCCCAGCCAGCAGTAGCTACATTCCCGCCGAACGCACCGGGATAAGACCGCTTCTGCAGCTCGCCTTTGTCCATTGCAAATGCAGTATAACCGGCACCACACTCCACTATCTCCTGTTCTATCACAGAGCCTTCTGTTGAGGCAAAAACCTTATGTGTCTTGAAAGAAACAGTTGACAGCGTCCTGAGTTTGACAGATTTCTCCTCTGCAAGGATTTTATCAACTCTCATCAACATGTCAATTTTGTCTGTGGTGGGAACTTTGAAAGGGTCTTTCTGGTAAGGTGTGGAGTATGTGTCGATGTAAGGATCGTTTGGTGCAAGCGTCATCGGCCTACCACCAGCTATGGACGATGCTTCTGCGATCTCAATTGCGCGCTTGACCACCTTCTCAGCGGAAAGGATGTTCATGTCGTTCGATGATGCAAAGCCCCAGAAGCCACCGATCATCACACGAACCCCAAAGCCCATGTCCTCCGTAAACGAAATGGACTCGACAACGCCGTTCTTGACGAAGATGCGCTCTTCGAGTTTCTGGACGATTCTCACATCGCCATAATCGACCTTCCCCTCAAGCATGTCGATAATAACCGTTGCAAAGTCCTTCATGTTCCCTCCCTGTTGCTTAACTCAAGTGAAATTATAATGCGAAAGAAATCCTTTTGCCGTTTTGGCCGCAGAGCAAAGTCCCATGTGTGAGCCCTAAACCGAGGGATTTGGTCAAGGAAAGGATAGCTCGCACATTTTTACGAACTGTCTAACAATCCCTTCGGCTTTCGTTGACACAGTTCGGTCTAAACAAAACAATAATCTGCTGCATTCCATAAACTAAACAGGTGGAGAACATGATTGAAAAACGGAAAATAGTCACTATCTGGATGGTCTTTATTTTTGTAACTCTTTTTTCTGGATGCGCTTACTTTAACACTTTCTACAACGCCAAGCAGTATTTCGCTCAGGCTGAGAAAGAATACCAGAGCCAGAACAAACTCACTTCAGCCGCGAATACATACTACCAGAAGGTAATCGAAAAAAGCTCGAAAGTGATCGAACTCTATCCGAACTCGAAATATGTCGATGATGCAATCTACCTGATGGGAGTATCTTACTTCCGGCTCAAGGAATACAGGCGCGCGAGGCGCAAATTTGAAGAACTTTTGAGATATTTTCCTCAAAGTCCATACGCTGACAAGGCCCGAATTTGGCTCGCAAGGATTTACATGCAAAACGGGGACTATGACCTTGCGAGGCAGGAGTTGCGCCAGCTGCCACCGTCGGAAGATGTGACATTGACCATGATCAGGGCGTATTTCGAGGAGGGTCAATACGACAAAGCCATCGAATCTGCACTTGATTTCCTCCACAAATATCGCCGCTCAAAATACAGGCCTGAGATTTACCGCTACCTCTCCGAGGCATACGAAGCTGAGGGGAATTACGAAAAGGCAAGGCAGTATTTGAAAAAATATCAGCGAAGTAAATCTCTTACCGATCAGGAGTTAAACGAGCTCAAATACAAACTTGCCCGCCTTTATTACCTGTCAGGCCAGTATGACTCCACGATCGCTATTCTCAAGAAGATAGAGTTTTTGAACAGGGACACGCTTCAGCCTTATGCAAAATTGTTGATAGGTATGGCCTACGAGGCGAAGGGAGACACGATATCGGCGAAGCTGGCTTACCGATATGTGGTCGATTCCCTGCGCACCATCTCGCCGACTCAGATCGAAGCAAGTTTCAATCTCGCAAAGATATACGAGGCTCAGGACAGCACCGAACTGGCAATCCAGCAATACAGAAGAACGGCGTCTTTGAGGGGACAGAGCCCTTACAAAGGCGAGGCAAACAGGTTATACCATGCGCTGACAACTGTCAGACAAATTGGAAGCGACACAACCGCCAGCGATACATCCGCATCCTCGCTCCTGACGCTTGCGGAAACCTACATGTTCGATCTAAGGAAACCCGCAGCGGCCGAATCCATCTACATGCGCCTTGCCAGAGATCAGGCCGGCGATTACATAGGTGCCAAGTCCCTGTATGCGCTTGTCTATCTGAGGCTTAACATGACACATGACACGCTTGCGGCAGCCAATGCCTACGCAAAACTCTTGAGCTGGTATCCCGGAACGATTTACGCAGAAGAAGCGGAGCGCATATTTGGCGATGTGCTGAGCACTTACGCGGATACAATCCATGTCGAGCCGTTGCCTGAGAAGGTCAAACCGCCCAAAGTTGCATCCGATACAGGGGCAGCGACCCCGTCATCTCAAGTGGACTCAACAACCATCAGCACATCCGATACGACAGGGCTCGCACCAAATACCAAGGGCATATCCGCCAATACGGACACATCTCATGCGGGTGACACGACAGGGACAAGCGCGAAAGACACGACAACATCGATGCCGTCTATCCTGAAACCGGACACGGTCGGGACAAAACCGCACGCAGACACATCAGGTAACTAACCAAATGCGTGTCACGCGCGTCAGAAAGGTCGCCCTCAAAATCATAATGGCATCCCTTGAGGAGGGCAGATGGGCGAATAAGCTCCTCGTTCCCAATTTGTTCGAGATAGAGGATCCCCGTGACCAGAAACTGCTGACTGAGCTCGTTTACGGCACCATCAAGATGAAACTCAGGCTGGACTGGACAATTCAGCGCTACCTGAAGAAACACCGCCTTGAAGACCTTACGCCTCCCATCAGGAACATCCTGCGCCTCTCGGCTTATCAACTTCTGTTCATGCGGATTCCTCACTACGCCGCGGTCTCCGAAGGCGTCAAACTTGCCAGAAAGTTCGGCCATCGTGGGACAGCCTCACTTGTGAACGCCGTCCTCAGGCGGATAGCTGACGAGAAACCTGTCCCGAAAGAGCCATGGATATTGCATTCCCATCCAGAATGGCTTTACAGGAGATGGCTTGAGCTGTGGGGCGAAGAACGCGCCGTCCAAATCATGCAGCACAACAACACGCCCGCTCCCATCTACATTCGGGTCAACACACTCAAAACCAGCGTGGATGCCGTAATTAAGTTGCTCGAAGAAAATGGGATAAGCTTTGAAAAGGTGGATTTTCCGCCTGAAGCCATCAAGATCTCACGCGCGCCTCAACTGATCGGTCTTCCCGAAAACTTTTACTATGTCCAGGATAGGTCAAGTCAGATGATTGCGCATCTGATGTCGCCTAAATCCAGCTGGACGGTTTACGACCTTGCAGCTGCGCCAGGCGGCAAAATAACGCATATAGCAGCACTTATGGGCGATGAAGGACATATCAAAGCTGTCGAATTGCACCGTTCCCGCGCCCTTGAAATGAAAAAAGTCATCGAAAGGCTTGGCATCAGTTCGATTGATGTGGTGGTCGGAGACGGCAGCTCGACAATGTTCGACCGCAAGGCCGATGGCATCCTGACCGATGTGCCGTGCTCAGGACTTGGCACACTGAGACGGAGACCGGAATTGAGATGGCGCATGCGACCCGACCGCATACCTGAGCTCGCAAAAATTCAGAAAGCGATACTCGAAAACGCCGCCGTCAACACCAAAATCGGCGGGGTCATCGTCTATTCCACATGCACGATTGAACCGACCGAGAACCACCTCCAGATCGAAAACTTCCTGCGTGAGCATCCCGAATTTCGGCTTGAACCAGCTCAGGGCTATGTGCCACCCGAATACACTCAGGACAGTTACCTCTTCGTCGATGGAGTAACGCATGACTGCGACTTCATGTTCGGTGCACGACTGCGCAAAGTCCGATAGTTTCCTTCTTTTTGATGTATCATCCCGTTCTCATTAAAATAAGCGGCGTCATGATTGTAACTTTTATCATCACATCTCTGCTGACATCCATCCTGCCGGGAGAAGTCCTCGAATACGATGTGAGATACGGCTTCATTCGGGCGGGCACTTTGACCATCTCGGTGTCCGGGGACACATGTCAAAACCAACCAGCTTACCGAATATCGATGAAACTCCGTTCATCCCCGTCGTTCTCGAAGTTCTACTCGATAGACGATGAGTTCGTGTCCTGCATCGACACCGGATTTACCCATTCTCTCATGTATGTCAAAAAAGTCAGGGAGGGGAAATATAGCCTCGACCTGACCATAACCTATTTGCCTGAAAGCGGTTATGTGAGATATTCAAACGGAAAAAGTTACCCTGTTGACCACCGTGCATTCGACCCACTCGCTGCGGTGTTTGCAATGCGTGAGAAGGGATTGAGCATGGGGGAAACACTCCAGATCCCATACCACATAGATGGTATAACATCCACCGCAGCCGTAACTCCTTTGAAAATCAAAACGATAAAGTTGAAATGGGGCAAATATCGCGCATTCAAAATCAGGCCAAAATTGGGGAAGAAAGGGCTTTTCAAGGGCAAAACGGTTTTGTGGATAGCTACAAAGCCGCCTTTCGTGCCGTTGATCATAGAATCATCGATGCCGTTTGGCAAACTGTCCGCAACGCTCACAAAATACAAAATCGGGCGGAAGGACATCATTCCAAACGGCAGGGAATAGCTAATGTGGACAATTTTATCTGAAAATGGTATAAATTTAACCTGCTAAAAGGAGGCTTGGAATTATGAACGGGACGAAGAAAGCAGCTTTGATAATCGGTGGCTTTATGGCTGGCTTTTTGATCGGAGTTGTGACGACCTCACTTCTCACCCCATGGAGCGGTGTTGAGGCTCAGGATAAACTCGGCCTCAGAGAACTCCCTGTATCTGAGAAGCTTAGAAAATTAAAGGAGCTCGTTGATGAGGTCGAGGAAGAGCTCTCGAAAGACGCGGAATCCCTTGAGGAGGTAGCCGAGTAATGAGGCACGCCCCGTGGTGGCGGCTCGGCTTGTTGCTTTTCGGATTTCTCATCGCTTTCGTGAGTTACGGGTATTTCAGACTGAGCGATCTCAATCACAGGATCGAGACCACATGGGCTGCATTCGAGGAGGCCATGAGATGGGAAGGTGACATAGTCCTTTCCCTAATCAGCGAGGTGGAGACCGTAACTGACACCGAGAAGATCACGGCGGATTCTGCCCGCTTTGCATTGCGGAACCTGTTGCTGGCCAGATCGAAAAAGCGCATGATCGATGCATATCGGGTTATGCATCGAACCGCCAGCAGATTGCTTGACATCAAATTCGCTCAAATGGATACACTTGACGATCCTCAGCTCAAAATACTCATCGATGAGCTCAAGGAAGCAAGAGGTCATGTCGATTCGCTTTCCACTGAGTATGACAGGCTCGTCAGGCGTTACAACGGTCTGCTCTCTACTTTTCCCAACAACATCATCGCAGTGGCCACCGGGTTCATCCCTGAGCCACGGCTCCCGCTGACAAGGGACGATGGCAACCATTAAGGTCAGAGTTAAGCCTTCATCCAGAAAGGAATTCATCGAATTGATGGCTGACGGCAGGCTCAGGATAGCCGTCAAAGAGCCCGCAAAAGAATCCAGAGCCAACAAAGCGCTCATAAAACTGCTTGCGCGAAAGCTGAAAGTGGCTCAATCCGATATCAGGATCAAAGCCGGGCACTCTTCGCGTGACAAAATCATTGATATTGAAGGCATTACGCTGGATGAGATAACAAGGAGGTTGCAACTTGATTAACATCATCCTGTTCGTGGCAGTTACATTCTGGGGTGACAGCGCCGCTTACAATCTGGCCGAGAGGGCTCAATCACCAGCGGCAGACATCTTCTTCAAAACCTTGAGCTCCACATCGGGGCGTGAAGCAGTCATATCGATACCTTTCGCATATTCACTTCTGGGAGGCAAGAAGGCGCATGCAGACTCAAAACCGATGGTCGTCGGAGCCGTATCAACGGGCCTGCTCGTCACGGGCATTAAATACATCACAAATCGACCGAGACCGGATAACGATTACACCCGCATGAATTCCTCTTTCCCATCCGGACACGCGGCAATCTCGTTCTACTATGCTACTTACATGAGCGAGTTGCACCATCGCATGAAGTGGCCGCTTTATTTGTGGGCGGTGGGCGTTGGCCTATCCAGAATTTACCTAAAGCGGCACTGGCTCAGTGATGTCGTTGTCGGCGCGATCATTGGCTGGGGGATGGCAAAATTGACATTGAGGTATGGGGAACCATTGAAAAGGATTGAGTTATATGAATGATATGGACGACAAGGCTTTGAAATTGATCGGTATAGCGAAAAAAGGAGGGCTTGTTGTTGCCGGGCGCTCTGCTGCCGAGAGGCGCATCAAGCGCGGTAAACTTCTGATCCTCGCAACTGATCTGTCACGGAAAACAAAGGAGAAATGGCTTCGTGACGCCAGATTTTACGGATTTGATGTTATTCAAAAATGGAGTATGGCCGAGCTCGGAGATGCACTCGGCCGAAAGCCTGTTGGGGTTGTGCTAATTCTTGATAAAGGAATTGCCGAAAAGTTGAAGGAGACCTTAAAGAACCCATCGGGCTGATTTCTCGCGGGCCTATTTTTTGCGTCGGCGACCACGAGAACGCCGTCTGCCGCCTTTCGACGATCCTGTTGGTCTCTGACTTCCCTGTGTAGGCGCTGACACGCCCACCGGCACACCGGCAGGTGGCGTAACCTGACGCCTCACCTGCTGTCCTTGCTGCTTTCCCGTTATGTTCTGCGCAGCAGGCTTGAACTCGACCATCCGCGTTGCATACCGTTTCGGCAGCTTGACTTCAGGCTTCTGAATCCTGAACAGGCGCTGAAGCGTCTCGTTCCTGATTCTCGTCAGGAGCTCATCGAACAGCTGATAGCTTTCCTGTTTATACTGCACAAGTGGATCCTTTTGAGCATAAGCCCTCAGTTGAATGCCCTCTTTCAGGTGATCCAGTGCGTATAGATGTTCACGCCAGGCCGTGTCAAGCGTCATGAGCAGGATCCTGCGCTCGATCTCGCGCATCTGCTCCTCGCCAAAAGCCTCCTCGCGCTCGGCATAAAGCTCCGTAACATGCCTCCTTATAGCCTCGGCAATTTCCTCACGACTGCGATAATCCCTGATGAATGTGAAATCAGACAGGAAGAACATGGACAGCTCCGCAATCATGGAGTCGAAATCCCATTCCTCAGGTGGCCTTCCTTTCGGCGCGTACTTGGCAAGCAATTCCTCGATAAGCTCGTCCAGATACTGACCGAGTATCAAATCCTTAACGCTTTTACCGTCAAGGATTTCGTTTCTCAGCCCGTAAATCGCCTCGCGCTGGCGGTTCATCACATCATCGTATTCGAGGAGCCTCTTCCTTATCTGGAAGTTCTGCATCTCAACCCGTTTCTGCGCATTTTCAAGGGCGCGCGTCACAAGTTTGGACTCTATGGGGCCCTCGTCGGATTTGCCCCAGCGCTCCATGATCTCCATCACCCTGTCCGAGCCGAACAGTCTCAGCAGATCATCTTCGAGCGACAGGAAGAATTTTGACGCACCGGGGTCACCCTGCCTTCCAGAACGGCCCCTCAGCTGGTTATCAATCCTTCGAGACTCATGTCTTTCCGTTCCAATAACATAAAGACCACATGGCACGCCTTCTTCTATGCATTTTTTAGGATCCATCGGGCATGTGATGCCCGGCTTCGGATTTTTTGTCCTTATCGCACATTCAGGCTGAGGAAACTCGTAAACCTTATCAACCATGTCCTTTATCTCGGACAGTTGCTGATCGGTGATGTTGACGACAAGTGCGACTGCACCGTTGACATCAAGATGGGTTTTAAGTTCGCCAACCTTTTCCGGTGCCTCTTTCAGGTTGAACGACTCGAACTTGACCTTTCTCTGCCTCAGGAGCCACTCGATCTGAGGCATCACCGATTCGGATTCAACAATGCCGAGAACCCTCTTGCCCTCATCCTGAAGCTTTTTGATCTCATCGGCTTTAGATCCATGCACATACTCGTAAGCCTTTATGACGCCCGGACCAAGTTTAATGTCAGTTCCACGACCTGCCATGTTCGTGGCGATGGTCACAGCGCCGAACTGGCCAGCCTTGGCGACGATTTTGGCCTCTCGTTCATGATGTTTGGCGTTGAGCACCTCGTGAGGAATACGACGCCGCCTGAGCATCCTTGAGAGCAGCTCCGATACCTCAACGGATGTGGTGCCCACAAGCACAGGCCGCCCTACCTTGTGCCACTTCTCGATCTCGTTTATGACAGCTTCGTATTTGTCCTTCTTGGTCTTGTATATGATGTCGGGGAAATCAACCCTTCTCACAGGCTTGTTCGTCGGTATAGTCACAACATCCAGTTTGTAAATCTCCCAGAACTCAGCTGCCTCTGTCGCTGCGGTTCCTGTCATGCCGGCGAGTTTCTCATACATCCTGAAGTAGTTCTGGATCGTGATGGTCGCAAGTGTCTGCGTCTCAGCCTGTATTTTGACACCCTCTTTGGCTTCGACTGCTTCGTGCAACCCGTCAGACCACCGCCTGCCCGGCATCAACCTGCCGGTAAACTCATCCACAATGATGACCTGACCGTTCATCACAACATAATCGACATCCTTCTGGAACAGGGAATACGCCTTCAGCAGCTGGTTGATCGCATGAACCTTGTCCCTCTTATCAGCATATTCGCGGTAAATCTTTTCCTTCTCAAAGAACTTTTCCGTCGGCGTGAGGTCTGCTCTCTGGTCTATCTCGTGAATTAAGGTCGAAAGGTCAGGCAGCTCAAACACATCATATCTCATGTATTTCCTGATCTGCTCCCTGCCTTTCTCAGTCAGGTCAACCGAATGCGCCTTTTCATCGACCACATAAAACAGGTTTTCTTCCTGGAGCTGCTTCAGTCTCGTCTCCTCTTTCTGACCGAGCTCCTTTTTCATGAGCTCCATCTCGACCTGATCCACAAGTTTCATAAGGCCGGGTTCCTGAAGCAGTTTAAACAGTTTTTTGGCTTTAGGATGCCCGTATTTGGCGAGAACGATCTTTTCGGCAGCTTCCTTGTTCTTGCCCTGGGCCAGAAGTCGCTCGGCCTCAAAAAGCCACCTGTTGACAAGGTTTATCTGCTGCCTAACGAGACTTTCCACAACCGGCTTCATCTCGCGATACATCTCAACATTGGAATGCTCGACAGGCCCCGATATGATGAGCGGCGTTCTGGCTTCATCGATCAAAATCGAGTCAACCTCGTCGATTATCGCATACACATGGCCGCGCTGAACCCTGTGCTCAGGCACATAAACCATGTTGTCCCTCAGGTAGTCAAAACCGAACTCGTTATTGGTCCCATAAGTTATGTCAGCGTTGTAAGCCGGTATTCGCTCATCAGGAGTCATCCCCGACTGGATTACCCCAACTGTCAGGCCAAGGGATTCATAAAGTGGGCCCATCCATTCGCGGTCACGGCGAGCAAGGTAATCGTTGACCGTAACGAGATGTGCGATGCCTCTCGGCTCACCATTGACGATAAACCGATTATCGCCCTGAAGTCCTCTGGCACGCCCTATTATCGCATTGAGATACAACGGCATCGTGGCGACAAGTGTCTTACCTTCACCTGTGGCCATCTCCGCTATCTTCCCCTGATGCAGGACTATGCCGCCGATTAACTGGACATCAAACGGGATCATGTCCCATTCGTAGGTCTCACCTGTGACAAGCCATTTTTTGCCGACGAGTCGCCTGGCCGCCTCTTTCACGAGGGCAAACGCTTCGGGAAGAATGTCATCAGGATCCTCGCCTTCTACTATCCGTTGGATGAACTCCTCGGTTTTCTTAGGTATGTCCTCGTCGCTCAGCGAATGGTATTCCTCGTAAATCTCGTTGATCTCATCTACTATGGGCCATAGCTTTTTGACAATGCGCTCATTCCTGTTGCCGATTACCTTCTCAATAAAAGCTTTAAGCATATTATTTTCGCCTCCTGAGACAGAAAATTCTGAGTTTCAAGTATATTCCCTTAGCTGATTTTCCGCAACGGTGCGAAGCATGGCGCAACACAAGACCATGGCAAACATGTTACTTGCATAAGGATTGCAAAAAGAGTAATATTTCCGCCTGATAAACTTATCTGTCGTGTGTGGCAGGCTATCAAAACATCCCAAAGGAGGTGGTTATATGCCAAGGTATTCTAAAGGTTCTTCTTCTAACAAAAAGGAAGACAAAATAAAGATGGAAGGCACCGTCAAAGAGGTGTTGCCTAACGCTATGTTCAGGGTGGAGTTAGATAATGGATTACTCATTTTAGCCCATGTTTCTGGCAAAATGAGGATGCACTACATAAAAATTCTGCCCGGAGATAGGGTCAAAGTTGAACTTTCGCCTTACGATTTAACGAGGGGGCGCATAATCTACCGTTACAAGTAAAATTTATACCTGATCTGTTCTATCCCACTTTTTAACATTAACAAAATACATCCGAAAGTCAGGTTGAATAGACTTTTGCATTGAAAAATGCTGTTTACTCTGCAAATTGAGGCATCTTCAGGCACATGTTTGATGTCGGGTGGCGTTTCGATGCCGTTTATCGCCACGGCACATACGACACATCACAAAACGGCTCATTCTATGTCTATCCCTATGCCGTATGTGCCTCCAAGCCAAATTCTTCTGTTTTTACCTTTCAAATGCACGGGATACCTGTCGTCTCCGCCCAGATCCAGAAATACGCCGATTCCGGGGGCGTTTCTCGCCATGTTGCCCCATCCTTCGCCATACCTCTCAATTCCGTAAACATCGTTGCCCTTGAAATCTATAAAAAATCCGACCGAATTCGTCAGACCTATACCCTGCCCATCTGACACGAAATACCTATCGTTTCCAGCCCTGTCTATCAACCACCCGACAGACAGGTCATGACCTTCCCCCTGAGAAGGGCCGTATCTGGAGAAATATGCATCATCACCACCTCGATCTATTAGGATGCCGGTGGATAGGTGAATCCCGGCGCCTTGCATGTATTGAATTCCGTAGTAAGAATCATCTCCTTCATCATCGACAAGGGCTGCGAACGAGAGCCAGTAACTCACGCCCTGTCCGTAAATCTCGGAATAGTAGCTATCGTTGCCATGCAGATCGAACAGAAGACCAATACCTCCCGGAAAGTCTGGCCGCCATCCTATGGCGAATCCCTGAGCAAACGACCTGTAGTTATGAGGCCTGAGGGGATGATGGATGTATTTGCCGCCAGCGTAATAGGTGTCATTTCCAGCTTCGTCCAGAATCAACCCGACACCCTCAACGCCACCCATTCCCTGAGCGAAATCGTAAGCGCGATACGAATCGTCGCCATCCCTGTCGTTAAGCACGCCGACGCCGAAATTACCGCTTCCTTCAACGAAAAATCCGCCCTGATAGCTGTCACAACCTCCCACATCGATCAAAACGCCGCAACCGATAAGCCCAGCTCCCATAGATACATGAGATGCTATATAGACATCGTTGCCGCCCATGTCCATAAGTAAACCGTATCCCATCAGCCCTGCGCCAAGAGAAACCACCCTGTTGGCCTTGTAGAAATCGTCGCCGCCAAAATCAAGAACGATGCCAACACCGGCCCTGCCATTCCAAACTCCACCGCCGCATCTGCCTGAGTAAAAGTCATTTCCTCCGAAATCCACGACCAGATCGCAGTCATGATAGTGGTTTTCTCCTGTGCCGCCGATGCAAACCCGGCCAACACCTGCATTGAACTCTATTTGAAATTCGGAATCAACAGGTTGAATTTCGGACAGAAAGTTTGAGACGGCCTTAAGGAGCTCAATCTCGCCGCACATCAGGTATCCCATATCGATTTTTTGCAGGATATCCTTAAGCGATTTCGGTTGTATGCTCGTGGTGTCTCCATAGGAGAACGGCGCGGGTAAGCCCATCTCTCTGCTGACCACCCCCCTCAATGTGTCGTCGAGTGTGTCATCCTCGTCGGTCCACCAGTAAATGGCATCGGAAATCAGTGTGTCGATTTCGCCCGCCGTCAGGTTCCGAAATGCCATCTCTCCAATAGCCCTCGATTTCTCCACCCCATTTAAAAGCTCAAGAAGCTGAGGCCTCAGGGATTGTGGCAGATCACTCGGTAAAGTCACTTCTTCCATATCGAACTCTGCGTCACAGACGCTCTTACGGTCGAGCAGGATTGAGAGATACATCAGCAAACTCTCAGGTTTATCTGCGAGAGATACGATCGAGTTTTCGATGGAATCGGTGGTGTAGGGCACCTCCAGAGGGTTTTGAAGCAGGCGGCGTGGTATGCCCAGAAGGAACACCGTATCATCGCTCCACATTTTCGGGTAAGCAATGTCGCGCTTCGCTATGTTAAGATACCTAAATGCGGTATCCAGCCACGCCGAACCGACAGAATCAACTGACGGCTCAAACGAAATCATGATAAGCAGAAATGTGGCAATCATGTTATTAAGTATATTGTCAGATTGGAGGGGAATCAGAGGTAAACCTTCCCGGATATTGAACGCTGGCGGGATGTCCTCAGGCTTCCCCATCGCCTTCATTTATCTCTGTTATAAAAGCATTCTTAGCGTGTGGACATGGACTGCAAAAGCCAATACAATCGCCTCGATAAGCATCTTAACATTGCAAAAGTGTTGCAATGAAGGAGATGTCCTGATAGAATTTAGCACAAAATTAGTTCATGTTTTATGAACCACACAGAATGCATATTTGGGAACCAATTGCTTAAAGGGAGGTGTTTTGACATGTTAAACGCTATGTTGATCTCGATGGTGGTGTGGGCATCACCTATGTTGGATGCCCCTTACGGTGCGGGCAAACTGCCAGACGATATAAATGCATATCAACCAACGGACTCGCTAAATGTAAGGTTGATTGGCGCATTGCCATTCGGAGTCGCTAAAACCTTAGCCACTAACAATGACAATATCGTATTTCTCGGTTTAGAGCATGGAGTGGTTATCCTTGATGTAGGCACTTATCCTGAGCCCAGAATAATCAGTGAAATTAGGTGGAGAGAAAATTGGAGAGAAGACAGGGAGAAGATCCACGGTTTGTTTTACAAAAACGAGATGTTATACATCGCAGAAGGCAGAATTGGACTGAGAATATTAGATGTGAGCGATCCGTCAAACCCGCAGCAAGTCGGTTTCTACGATACCCCCGGTTGTGCAATGGATGTATTTGTAAGCGGCGATTACGCTTATGTGGCGGATTCTGCAAGGCTTATAATATTAGACATAAGCGATCCATCAAATCCACAAGAAGTTGCTTCCTATAACACTCCTGGAGTTGCCAGAAATGTATTTGTGGACAGTTACAATGGTGCCATAGTAGGTAGTTACGCGTATGTGGCAGATGGGGATTCTGGGATGATAATAATGGATGTGAGCGATCCGACAAATCCGCAGGAGGTTGCTTTTTATCGTCCCGGATATGTGAATGCGGTATTTGTGAGTGGCAATTATGCCTATGTGGCGGCTTCGCGCTCTGGACTGAAAATATTAGATGTGAGCGATCCGGCAAGTCCACGGGGAATCGGTTTATACATCCCCCCTAATCAGGTAAATAATGTCTATGTGAAAGGCAATTACGCTTATGTAGCGACTCTTAACAGACGACTGAGAATATTGGATATAAGTGACCCATCAAATCCGCAGGAAGTTGGTTATTATGTTGCCCCTGGAGATCCAAATGACTTATATGTGAGCAACAATTACGCCTATATAGCGTGTGGGTCTCTGAGGATAATAGATGTTGGCGATCCGTCAAATCCGCAGGAAATTAGTTACTATATTCCTTCGTCACGGGTGATTGATGTATCCGTAATAGGCAACTATGCATATCTGGGGGACGCTTTTTCTGATGTCAGAATTATAGATGTGAGTGATCCTTCAAGGCCTCGCGAAGTGTCATACCATAAACCTACTGGATGGGTAAATGGGTTGTTTGTGGATGGCCATTATGCCTATGTGGCCTATTACCTGTCTGGATTTAAGGTGATAGATGTAAGCGATCCGACAAATCAGCACAATGTTGGGGAATATGAAATTCCCGCCTGGACATGGGATGTATTCGTGAGAAACAATTATGCTTATGTTACTTCATGGTATGAGGATGATATGGGAGGATACTCCCCCCCTCTTCTGAGGATAATAGATGTGCGCAGTCCATATTCTCCACACGAGATTGGGTCATGGGAGTTCAATGGACATGTCTATAGTGTATTTGTGAGGGGCAATTATGCCTATGTTATAAACGCTTCCGAGGGTGTAAGTATAGTAGATGTGAGAGATCCATATAACCCACATCAGGTAGGAAGCTGTGATGTCCCTGGTGCTATGAGTGTATTCGTTACAGGGAATTTATTAGCCTATGTAGTGAATAGAGAAAACCTCAAAATAATACATGTGAGCAATCCGTCAAATCCACAAGAAATTGGATCCTATCAGATTCCCGGAGCGGAAGATGTGTTTGTAAGTGGCCATTATGCCTATGTGGCGGCCGGGAGAAACGGACTGAGAGTAATCGATGTAAGACATCTATCAAATCCGCAAGAAGTTGGGTTTTATGACACTCATGGAGAAGCAATTGGTGTATTCGCCGACGGAAATTATATCTATGTGGCAAATCGTTGGTATGGGCTTCTAATATTTGAATTTTATGGTAAGGGGATCGATGAGGACGATGTGGAACCAGTTGATGAGCCTCTGAAGATCGCCATCAATTCGATGACCATGCTCGATGTCTCGTTCGATGTGGAGCGTGGTGCGAGGGCAGTAATTGCGCTTTACGATGTCACCGGCAGACAGGTCTGGAG
>WGAI01000031.1 GCA_015489175.1 Caldifarciminota bacterium | reverse complement strand
TCAGCTACGCGGTTAGATCTGCCGGCAGCCATCGGTTCCCTCGCATCAATTGCCGCCTGAATGGCCCCAACTATCTTGAAAATTAGTTCATCCATGGATTCCTCTCTTTTTAGCTGAATTTTAAGTTATAGCACAGGAGTTGGTCAACCTCACGGAGCGCAAAAGACACATGTTGTGGACATACGCATCCAGTAAATCAAAATCCTCGCCTTTGTGTTGACAAAATATGAAGCACCTTCGATAATATAAACCGATTTGTGCCGGGGTAGCTCAGTTGGTAGAGCACAGGACTGAAAATCCTGGTGTCCCCAGTTCGATTCTGGGCCCCGGCATTCCAATATGCTTTTTCTTATGGGGCTGTAGCTCAATTGGGAGAGCATCGGCTTTGCAAGCCGGGGGTCAGGGGTTCGACTCCCCTCAGCTCCATTGTGCCAAAGCGGGGCAGAAAAATTCGCCCCGCTTTGTCGTTGATGTGGTTTAACTTAGTTGGCACGAAGCGCTGTTTGGACATTCTTTGGTAGGTAGGATGCCGTGGTAAAAAAACAAATAGTATCCACCTCAAATGGTGCTTTCTGATTGTTTCTCAGTATTTTAATCGTTTTAAGTCCCTCGACAGTCGGTGGATTTCTTGTGCTTTTTTTAATAAATATCTCTACCTGAAGGAGAAGATAGCATATTATGCCTCTTTGGGCATCTCGATCTGTTGGTCATTATTTCTCATTTGGCTGACCTTTTATGATGCTCTCATCCTTTTGGCTATCCCTTGCTATTACCTTTAAACTATATCTGTTATGAATGTTTTAACTATTTTGATCTTGGTGAGTTCAACATTGAGGATAGCGGCTGGTATGCCAAGTGGCAACTATTACAGGGTTGCCCAATTCCTGAAATACATAATCGAGCACCCTAATGTCCTCGGTTTTGGTCAAAAAGACAGCCTGTATATCCCGAAGGCGCTGCTTGATACCAATGGCATTGAGGTTCAGATAGATACGACAGGCGGTTCAAGGCACATAATGGACATGTTGATGAGCGACACGGTGGAGTATCACATTGGCATAGCACAGAGTGACATAGTCTATCAGGACCTGTATATCAACCATCCCTCTGCACAAAACAAGATCTTCGTTATTGCTATACTGTTCGATGAGGCCCTGCACCTGATATTTTATGCGGAAAATCCCCGGCAAGGCCCGCCTAACATCTCGACTGTGAGCAAAATAGTGTCTCTTGGCATGAATTCAGGCAGTTACTACACGGTCAGACGAATTGTTCCTGCGCTGAACACGTATGATCCAAAATTCGTGCTTGTAAATAATCCAGGTGAAATACTGGATTATTTGAGGCAAAATCCTAATCCCAATGTATTAGGCGCTCTGATAATTGCTCCACCATGGGAAAATCTTGAGAACAATCTCGGTAAGTTCAAATTTGCGGCACTGAGAAAGGAAGAGGTTCGCACTCTGTTGCAAAAACGCTCATTCAGGTTCATCAAAGAATTTGAGATAACAAAAAGACATTATTCCAATCTATCCCACCCAGTCAACACTGTGGGAGTGAGCGCTTTATTGGTTGTAAACACTGATAACCTCCTCAAGATATTTCCCGATAATGTTGATAAGGACAGCACTGATAGAAAAAATTCCGCAAAGAAAGACTCCCTTACTGAACTCAACAAATTCATCACATTCTTACTTAGAGGGTTGCTCTATCTCGAAGATGGCAAAATAGTGGTTTGTAAAGCCCCTAACGGTGAGATAGTAGTTCGCAGAAATACGGCCTACGAAGATACGATACACAGTGACACCATAATGTGCATAGATACCACATTGAAAATGTTGATTTCGGGATTTGCAGACAGAAACACCCATCCTCAGATACTGACCAACTGGAGTGATGTTGCACTTGATTTCTGGGGAACATTTAAACCGATCAAGTCGATATTCATCATAGCGTTCATGTTTCTCATAGCTCTTTCGTTTATAGCTGCGGCTTCACGCCGCTGGAAATTATTAGTGCTGAAATGGATAAAACTGGTCGATGAAACGGAAGAAGGGGAGATCGTTTATACTGCCTATACCATTTACATAACAGAAAAATTAAGAGATTTAGCAGAAAAACTCAAAAACGCACTCGTAAGGATCTTAAGCATTCTGAAACTAAAGGGTAGTAAAAAAGGTGGTAGCTATCATCAGGCAAGAGATTCAGAGGACGACAGAGGTCTTAAAATAACGATATCGGGTAAATTTATCGAGGATTTTCTAACGATCTTTATGTTCGTGGCAGCCTCCCTGTTCATAGGGTTTATGTTCCTCTATGCCGGGCATGTGACAAACCTCAGTGAGGTGTCCAGCTATATCCTGTGGGGCATCGTAGGCGTCGCTCTTGCAGTAGTATTGGCCAAGTCGTTATCTTATCGAGATTACGAGGACAAGTCCGTCCCATGGTATATGGGTGGTTTCTCATTGATTTTCATCGTTACCATACTTATTGTAGGTGTTATGTCGGAGGTCTATAAATCTAAAGGCGTTATACCGTACCGAGATGCGTGGCTAATGAATATTGAATTTGCAATCTCGATGCTCATTTTCCCGGCAGCTGTCATGCTCTCCTACCAGAAGAGGGACATCAACATTCTCAGGGGAGGAAGTTTCCTTATCATTTTGCTTGCTTTCATAAGGGTTTCTACTTTTAAGGGAATGTCATGGAGTGTAGCTCTGTGGAGTGCTTTTGGCTTACTTTTTGCTTCTCTGGTGATAGCATGGGTGTTCAGAGGGGTGAGAAAAAGGAAGGGCATTTACGCTGAGATATTGTTCCTGCTTGTAGTTCTGCTATTCGTATGGGTGTGGGGCAGTTTCTTCCTCTACTACATTGAGAAGTTCAGGAATATAAACTTTGACAACCTTATGGAATCACTCTGGTCGGTGGTTGTTTACCTGTTCAGCGGGCTTGAGGATCGCGGGCCTCTGACCCTGTCAGGCAGAATCCTCGCCTCGCTGGTCATTTTCCTTGGTTCCATCATGGTTCTATCGACTTTCACAGCAATTTTATCTTCGTTTTTCACAGAACGGAGATTAAAAGTAGGAGGTCTTGTTATGCAGGACTATAGTGATCACATAATCATAATCAACTGGAATACGCGGGGAGAGAAAGTCCTAAAAGAACTTATAAAATCCCCGCTTGGAAAGAAGGCTTCCAAGATAGTCGTGTTCACGCCTAATCCACTGCCAGAACCTGAGATCCAGAAGTTTGAGGAGTTTGACTGTAGACTGACCTTCCTTAGCGGAAACATATTATCAAAAACCACATTGAAAGCCATAGATGTGGACAAAGCGAGAGCTGTGATCGTCCTTGCAGATGACAAAAAATCTGAGAAGGACAAAAATGTGGATGACCCGGATGCCTATACCAGCCTCGTTATACTTTCAATAGGGGCCGCTTTGAAGGAGATAGAGCAGGATAAAAAGGGCAAAGAAGGTAAAAGGGAAGCCGAATCCTCAGAATCAGAACATGGAAAGAAGAAAAGGAGGCCTATGATTATCGCTGAAGCGATAAACAGCTCCAGGAGAGAACTTATAAAACAGGCAGGTGCAGACATCGTTGTATGCAGCGAGGACTTTGAAGGCGGGCTTATCGTTCAATCTGCAAATTACCCCAAACTGTTTGAAGTTTATAACCAGCTCCTCAAATACTCGGAGGACACAAACGAGTTTTACATGATCGAATTGAAAACGATAAAGGAGGAAAACGAGGCTTTGTTCAAGGAGCTGTGCGGTAAGAAGTTTAACCAGATTATTGAGGTCATGCGTGAATGGTCACCTGACGATAATCCAACCCTTGTTGTCGGACTAAAAAAATTTGACACTGGGACTAAAGATGGAGGAAAAACTCAGGGGGAATGGAAGCTTCTGTTGAACCCAAGGGATGAGAAGAAGGAGAATAAAGAAGAAAAGAACAAAAACATCAAACTCCCTGACTGCGAAGATGAAGAGGGGATAAAAAATTACAGTTTGATTGTCATGGCATACCGTAATCCCAATATCAAGGCTTTCAAGCCGAAGACTCAAGATCAAGAGGAGCAAACTCAAGAAGAACAAAAGCAAGCATAGGCGTTAGGTTAAACTTCTAAACAGAAAATCAAGTTGTAAATCCGTTTTCCGGGCATTAAGCCACATTTCGGGCTTATAATCTTATCCCCATGAAGAGAATTTCGCCTGAGAAAGCGATATGGCTTTATAGGATTTTTTTCGTCTCAGTTATCCTGGCAGAGAGCCTGATGATCCTGCTGGCGTTCAGACTTTTTAATGCCGCAGGATGGTTGGGGTATCTCGTATCTGGAATTTATTTTCTGGTAGCTGTCAGGCCTGCCCTTTCGGACATTCGGATAGCTGACATGATCGAGCGCAGAAACCCGCAATTAGGTGAGAACCTTATCTCCTACATCGAGCTTGTTAAGACCAGACTGGACTACGGGCGCGAATTCGTGGAACTCTTGAGGGAGCTGGCGGAAAAGGATTTGACGGTCAAAAATGTTGTTCGTGCCGTTACCATCGAGCCCTGGGGCGTGAGAATCGCATACTCTCTGGTCATATTTAAGCTCATATCCCTTCTGTTGTATCGTCCGATGCCTTATGTGGCCGTTTTCCCGAAAGAAATCAGGACTTTCGAGGACTCGCTTATCGTCGTGCATAGTTTCGGCTGCTCTCGGTGCAAGCTGTTAGTCAACTCCGATGAGATAAAGCCGGCTTCTGTGAAGCCGAACGATGAGGCCATCTTCGTCCTTAAGCTCAAACGACATGGCGATTATATTGGGAAATTCGTCTATCGAGACACGCCGATGGATTCGATACGGATAAAAGTTTACCCAAGACCGATTGTGTCGTCCGTGGTGGCCGAAGTTTTGCGGCAGGGACACAAATTCAGGATAAAAAATCCATCTTACATCCCTGTGCGGCAGGGTGGCACTATCAGATTTGATGTCAGGGTTGCGAATGCAGATAGCACATGGGTTATGTGGCGCGGCGGAAGGTTGGGAACTTTTAGGGACACGGCCTTTGCGTTTGCCCTGCGCTCGGACACATCCGATGTGATAAACTTCATCCTTTTCGAGGATGGGCTCAAGGACAAGAGTATCAGGCAGATAACCATCGATATCGTGAAGGACGAGCCACCTTTCGTGGCTCTGCTTTTCCCGCCATCGGTGTATGACCTGCCCGACGACCAGAAGGTGCCCGTGCTCGGATACGCCGAAGACGATTTCGGGCTTAAGTCCATGTCGGCGGCTTATGTTTTTGGCGGCGACACTGTTACGACACTCAAACAGCTGTCAAATTACGCCTATTCTGATTCGCTAAGAGGGGTTATTGACCTCTCGTCTCTTGGCCTGTTGCCGGGCGATGAGGTGGAAATCATGGCCTGTGCCACCGACATCGCAGGACACAGGGTTTGCTCCGCTCCGTCAACGATAAGGTTTCCCACGCTCGATGAGATCTACCAACGCACGACAGAAAATGTGACCCAGAGTCACCAGTCCATCAGGGAGTTGAACACCAGTGTCGATTCCATGTATCGAGCTTTTCAGAAGTTAGAGGAACAGCTGAGATCCAATCGTTCGCTCACATGGAGCGAGCGGCAGAAGATAGAGGAGGCCATTCGGCAAGGCAAAGAGCGCCTTCAGGAGCTTCAGGAGAAGATGAAGTCCTTGAA
The DNA here is from genome assembly GCA_015489175.1 of Caldifarciminota bacterium. Taxonomy (GTDB): domain Bacteria; phylum Hydrothermota; class Hydrothermia; order B15-G9; family B15-G9; genus WGAI01. The sequence continues at coordinate 10,990 of WGAI01000031.1, read as the reverse complement.
AAACACCCTGCAAAAGCTCAGTTCGCTCTCGATCGACCCGGAGCTTTCTCAGAAACTGCAAGAGATATCGAACATGATGGAGCAGCTCATGCCCGAAATGCTAAACAAGCAGCTCCAGCAGCTTCAGGACGCACTGAACCGAAACAACCTCAACGATGTCACAAACCTGATGAACCAGTTGCAGCAAAATCAAAAGGAGTTTCTGAAAAAGTTGGAGGCCATGGAAAAGCTCCTGAAAAGGGCACTTGAGGAGAACAAGCTCAAAGAGTTTATCGAGCGTGCCAAATCCATTGCCACAGAGCAGGAAGAATTAAAAAGGCTTACCGAAACGGCCAGTCCCGAAAACATCGATTCCCTGATCTCTTTGCAGAAGGATTTGCAGGAAAAAGCTCAGCAGTTGCAACAGGATATGAAATCTCTTGCCTCTGAGGCATCGGATTCTTCCATAACGGAGGAGTTGAATAGGCTGGACAATCAATACATGCAAAATGTCCTGAGCGACATGGATAAAGCCGTAAACAGGATGAACCAGATGCAGACGAAATCGGCGACGAAGGCGCAGGAATCGGCGAAAGTGAGCCTGAACAAGATGGCCGATGAGCTCAAATCATTTCGCGATAAGCTTGTCAACCAGCGGAAGCAGCAGATCATCGAGAAGCTCGGCCTTCTGATCTCCGAGGGGCTGACGATCTCATCGGAACAGGCGGCTATTCTGGCCAGCGAGGAGGATCCGCTCAGGCTTGCCGAGCGCGAGGCGGCTGTCCAGCGCGGCATGGCATCGTTTTCGGGCGAAGTCTTCCAGATAGCAAGCGAATCCATGTTCCTGATGCCAAACGATATTGCTCTTTTTGGTCAGGCGTCAAACTATGCGGCTAAGGCCGTTGAAAAGTATTCCGTCGGTAACCGATTTACTGGCGACAGGTATGCCAGAAGTGCCCTCGCTTACCTCAACAGAGGCATAAGGAGGCTACTTGAAGCTCAGCAGATGGCTCGAAAATCGCAGTCATCGTCGAACATGGAACAGTTCATGCAGCAACTCGCCGAGGCAATGAAGAAGCAGCAACAACTGGCAGCTGGCACACAATCGCTGATGCCGCTGCCCGTCCCAATGACATCAACCGTCCAGCAGATGCTCCAACAGCTTGCTCAGGAGCAGATGCAGCTGGCTCAACAGCTTCAGGAGCTCGCCAGAAAGATAAGCAACCAGATGGCTCAGGGACAGGTTCAATCTGCGGCGGACGAGGCGGAAAAGATAGCGAAAGATCTCAATGCGGGGAATGTAAATCAGGACATTGTGAGACGGCAGCGGGATGTCGCACAAAAGCTTCTCGACGCACAAAGGGCGTTGAAGGAGCGCGAATTCTCGCCTCGAAGGGAATCAAAGGCAGGGAAATTCGTGCCGCCGTCTAAAAAACCGTCTCAAATCGAGGAGCTTCAGGAAAGGCAGCGCATCAAAAATGCAATGCTCAGATCCAGAAACTACCCATCCGAATATCGAAAACTCATTGAGGCCTATTACAAAACCCTGCTTAGGCATTGATTTTCAGGAGTTATTGGCCCTGTGCCTCTTGATGATCTCATCGACGATCTCCCTCAAAAATGGGATTTTGTCAAAATACTTCAAATTTTGGGGCGCTGAGAATATCGGGTCGAGCTCGCGATAGCCTTCAGCTTCATATTCAAGCCCTTGAAGCATCATCTCGATCTTATCGGCAGCTCGAACAACCACAGCCTCAACGGATTGTCCGTCCTCAAATTCTCTCCACAGCTCCATGAGCGCTTTTCCGTTGTCGCCTATTTGTGACAGGACGGCTTCCACAGCGGCAGCCTCAGCCTTTGAGACATGTTCAAACCCAAGCCATATCCTCGCCTCTAAATGCAGGTCGCTGATGCGGCTTTCGCCTATCTCGTGCAGCACTGCCATCCGAATCGCCTTTTCGGTGTCAAGTTCAACACCGCGCGCCTTCAGCTCGTCCACAAGGATTATCGTCAGGAATGCGACGCCAAATGAGTGCTCGGCGACACTCTCGGCATCTCTCACCCCGTAATACGGCCAGCCCGATCTGACCGTCCTCTTAAGACGCAGCACATCACGCATAAGTGCTATAATATCATTCACTTCTGCCATCTCTAACCTCCATTTGAGTTGTTGAACTTCAGCCTGTAAGCCATGCCGAGTTCCCCAAGTCGCCTCAAGAGAGGCTCATCGACCTTAACCCTTAATCCGGATGACTTGAACCTCAGTATCTCGCCGTTGTCCCTGATCGAGATATACAGACGCACTTTGCCCCTCCTGGCTTTCAAAATCTTTATCAGGTTATTGACGACCGCATCGTCGAGCGATGATAGTTTGACATGAAGGTGTAAGGAGGATGCGCGATCATACATCTCCTCGACGGGTATGATGTCGTCTATGGTTATGCGCACATTGGGATGTTCATCGTCGTCCACCCCGAAAAAGTCGGCCGTGAGGCGTGCGGCCATTATGTAAGGTTTATCAACTTCCAGTTTGCTGGCGATGTTGTTGAACAGGTCGGCGAAAACCGTCACCTGATACTCGCCGTCGAAATCGACAAATGTGAGGATGGCATACGGCCTGCCCTGACGATCCTTTTTGCGTTTGATTTTGGACAGGACGCCAACGATGTAAGTTCTGTAATCACCGTTATTCTCAAGCATAACATCCTTGAACATCGAGCTTGTGGTGAGTGGGGACAGCGAGTTTATGAGGGCATCGTATTTGCTCAACGGGTTGGTTGTCAGGTAGTAGCCGAGCGCCTCCTTTTCAAAAGCCATCTTGATATCCATGTCCCACCTGATGTCCGACGATTTAGCGGCCGCCTTCTTCATCGAACTGGCATCGAACAGCATTCCGATGGATGCGGATCGCCCGTTTTTGCCGCGGCGAAGTTTGAGCTCCTCCATGAGGCGGGCGCGATCTTCGTCAAACTCGTCGAAAGCGCCAGCCTTTATCAGGCTTTCGATTACCTTTTTGTTGACCTTCTTCGACAGGATGCGGTCAAGGAAATCGTAAAAGGATTTAAACGGACCACGCTTTTTCCGCTCTTTCACAATGATTTCAGCCGCTGCGCCGCCCACATTTTTCACCGCAGCCAGCCCATACCTTATTGCATCGTCCTCTATTGCGAAATTTACATCGCTGAGGTTGATGTTCGGCGGCTTAACATCAATCCCAAGTCGTCTCGCCTCGCTGACAAGGACCGCAACCCTGTCCGTATTCCCGTATTCTGTCATCAGGTTGGCAGTCATGAACTCGATCGGATAGCGAGCCTTCAAATAGGCCGTGCGGTAAGCCAGGACAGCGTAAGCCGTTGCGTGCGATTTGTTGAACCCGTAACCAGCAAATTTTTCAAGTTTGTGGAAAAGGTCGGCGGCAACCTGAGGCGGGATGCCGTTCTCGCTTGCCCCTCTGATGAATTTCTCCTTGTTCTCCTGCATCACATCGACCTTTTTCTTGCCCATTGCTCGCCTGAGCAGGTCAGCTTCGGATGCGGTGAAGCCAGCAACAATCTGGGCGATCTTCATCACCTGTTCCTGATAGACCACAACGCCGTAGGTCTCTTCGAGCACTTCTTTGAGCTGAGGCAGGAAATATTCTATTGCCTTCCGTCCCTGTTTCCTCGCCACATAGTCTTCCAACATGCCGCTCTGGATGGGGCCCGGCCTGTAAAGCGCTATGATTGCCGTCAGGTCGGACACGGATCTGGGCCTTGCCCGTTTCAGGAGGTCGCGGAACCCTCTGGATTCGACCTGAAACACCGCCACCGTCTCGCCGCGAGATAGCAGATCGAATGTCAGCTCATCGTCCATAGGGATTTTGCGTATGTCGAAATTCGGGTCATGCCGCTCCCTGAGCAGCTGCTCCGCATACTTCACAACCGTAAGTGTTCTCAAACCAAGCACATCTACCTTGAGCATGCCGAGCTCTTCGAGGGACTTCATCTCAAATTGGGTCGATATCGTGCCGTCGGGACTTTTGTAAAGCGGGACATGGTTCCATATTGTGCCTCTGGAGATGACGACGCCAGCGGCGTGTGTCGAAACCTGTCTGACCTGTCCCTCAATTTTCTGGGCGATCTCGATGACCTTTCGGATATCCTCGCTGTTTTCGACAAGGGATTTTAGCTCAGGGACCTCCGAAACGGCCTTTTTTATCGTCATTTTGGCCGAGGACGGGATGAGTTTGGCTATCCTGTCCGCTTCGGAGTATGGGAGGTCTAACACGCGCGCCACATCGCGCACCGCTGCCCTTGCGAGCATTCGGCCGAATGTGATGATCTGCGCCACATTGTTGTCGCCAAACCTATTCCTGATGTAATCGATGACCTCATCACGCCTGATGTCCTCGAAATCTATATCAACATCAGGCGGAGAGACGCGATCCGGATTCAGAAAACGCTCAAAAATCAGGTTGTGCTCGATCGGATCGACCTCCGAGATGCCGATCGCGTAGAGGACGAGCGAGCCGACTGCCGACCCCCTGCCCGGGCCTACCTCGATGCCCCTTTTTCTGGCACCCTGGACGATGTCCCAGATGATCAAAAAGTAGGCCGAATAGCCGAGCCTGCTTATGATTTCCAGCTCGCTTTCAAGCCTTTCGATGTAATGCGGCGGGATTTCACCCATCTTTTTCTTCAAACCGTCAAACGCAAGTTTGCGCAGGTAATCATCAACGGTGTAGCCCTGTGGCGGCTCGAATTGGGGAAGTTTGACCTTGCTCGAATCCAACTGAATTTTGATGTCAACCATCTCGGCGATCTTCAATGTGTTTTTGAGCGCCTGCGGGACATCGGAAAACAGCCGATACATCTCCTCAGCCGACCTGAAGTAGAGCTCGTGGGTGTTGTATCTCATCCTGTTGGTGTCGCTCAACTTGGATTTGGTCTGTATGCAGAGAATGACATCGTGGACAAACCAGTCGTCAGGCTCGATGTAATGGATGTCATTGGTCGCAACCACATCAAGCCCAAGATCTTTGGAAAGCCTGAGTATCCCCTCGTTTATAACTCGATTTTCTTCGATTCCGATCTCCTGCATCTCAAGGAAAAACCTGTCCTTTCCAAAGATGTCCGCATATTCCGATGCTATTGCGGCGGCGCGATCGTAATCTTCATCCAGCAATGCAGACGGCACCTCGCCCTTGGGACACCCTGAAAGGGCGACAAGGCCATCGGAATACTTTGAAAGCAGCTCACGATCTATCCGCGGCTTGTAGTAGAACCCTTCAAGATACGACATCGTAGATAGATACATCAGGTTTTTCAGGCCAGTGTTATCGGTAGCAAGGAGTGTGAGGTGGTGTATCTTTTGCCCTTTGGTTTTCTCCTTCATCCGATCGGTTATGTATGCCTCGATGCCGATGATCGGCTTTATCCCGTGCTTCATAGCCTCTTTGTAGAACTCGATGGCGCCAAACATGTTGCCGTGATCGGTGAGCGCAAGCGCTGGCATCCCATACTCGACCGCTTTTTCGACGAGGCGAGATATGCGGGCGGCACCGTCAAGAACGCTGTAATCGGAATGGACATGTAAATGGACAAACTCTTTCATGGCGAGACGAATTATCAAGTAATCACTATGACCGTTCAATCAATATACAACATCTTGACTATCAATGGCATACCTTACAGGCAATGGAACGCATGACGCGAAGATGTGGACACGATTTTCCTAATCCCATGGGGCATCTGAGGTATGGACGGGGCAATCGGCGCCTTTTTCAAACAAATTTTCAAACAGCGAGACCATACATTTTTGTCCGTAAGGAGGCGATCGATGAGCGAGACTATCAAAGTATATGTGGAAATGAGTTGATTTGCGATGAAAACAGTGAAAAAGCCATCAAAGGGAGGTGGGCAAGATGAAACTTTCAAAGGCGTTGCTGTTCATAATGTTTGCGGTCGCAGCCCCGATATGGGGCAATTATGTGACCTATTACACAAGTGTGGGTGGCCCGGCGGCAACCATCGATTATTTCGACAATGAGAAGATCTTTCTGGGCAGTTATCTTGGGTTCATGTTGTGGCAAAAGGAGGACAATGGCGGGATCGTGAGTTACACTCTGGTTAACAACTTTGGAGACGCAAATTCAAGGGGATACAACCGCTTTGTGCGTCTGTCAGATGACACAATTCTGGTATTTAACAACAATTATGCGTCCTATGTTGATGTTTCGGACTGGACATATCCGCAGGTGCTGTCAACTGTGCGCTACAACACCGGGCAGGACACCATCGAAAAATTCGCCTATGCAGGAGGTTACCTTTTCATAGCCGTTCAGAAGGGGACTCCGATCTTTGCCGACCTTCTCAGGATTTACGATGTTCATGACATGTCCCTTGCGTTCACATACGACCCGGGAAACGACAGGGCAATAACGATGCTGGATGTTTACCAAGACACGGTTCTGATTGTGATGGAGAGCGATAGTCTGAAACTTTTCAGCATCAGCTTCCTTCCTGACAGCCTGCATCTGATCTCGGCCTTTCACTACAATCACGGTCTGTGGGGCGGCGCGCTTATCGAAGATTCAGCCAGAATTTTCGTGACAACGCATTGGGAACACGAGATAGCGGTCATAGACATATCTGACCTGCAGAACCCGCAGGTGGTTGCGAGCCAGTTCTTTCCATCCTACAACTTTGAGGATATGTCAATTCGAGCTCTCGGCGACGATTCGCTGATTTACCTCATCGTGCGCGCCCGTGACTACCCTGAGTTTTACCTTTTTGACGCGTCAGACATAAATTCGATCTCGGATATCGATGTATTTTCTGATCCCGCTCTTACTGCGTGGAATGCAAGATACGGTGAGCGAAAGGCCCTATTCGTGGAAAGTGATATAGACGGGCGTGTGACCTTTGCATACACAATGAAAAGTTCGACCCAGCCCCCATACATGGAATTTCAGGATTCCAGATATGTGTTCGGCTTGCACATCGGAAAGATGGTTGTGTGCAGGCAGCCCAGAGCCGAAAATCCGGATGACACGGTGATAACGGTTGTCGCGTTCGATGCAGAGGGCTATTTGAGGGTTTACAGGATGGACGAATCCAGCCGTTTGCTTGAGATTCAGACGGTTCAGCTTGCGGGAGCCCCTATCTCCATATTTCACAAAAGCGATGAAGAAAGTGGGGAATTCGCTTTCGTTGTTGAGAATTTCGGGACGGACAGCTGCGGCGTTCAGGTATTCGAGCAGGATAATGCCGCTGGTGGCAGGATGAACGAGGTAACCAGAATCAAATTGGGCGATTATGCTGCTGTCGGCGCGGAGCTCGTTGGTTCCGCTGCGGTTGACGCTGGGGTTGCATGGGATGAGGAAAGGGATTTGCTGTTTGTAAACCCGTATCTTGGCATAACTGACAGCATGGTTTACATGTATCGCATTGATTGCTCATCGCATCCTGTAGCGGTAACCTTGATCGATTCCGCATTCCACACATCGCGTGTGGGACTTGATCCCGGCTGTGGAGTGAGGGTATCACAAAACGGATTTGTTGAGGACGGGATCGGCAATTCTTACCTGCTCACAGGTCCAGGGCCGGCCAGGATTCGCTACGACGAAAACGGGTTTGACACACCAATTTGCTTGAAAGACACCTTTTCATCTGTGCCTGTTCGGTATGCAATGAACAACTCGGTTTTCACGCCTTTGAGTAACCAGTATGGATACTTCCTGTTACATGTGTTCCTTCAGGATATGTGGGGCATTGTGGACTCTATGAGTAATGAGGCTGTTTGGGAGACACTGACATACATGATGCCGGATTTCTGGATCTCATGGCTCAAGAACGATTCAAGCGGCATCTGTCGCCTCGCTCCAGTTTACGATAACAACTGGGTGTTTTCTCATTGGGACTGCTCGGATGAGGACAACTATGTTTTCGACCAATTCGCGGGTGGCGGGCCAATACTGAGGTATAGCGACGATGTGTTTTTCATAGGCTCAATGTCGTTCTGGGAAAGGCCAACTTACGGCGGCATAGTGATTTTGAAGGACACGACTCGCCAGAATGTTTCCGAACCGATTGAAAACAGCGGATCGACGGTGTCGTCGAGATTGATGGCAACTTTGACCGACAGAGGGATAACAGTTTTCTACCAATCCCCTCAGAGCGAGAATGCAGAGCTCCTTATTTACCGCATAGATGGCCGCCTTGTCAGGAGTCGGGATGTCCGCCTCCGCACAGGCATGAATGAGCTATCTGTGGACATGCCAAAAGGACTCCCGAACGGGATTTACATCGTAAGGCTCAGGCACGCCGATGGGGGAGAGGGTGTGGGAACGAAGTTCCTGTGGCTGAGGAGGTGACGAAACGGCAGGGAGCTTACACTCCCTGCCGCCATCCACCAGTTCATCGCGGAAAAGTCAAAGTTTCATCGATAAATTTCGGTTAAATCGATTCAATCCAGTTCGCCGGATTGAATCATCTCCTCGTGCGCCCGCAGAAGTTCCTCCAAAATCTCGCGCCTGACTTCGCGCACGCGAATGTCGCGCCTCCTCAACCTTTTTGATTCTGAAAGGTCGATCTCGAACACCGGCAGATCTTCCTCCAGCAGCTTGCCTCTGCCAAGCAAATTGCCCGATGCTGACACCGCCATGCTTCCTCCCCAATAGCTCACGCCATCGTGAAGTCCAGCCATGTTTGAGAACACAAAAGGCAGGAGGTTGTCATAAGCGCGCTCTTTCAAAAAGGATTGCCAGACCTCTGGTTTGCCTCTTGAGTATGGCGATGCGGATAGCACAAAGATGATGTCGGCGCCCCGAAATGTTAGCGCTCGCGCCGGCTCAGGGAACCAAACATCCTCGCAGATCAGGATGCCGAACCTGCCCCATTCAGCATCAAACACAGGAAGCTCGGAACCGGGTTTGAAATACCGCTTTTCGTCGAAAAGCCGATAATTCACAAGCTGGACCTTGCGGTAAGTACCCATCACCTGCCCATCTCGCACTACAGCAGCGGAATCGTAGAAAAATCCGAGCCTGTCTTTTTCCATGAACCCGATGATAGCGAGCACCTTTTTACCTATAGTGTGGTTGACAATGTGGCGGAACGCCTCGATGTTCTCGTCCGCCTTGTCGAGGTAAATGTCACCTGAACCGTAGCCGAGCAAGGCAAGCTCAGGGGTAACAATGACATCGAGGCCAAGCTCTTCGGCTTTTGAGATCGATGAGATTATCTTCTCTGCATTGCCATCGACATCGCCGAGTGGGGCCGAGATCTGGGCAGCACCGACCCGAATGATACGCTTAGATGTCATAGCCATACATTCTCAAAATCTTTTTGCCTTCTTCGGAGATCCGATCCATGCTCCATGGAGGCTCATAGGTCAGCTCAACTTCAACATCCTCGACATCGTCAAATCTCCCCACACGCGCACGGACAAGATCAACAAGGTAATTGGCAAGCGGACAGCCGGGAGCCGTAAGTGTCATCGTTATCTTGACTTTTTTGTTTTCCTCGTCCACCTCAAGGCCGTAAATCAGGCCGAGATCAACGATGTTAACCGGAATCTCAGGGTCATAAATCTCTTTCAAAGCCTCCAGAATCTCTTCTGTCGTTGGCATCGCCATAAATTTACCTCCGTTTATGACAAAATTTTAACGCTCTCGTATCGTAATGTGAATAGTTACCTACTTAGTTCCGAATTCGTCCCTCAGAACATGTCGGAATAATTCGTAGATGTTGTGTCTCTTGTCCATCTTATCGAGTTGGAGCGAGAAGAAGATAACCTGTGCATTGCCGCTTTCGACCTTTGGATACCGCACGGCGACGGCAGGCGTTCCCGGCCATAGCGCTGTCGTGTCGTGGGCCTCTGTGAGCCTGTAAATTGCATCTGCCATCGAATCGGGCTCAAATGCATCGATGTATGGCACAATCGTCGTTGCCGAAAGGGTGTCCGGATAGCCCTCGATGCAGCCCACGATCAGGGATTCGGGGTAAACAGGATTGCCGCTCGGAAACAGGTTTTTGTCCACGGCAATCAGAGTATCGACATGAAGGTATTGCTTTACAAACATGTTGGATGTGTTTCTCTGGTTAATTATGTTCTGGCTTATGAGGAACAGCTTTTTGCCGTTGTCGATGTATGTTGCGAGTGCGCCCTGAACGCCCGTTATGTGGTTGTCCAGGTTGCCGGTATACCAGATGATGACATCGAAGCCGAGGTCGTTGACGATCGCGGAGATGTCGTAGGGCGAATATGGCAGCCCGTGTTCGACACGCCAGATGGAATATTGCGTCGTGTCAAGGCCGAGGCTGTCGAGGATCCGACGATAGAACCTGCCGGCATTATCGCCCGACTCGTCGTCAACCAGTAGTATGTGTCCTCTTACTGGTTTCACATACCATGTGTAGGTAGCAGAATCGGGCGAAACTGCGCCCGCCTCGTCGAACGCCTTTACGGTGAATGTCCGCTCTCCGGGCTCTATGTCCCTGATCGTTATGTGCCCGACTGAGCCGTCATCGATGATGTTCCATGTCGTGTCAGTGTCCAGTTTCCACATGTAACCTGCAATGGTCTGATCCCCATCATCGTCGTGCGCCTCCCAGTAAAAGGTCGCCACCGGGAATGTGGTATCCTGTGGCAGGCTGTTGTAAGCGAAGGCTATTCGTGGTGGCGTGTTTATGGTCGGAATGACAACAGTCGCAGGAGTGGGGTCTTCAGCGCCCTCATTGTCAACGGCTTTCGCCTGAAATCTGTGCTCGATAACCGTGCTTTCGGAATGGAAGATGATCAGGCTTTCGTTGGATGTGGTCCATACCCAGTCGGATGTGTCGATCTTGATGTAGTAGCCCACGATGTAGCCGTCCGGGTCGTTTCCCCACCAATGCATGATCTGCCGCCCGCCGACCGTGTCGGTTCTGCCCTCCACAAAAAGGTGAGTGTCGGGCGGCTGGTTGGCGACAGGGTTGGGTTGTGGGACCTTAATACAGCCTGAAATCATGACCAAAAATGGCAGAACTAT
>WGAI01000030.1 GCA_015489175.1 Caldifarciminota bacterium | reverse complement strand
GACGGGTATGGCAGCAAGTTCATGGGCACCTTGCTGTTCCCGCTCGTAATCCTTGTCGTCGGGCTTCTCCTGATCTATCTCGAGAAGATCGATCCCTTTCGTGAGAATGTGAAACGCTCAAGGAAGGCAATCGACGCCACTCTCGACATCATTGCAGCGTTCATGCTGTTCTTCCAGATAGCTTTTGCATGGTTGATAAAAACCAACTCGAATAAGCTCGACACCGCTGTGCTCTACATCGGCATAGGCATCATGTTCATCCTGATAGGCAATTATCTCCCCACTATCAAGCGCAACTTTTTTGTGGGCGTGCGCACGCCGTGGACGCTCGCATCCGACAGCGTGTGGCGCTCAACACATCGCCTTGCAGGCTGGGCATTTGTGCTTTTGGGGATATGGACAATCCTTGTGGGCATCCTTAAGCTCAACTTCTGGCTCTGGTTCGTTGTGTTCATCTTGGTGGTCATCTACATCTCAATAGTTTACCCGTTCGTGAAGTTCAAGAAGGAGCAGAGCGGGGACAAATTGAGCTGAGCCGCAGAGGCCGTGTGTCAGGCGATGCGTTCGTTTTCTTGCGCGTAAATTTTCAACCCGTTATAATGCTCAGATGCTAATTCCATTGATAGATGCGAGGTTAAGATGATGAAAAGGCGATTTATACCCGGCTTAATTTTCGCTTTGTTTTTGTATCCAGTGGCGGTAAGTGGCATTACTCAGGCCACCAAATACACCAATATCGGCAACATCGCATTGACGGTTACCAATTTCGGCATGATCGGCAACGGGTTCAGGGTATCCATCAACAGGCAACCACTCCCCTCTTTCGAATACCCAATCCATTCCAAAACGGAGCATCTTTATCGCGCTGGTCTGTGGGTAGGTGGCATCACAGTCAACGGCGACACACTTGTGACAACAGGCGTTGTCGATGCCACAGGGGCTTCTGCCGGTTCAGAGGGCTTCGAGTTTTATCCAACCGAGGCGATCGATGACACGATTATCGAGCGCTCCACGCTCCTGACCTCTCCCGCCTACACGCCGGATGCGGTCTCCGAACAGGATTACATAGCGACCTATTACGACTACATCCACCCTGTTATACATCATACCCCGTTAGGACTTAAGGTCATTCAGAGGAGCTATGCGTGGAGCTATTCTTACGCCGATGATTTCGTGATAATCAGCTTCACGATAATAAACGACCGAAGTGACAGGACGGCCATACAAGGGGTTTACATCGGCATGTATGCCGAACTTGTCACTGCCAACCGCGAATACTGGGGCGATCAGTTCAACACGGCTGCGATGTTTCAGCACAAGCGTCTCTTTTACGACGACACGCTTCACATGGTCTATGAACACAACGATGGAACTGACACACTCGCCGACTTCACAACTGGTGGGATAAAGCTGCTTGGCGTGAAACTCAACGGCCAGCCGATTCAGCCGGACACGATCTCGTTCAACTGGTGGGCATGGCAGGACATGGCTGGAAGTGTTGACGACATAATGCGTTACGCTCTAATGGCCAACGGCGAACGGGATCCAGATGTCGATGATGAGTATGTCTCCATTCACGGCTATCCTGACCCAATACCGATGATCTCCTTCGGCCCAATTCCGAGCCTGAACTACGGCGACTCGCTGACTGTAGTTTTCGCCTTTGTAGGCGGTGAGAACACGCCTCACCTTTACACGAACGCCAGCTGGGCACAGCGGGCTTACGATGCAAATTACATCCTGCCAGCGCCTCCTCCGTCTCCAAGACTTGTCTGCATGCCTGACAGCCATAGGGTTATCCTCTACTGGGACAGCTCTCCCGAACATGTGCCGGATCCGAATACGCATCAGGAGGATTTTGAGGGCTATCGAATTTATCGCAGGTCAGCCGACGACACCAATTGGGTCATGATCGCACAGTTCGATATACCTGACACTCTTGGATTTAACACAGGATTGCCGGATACGGTTCCGCCACCTCACGGATTTGAGAACGACACATTTGCGTGGTATAAATTCGAAGATATTGGCGTTCGGGACGGTTTCACATACGCTTATGCCATAACATCTTACGACAGAGGCAATCCGGAGCTGGGACTTGAGAGCCTTGAGAGCTCGAAACGGGTCAACGAGGCTCAGGTGGTGCCGGGAACGCCGCCTGCTGCATCGCCGGATGTCAGGGTTGGCGTCTATCCCAATCCATACAAACTCAAAGCTGTCTGGGACAAGGACGATGTTTACGGCAGGATGATTCGATTTTACAACCTGCCGAAAAATTGCAGGATTTACATCTACAACCTTGCTGGAGACCTTGTCAAAACTATCGAACACCACAGCGATGTCACTGGCGAGGAGCCATGGAACCTGATCACGGACAAAAATCAGGAGATCGCCACAGGGTTGTATATTTTTGTCGTCAAAGACCTTGACAGCGGACATATCCAGAGGGGAAGGTTCCTGGTTATCAAATGATGGAGGGGAAAATGAAAAAGTTAGCGATAGTTCTGCCATTTTTGGTCATGATTTCAGGCTGTATTAAGGTCCCACAACCCAACCCTGTCGCCAACCAGCCGCCCGACACTCACCTTTTTGTGGAGGGCAGAACCGACACGGTCGGCGGGCGGCAGATCATGCATTGGTGGGGAAACG
>WGAI01000029.1 GCA_015489175.1 Caldifarciminota bacterium | reverse complement strand
TTGCGCCTCAGTGATGAGGCAAATTCCTTTGTCAACTTGTGGGAAGCTTAAAGCCATCCCTTTCGTTTGTTAAAACCAGTTTTTTGAGCAGCTTCAACTGCATGAGTTAAATGCTTGCAAATAACACCTCCCCCAAAACTGCAAAGCTCACAATGGCGATGTCAGTTATATATGTGGCCTGAAAGAAACAGTCATCAAAATTTAGAGGAGTTTGTGGAATTCAATGTAACTCTGTACCGAAGGATGAGACCATGAGCCAACATTAAAGCCTTTTTATCGCCACATCACAGCACGAATTTTACATATCCGCCATCAACCTGTAATGTGATTCCTGTTATGTATGATGCTATTTCAGATACAAGGAACAAAACTGCATCTGCTATCTCGACCGGCCGGGCAAACCGTTTCATCGGTACATCGGACACCATATTTTTGAGCACATCGTCTATCGGGATTCCGGTCTCGGTAGATTTCCGCATCGCAAGGTTCTCGATCCTCTGCGTCTTAGTCAATCCGGTAGCGATGTTGTTGATAGTTATTCCAAGAGGTGCGAGCTGGTTTGACAGGGTTTTGGCCATCCCAATGAGTGCCAATCGAATGGAATTCGAGAGTATGAGGTTATCTATCGGCTGCTTTACCGAGACTGATGTCATGTTAACAATTCTGCCCCAATGATTTGCTTTCATATCCGGCAGCACCTCGCGTATCGCTCTTACAGCGCTCAGAAAGTTAAGCTCGAAGGCTCTCAGCCATGCCTCATCGTCAAAATCCTCGAAATAACCGGCGGGTGGGCCACCTGCGTTGTTCACAAGTATCGAAATCGGGCCGAGCTCCGATCGCACACGGCTGACAAAATCCTTTATAGAACTGTAATCCGTGACATCGCAGGGCAGTGCGAGGATGTCGCCCTTATCGCTTATCTTACGAGCAGCCGCTGATATGTTTTCCCCACTGCGGCTGCAAATCGCAAGTTTGGCGCCCTCCGAATATAACCTGTTGGCGATGGCAAAACCTATGCCCTTCGAAGCTGCCGTCACAATTGCAGTTTTGCCCTTAATCCCCATATCCATGTTGTTCCTCCTGTGATATTTTCAGGGTAATGCAATATAACGGCTCCGTAAAGCTGTGTTTAGTTGCTTGTGCCCGTGCATTAAACTTGTCACTCGAACGGAGGGCGATATGCCGCGGAGAGCTATTGACAAGATAGTAAGTCGTGAATATGCCCAAAAGCTGTCAAAGGAGCTCCATGAGAGAGGAGTTAAAATAGTCTTCACAAACGGGTGTTTCGACATCATCCATCGCGGTCATGTGGAGTATCTTGAATTTGCAAGGTCACTTGGCGACATCCTGATAATAGGCCTCAACACGGACGATTCCGTCCGCAGATTGAAGGGCCCGACCCGCCCGATAAACCGATTTGAAGATAGAGCTTATGTCCTTGCATCGCTGGAGGTTGTCGATTATGTGGTCGGTTTTGGCGAAGATACTCCTTTCGAGCTGATAAGGGAGGTTATTCCGGATGTGCTTGTGAAGGGGGGCGATTACAGACCTGAGGATGTCGTTGGTAGGGATATTGTTGAGGAACACGGCGGAAAACTCGTTCTTGCACCGTTCAAGGACGGTTACTCCACCACTGCGTTGATAAAAAGGATAAAAGAATTGGGCTGATTTATATCTTCGGTTTGATGAGCTCGTCGATTGTCGGTTCCTTTTCGCATGTGCATGGTATGTTACCGCATTTGGGACAGCCATTTGCATATCGTGAAGCCGCTTCTTCCATATCTATCCCCATCATGTTGGCTATTGAGAAAAGCCATGCGAGCACATCGCTGAATTCTACAACCAGGTTTTCCCTGTCGTTTTTCCTGATGGCTTTTGCCAGCTCCCCGACTTCTTCAACGAGCCATCTAAATCCTTCAAGGACGCCTCGTTGCGAATCCTTTTCGTAATATGTGCGATAGATGATGTCCTGAAATTCCTTGATAGTCATTCCATACCTCCCTTGCATGCCTTTTTCGAATGGCGGGAAATTATGAACGACCCACGAACGACATGCAAAAGTTAGGGGAACCACGCATAATCCACATCGATAAAAAGCCTCTCAACCATGCCGCATATTCAGTTAACTTGACTAAATGGAGGTAAATCGGTAGTATTCACACCTTCACTTCGAAGGGGACAAACACAGGAGGTTAACCATGCTGGAGTTCGAGGTTGTCAAGATTGAAAAAAGCGAAGAAATCAACGCAATTCTTGGACAATCCCATTTTATTAAGACTGTTGAGGATTTACACGAGGCCATTGTCACATCTGTGCCCGGAATTAAGTTCGGACTTGCCTTTTGTGAGGCGTCCGGGCCTAGACTTGTGAGATATTCAGGCAACGACGAGGAGCTCATCGAGCTCGCCAAAAAGAATGCCATGAAAGTGGGGGCTGGCCACTTTTTTATCGTGTTGATGAAAGATGCTTTCCCGATAAATGTGTTGAATGCCATCAAATCGGTCCAGGAAGTGGTGAACATATTTGCCGCCTCAGCCAACCCGATGGAGGTTATCGTGGCGAAGACGGAGCAGGGCAGAGCGGTTATCGGAGTCGTGGACGGCTTTCCTCCTGTCGATTTTGAGAAAGAGGAAGATCAGGAGCAAAGGAAATCATTTCTAAGAAAAATAGGCTATAAGCTTTAACGCATATAACTGAATTTAAACTATTTAGCAAACAGGACGGAATAGTATGAAAGGAAACATAATAGTAAGAAGGGTGAAACAATTCATCGCATTCATGTCGATCGGTACGGTGCTGACCATATCGTGTGCCAGTTTCTCGCACCAGACCAAAGCCAATTCATCGGAATTGCCTCTGGTAGTGGATGATAGCAAAGAGTTCTCCGATGAGGACCTTGATGTGCCGTTACGCGCTGACACATCCCTCTCGTTAATCCTTCCAGATCTCAGGCCACGCGGCATTTATCCCCGTGAGACGATCTCCGATTGGCTGATAGAGCACAATTTTTACAGTTCGGGCACGTCTATCGCAGCAGACTATAACGAAACGGATATCGATTCGTTCATAGACATGTATCTGAAAGACCGAAGATACGGCCTCGTTCAGGGTGTTAAACGGGCTATTCAGAATGCATCCGTGATAATTCCGGTGTTCAGGGAGCGCAGCATCCCATTGGACTTTATATTTTTGCCCATAATCGAAAGCGGTTATAACCCCGAATTGTTCTCGAGCAAAGGAGCGGCGGGCATCTGGCAGTTCATGCCCGGAACCGCAAACAATCTGGGGTTGAAAGTCAAATACAACTTAGATGAAAGGCGCGACATACTTAAATCCGCTGCGGCCGCCGCAGATTACATCTCCAACCTTTACGAAAGATTTAGCGATTGGTCGCTGGTTGTAGCAGCTTACAATGTCGGCGAAGCGCGCATCGAAAAACTGGTCAAAGAATATCGAAAGACACACGGCGGACAGAGAGTGACATTCTGGGATATAAAAGATGAGCTTCCAACCGAGACCCGCAATTATGTGCCGCGCTTCTTCGCAATCCTTAAAATTCTCCATTCGCCTGATGTCTATAGGGTTACTGAATTCGATACCGTTGAGCTGAACGATCGAACCGATACCCTTGTCGCCATCCCGCTGAAAATGGAGAAAGATATGACCATCTCTCAGCTTTCCGCAATGGCCGGGCTATCGAGATTTGCATTTCGCAGATATAATCCTCAGTTCACGAGCGATAGGGTTTGTAAAGGAGATACGATCACATTGTATCTGCCGATGTTGAATGCCAAGTATTTGCGCGACAACCTCATGCAGCAAAGCGAAGCGTTTGCTATTGACCTCTCGACGCCTCAACCCAAGCCTTCTGAAAATGTAGGCACCAAATACAGTGATGAATTTGATGGTCATACGACTTATGTGGTCAAGAGAGGCGATAACATTGAAGATATTGCGAGTAAATTTGGCGTGTCCGTCAAGGAGATCAAGCGTATCAACGGCTTGACAACGGATCGCCTTCACGAGGGGCGAGTGCTTCTCATTCCAACCGGAAAAAGGGTGGCAGTCCAATGAAAGTGCTTGGCATGATGTCGGGTACCTCGGTCGATTCGGCTGACGGTGCTATCGTGGAGATTGAAGGGGATGGCTACGATCTGGATGTAAAACTTTTGTTTTTCGGTAGTTATCCTTTTCCCAAGACGCTCAGGAGCAAGGTAAACTCAGCGATGTCGCCGAATTCCTCGGATGTCAGGATGATCTGTGAATTGAATTTCGAGCTGGGAAAATTTTACGCGGAAGCTGCCCGTAAATTTGCGGAGGATAGCGGGTTGAAGCCTCAACTGATTGCTAATCACGGTCAAACGGTTTATCACATTCCCATGAGGACACATCGGCATGGGGTTACTCCATCGACTTTGCAGCTTGGAGAACCTTCTTTCATGGCGCTTGAGCTCGGCGTTCCTGTCGTTTCGGACTTCAGGCCAGCCGACATTGCAGCTGGCGGAGAGGGAGCGCCTCTTGTCCCCATGGCCGATTACATCCTGTTTCGCAGCGAGACGCGTTCCAGAGCAATTCACAACATAGGCGGAATATCGAACCTGACATTTATACCGGCAAACGCATCCGTAGATGATGTTGTGGCGTTCGACACCGGTCCGGGCAACACGCTGATCGACAATGCGATGATGCGTCTTTTTGGAAGAGAATACGATGTGGACGGCATGATAGCCGCGAAAGGGAAAGTCAATCGTGACATACTTAACATGTTGATGCGCAACGATTATTTCGACATGAGACCCCCGAAATCAACCGGCAGGGAGGAATTCAATCTGGACAACTTACCGCCTGAGATCTGGAAACTTAGACCTGAAGATGTCATCGCCACCCTGACGGCATTCACCGCAGAGTCCATCGCAGATGCCTATCAAAAATTTGTTGTTCCTCTTGGTCTTGACGAGATTTATGTCGGAGGCGGAGGTGCTGAGAACCCGGTTTTAATGCAGATGCTGCGCGACAAACTTTTTCCCATACCCGTTTACCCTCTTTCTATGTTGGGAATTGAACCGAAAGCGAGGGAGGCCGTCGCTTTCGCGATTATAGGTTATCTGACTTTTAACGGTATGGCTGGCAATGTGCCTGCTGCAACAGGTGCTTCCAGACCTGTCGTTCTTGGCAAAATTTCCTACCCGGCGGGCGGCTTTAAGCTCACGCCGAAGGTGTGACCCCTTAAGCCTCAGATGCGACTGTTTAGAAGTTAGTGAACCATCAAATGAACTGCACACATCCCTTAACTGTAGATGTTTAGCCCCATCCGACGGCAGGGAAGACTACCTATTGACATCCACATAAATCTAATTTAGATTAGTCTAATCATGATTAGGTTTATCAACCGAAAAGAGGAGCTTGAAGCCCTTGAAAGTGAATGGGCAAGGGATAGGGCGGGGTTCGTGGTTATCTATGGCAGGAGAAGGATAGGTAAGACCCGCCTTATAGCTGAGTTTATCAAGGGCAAAGACGGTGTTTTCTACACTGCGGATAACGCTTCGCCTCATACACAGATGAACGAGTTGAAGGTGAAGTTTGCAGAATTCTTCAGAGATGATGTCCTCAAAAGGCTTTCTTTCGATTCGTGGCGAGTGTTCTGGGACTACATTGGCAAACACATCCAACACAACCGAAAATTTTTCATCGCACTCGATGAGTTCTCGTATCTCCTGAAAAATTCAAAAGATTTCGCAACGGCATTTCAGTCCTTCTGGGATAACCACCTTTCGCACTCTCAGGCGCTTCTGATAACATCCGGTTCGCTCCTTTCCATCATGCTGGACGAAGTTTTGAGTGTCAGAGCGCCCCTTTATGGACGAAGGACAAGGGATATGCTCATCTATCCCATGTCTGTGAGGCATAGCGCCGAATTCCTGAACATGTCGGAGGAAGATAAGCTCATCACTTACATGGTCATAGGAGGAATTCCCGAATATCTGCTAAAAGCCGCTGATTATTTAGATGTTATGAAATTCCTGGAGATGGAATTTCTCTCTCGATATGGCTACTTCTATCGAGAACCATATTTCATTTTAAGTCAGGAATTTAAGGAGATGCGGACATATTTCAGCATACTCAACGCTGTGGCGCTCGGCAATACCACACCAAATCAGATAGCAAACTTCGTCGGAATTGATACCAGAAAGGTGTATCCATACCTTGAAAAACTCGTTGTTACGAACTTTTTGGTGGGGGAAACACCTATCGGAGCAAAAAAACGGTTGAAAATCTATCGCATCTCTGATCCGATGATTGATTTCTGGTTCAATTTTGTTTACCCGAACAGAGACGGAATTGAGCTTGGGACTTACAGGCTGAGCCGAAACAGGCTGAATGCATTTCTGGGACGCAGATTTGAAGATTTTGTGAGAGAGAACCTTATCCTTATGCTCGGCAGGCCGTTCACAAGGATTGGAAGATGGTGGCGTAAAGGGGCAATTGAGATCGATATCGTGGCCTTCACGCAGAATGAGATATTTTTTGTTGAATGCAAGTGGCAAAAAGTCATTGGTAAACGGGTTATGGGCAGACTTAAGCGAAAGGCCGAGGAGTTCGACACACAGGGGAAAATACCAATCTATGCCGTTATAGCTAAGGAATTTGACGATGATCCGAAACCGTCTCCAAATGAGCTCTACTACGACCTTGACCACATCCTCTCAACGACGCTGTGAAGGTTCTATCTTCGGGATGCTCGGCCACGGAAGAACATGCAAAACAGACGGGACAAATTCAGTATGGATAATCGCCATCAAGCGATCTTTGATGTCATCTGCAACTTCGATAAGACATTTGGTTTCAATTGGATGTGTTGACATATTTGGGGCTTGCAATGTGGGCAATTTGATATTTTTTAGTTTTAGAACTAAAAAACATTGTGAGGTTTATTTTTTCACCTCTTGTTGAATGGGCTACTGTCAAGTGTCCCCCCCGAAAGGGGGGATTTTTATTAGAGATTAAACGGCAAATAGCCCCAAAGATTTTGAGTTTTTATTACATAGGTTTTAAAATATTTGCCTAAATTGAAACGGAGGCCTTAAGGATGAGCAAAAATTCGGGTATTCGGAGCGTTATTGCAACAGATTGTGGTTCAACAACTACAAAAGCGATTTTGATAGAGAAGAAGGAAGAAGGTTACAGGTTGATAGCGCGCGGCGAGGCGCCAACAACCGTCGAGGCGCCATTTGAAGATGTTACCAGAGGCGTATTAAACGCATTTAGAGAGGTGGAGGAGCTTACCGGTAAAAAGTTCCTTGAAGGTGAGAAGCTCGTAAAGCCTCACAAAAGCGATAAAGAAGGCGTTGACATCTATGTATCCACCTCGTCGGCTGGCGGCGGACTTCAGATGCTGGTAGCCGGTGTCGTGAAGGCCATGACAGCCGAGAGTGCTGCGCGCGCAGCGTTGGGCGCAGGCGCTATTGTGATGGAAGTTATAGCTTCCAACGATGGCCGCATGCCACACGAGCGCGTTGAGCTGATCAGAAGGCTTAGACCTGACATGATCTTGCTTGCAGGTGGCGTTGACGGTGGCACCAAGAAGCATGTCATTGAGCTCGCCGAGCTCATCGCCGCCGCAGACCCAAGACCCAGATTTGGAACAACTTACAAACTGCCCGTCATCTATGCGGGCAACAAAGACGCAAGGGAAGAAATCAAAAAAATTCTCGGCGATAAAGTCGCCCTTTACATCGTCGATAATATCCGCCCGGTTCTCGAAAGGGAGAACCTTGGGCCGGCACGCGATAAGATTCACGAGCTGTTCATGGAGCATGTCATGCAGCATGCGCCGGGCTACAAAAAGCTGATGACATGGACGGATGTGCCGATAATGCCAACGCCCGGTGCGGTCGGATTCCTCGTGGAAAAGGTTGCGCGCCAGTTCAACATACAAGTAATCGGCGTCGATATCGGAGGCGCCACGACGGATGTGTTCTCGGTCTTTCAGGGCATATTCAACAGGACAGTCTCAGCCAACCTCGGCATGAGCTACTCCATATCAAATGTGATGGTCGAGGCAGGGATTGAGAACATCCTGAGGTGGGTGCCGTTCAAGATCGACATCTCAGACCTTCGCAATCGCATACGCAACAAGATGATTCGTCCGACGACCATACCTCAGACTCTGGAAGAGCTCATCATCGAGCAGGCGATAGCGCGCGAAGCCTTGCGGCTCGCTCTAAGGCATCACAAGACAATGGCGGTCGGGCTAAAAGGCGTTCAGCAGGAAAGAACCATATCGGAAGCCTTTGAGCAGAAGCTTTCCGGTGAGACGCTCGTTGACATGATGGCGCTCGATCTCGTCATCGGATCAGGTGGTGCCCTGTCACATGCGCCGCGCCGCGTCCAGTCGGCTTTGATGATGCTGGATGCATTCCAGCCCGAAGGCGTGACGATGCTTACGGTTGATTCGATCTTCATGATGCCTCATCTCGGCGTTCTCGCCAATGTGCCGAAATCTTACGAGGAGGGTAAAGCGGCCGACTGGATCAGGGAAGAGGATGCGAATTCGTGCGAAAAGGCTGCTCTGGAGGTGTTTGACAGGGATTGCTTGATCAGGCTCGGCCATGCGATAGCTCCCAAGGGCGTGACAAAACCGGGCAAACCCGTCGCAAAGATAAAGATCGAAAAAGACGGTAAGGTGCTCTGGGACGGCACACTCATGTTTGGTCAGATGGCAAGGATTCCGCTCGGCGTGGGCGAGAAGGCAAAAGCCATCATCGAGCCTGAAAAGGGATTTGATGTCGGTGAGGGCAAAGGTAAACGGCTTGAAACCGAAGTTGAGGGAGGAGTTGTCGGTATCATCCTTGACGGTCGTGGCAGACCGTTTACAATGCCGGATGACCCGTCAGAAAGGGTCAAAAAATTGTCCGAGTGGATCGCGGCACTCGATGTGTATCCACAGGACAACTATAAAAAACTGCTTGAGCGGAGTTAATGGCTGCACTCAACATAGACGAAAAATCGCTTGAGATCTACCTCAAGGAGATAGGTGAGATCCCTCTGCTGACCGAAGAGGAAGAACGCGAACTTATCAAACGGGCTAAAGCCGGCGATAAGGAAGCGAGGGAAAAGCTTATCTATTCGCATCTCCGTTTTGTTGTGAGCGTGGCGAAGAAATATCAGGGGTATGGTGTTCCTCTCGGTGATCTGATAAACGAAGGTAACATGGGTTTGCTCAGGGCACTTGAGCGATTCGACCCCAATCGGAAGGTCAGATTTCTGTCATACGCGATATGGTGGATCCGTCAGGCGATAATGAAGGCCCTCAACGAGCAATCGCGCCTGATTCGCATCTCAGCCGACAGCCTGTCAAAACTCAAGAAGGTCAAAGAGGCAGAAAGCGAACTGATGCATCGCAGCGGTGAGGCGCCCACCGTCGAGGAAATTGCACGCGAGTTGAATGTATCGGAGAAGGAAATCAAGGAGGCGCAGGAGCTTGCGATCAAAGAAATATCCATTGACCAGCCTGTTTATCCCGACAGCGACAAGCAGACGCTTGCCGACATTCTTGATCAGGACGCATTACCGTCTCCGGAAAAGAGCTACGAGGTCAGGGAACGGCGCGAGAAGGTTATGGAGGCGCTTAAGATCCTCAAACCGCGCGATAGGTATGTGATCGAACAATATTTCGGCCTTATCGACGGACGGCCGAGAACGCTTGAGGACATCGGCCGAGAACTCGGCATATCGAGGGAACGGGTGAGGCAGCTCAAAGACCGGGCATTGCGTCAAATCAGGGAAAAATTCGGCGATGTTCTCAAAGATTTCGCCGAGGAATAATCTATGAGGGACATGAAATGCGTAAATATTGCCCATACATCGGGATTGTTGCCGGTGTTTTGACCTTCCTGCTCATTCAAACTGGATTGATAGGCATAGTCATAGGCATTGTGGTGGGCATTGCCGTGACTGAAGCATGCAAAAGGAAGTGAGAGATGGGGCATAAAATACATCCACTTGCAGTGGTCGATAAGTCTGCGATCATCGAAGATGATGTGGAGATCGAGGCATTCGCCTTTGTCGGAGGCAATGTGCATCTGCATAGGGGCGTCCATGTGGGCACATCCGTGAGGATAGAAGGACACACGGAAATCGGAGAAAACACCGTCATCTATCATGGAGCCGCTATCGGGTTGCCGCCGCAGGATCTCTCTTTCAAGGGCGAGGTTAGCTATGTGAAAATAGGGAAAAACAATGTCATCCGCGAGTTCGTCACTATACACCGCGCGACAGGTGAGGGCGAAGTTACAGAGATAGGCGACAACAACTACCTGATGGCATACACACATTTTGCCCACAATGTCAGGGTTGGCAACCATGTCATAGTCGTCAATGAGGCTCAGCTCGCCGGGTTCGTTGAGGTGCACGATCGGGCTTTCATCTCCGGGCTCGTCGGGATTCACCAGTTTGTCCGCATAGGCTCATACTCGATCGTGGGCGGATTGAGCAAGGTGGTTAAAGACATCCCGCCGTTCTTCATGGCGAACGGCATGCCGGCGCGCATTGTCGGACTGAACATCGTCGGGCTCCGCAGAAACAAATTCACATCCGAGCGCATCAAAATCCTGAAACGGGCTTACAAAATCCTGTATCGTTCGGGCTTATCGCTGCCAAACGCCATTGAGAAGATAAAGGCCGAACTTCCGATGAACGACGACATCAAGATGTTGCTTGATTTCATTGCCGACACCCGTCGGGGCATCACCCTTAAATCCGGTGAAGATAGAGAAGGGATTTTGGGTTAACATTCTTTCGTGTTAATCCTTTATCATGCGAAAATTCATCATTTGTAACGGTTTGCTTTGACAAACGGTGGAACCAGAAATTATAATTTCAAGCAATGCTCCGAAAGATCTACAGTGTGATGATAACAATTCTGTTTTTTGTGTTCGTTGCGTTTGGAGTGTATTTCTATTTTGTCGTTTTTAGGCCCTTGAAATTTGCAGTTTCAGAACTTGAGAGCGAAAATCAATCGCTCATGGCTTTGTTGCAGTCGGAACGGGAGAAGTGCAAAAAGAAAGAGCTGGAGCTGTCCGTGACCAAACCTGACACAAGTGAGACCGTTCCGACCGAAGATACCGTTTCTCAGGATGCATTTTCGTTGATGTTGGAGGGGGGCAACATTTCAATACCGGTCGCAATGCTGTTTGAGGACGACAGCTCCACTTTGAGCGAGAGGGGCAAGGAACTGATCAAACAGGCATGGGATGAGATAAACAAAGCTCCGTTCAAGGAGCTGCTTGTCCTAATTTTTCAGGAGAGCGACTCAAAACTCAATGATGTTCGTGCAGAACAGGCACTTGCTGTGAAGTCATATCTTGTGAAGCTCGGCGCACCTCAAGACAAGGTGTGGGCCTGGGTTCGGAACGATGTAGATTATGGTGTGCTGGAACTTCGGGTTAAAAGATAGTGTATCTGGCCGAATTTCATAACCAAAAGGAGTGTAGTCGATATGGAGAAGAGTCTTGCAGCACAGATAGCGGAGGAATTTGACATCGATGAGAGGCTTGCAAACCTCATGGTTGAGCGTGGGGTTACAAACCTTGAACTCGCAAGTCTCACATTTAACCCAAATTACGAAGATATAACAATTCCAGAAACAATACCGAACATGAGGCAGGCGCTTGAGCGCCTGCTCAGTGCAATAGGTAAGAAAGAACCCATCCTTGTTTGGGGACATGAAGATGCCGATGGCTCAACATCGGTGGCCGTTATGCTGAAAACCATCAAACTTCTTGGTGGTGTCGTGGATTATTTCATACCAGCCAAGTCGAAAGAGGGGCATGGATTGCATTTCGGCAGGTTGCAGGAGATCAAAAAGCGCGGCTTTTCCCTCGTCGTCACAGTGGATTCAGGCACTTCAACTTACGATGAAGCGGTGAGGGCACAGAGGGAGCTCGGCATAGATGTAATCATAACGGACCATCACGAAATCCCGCCCTACATCAACTATGAGGACGGAGAGGTAGTGCTTGTCAATCCCAAGCTTCCTGAGAGTGGCTCATTCAAGTATCTCGCAGGCGTGGGGGTGGCGTTCAAGATAGCTTGGGGACTTTCGCGATACAAGCTTGGATGGAGCCATCTTGATATCGAGAGAGAGGCCCCGGAACTTCTTGTTTACGCCCTTATTGGCACGATAGCCGACAGGGTGCCGCTCTGGAACGAGAACAAAGCCCTTGTTGACAAGGGCAAAGAGGTTTTTGACCGCATTTCCCTACCGTTTATCAGGGCTTACGAGAGGATCAACAAGACGAGACCGGCGATCGAGAACCTGATCTCAATCGTATCGGCTGGCAAGAGCAAGGATTGGATCAACACCGGCGTCGAACTCCTCATGACAGAGGACGATGTTGAGGCCGAGGAGATAATCAAGAACCTTATGGCCGAGATGGAGGCGTGGACGAAGACTGCAGAAGAACTGCTGGAAAGAGCGCTTTCGGAGATCAAGAGGGTCAGGAAATACATCCTCATCGACATGGGCGATGTGCCGCCGCAATACCTCGGCTATCTTTCTTCAAGGCTCAAAGATGCCTATAAGGTGCCCACCATCGTGCTTGGCAGGAAAGAGGATGGCACGGTGGTCGCAGAAGTGAGGGCGCCGCACGGCCATAATTCTCTCGACCTGCTCAACTCGGTCTCCCACTTGTTCATCGACTACGGCGGGCACAAACTGGCGTCAGGATTCAGCATGGAGAAATCCGCCATCCCTGAGCTGGCCGAGGAGGTGGAATTCTACTACAAGACCCACTCAAATGCCGAAAGTGAGGGTATTTCCGCCGACATCGTCATAACGGAAAACCCCTTGAAGGAGCAGAAGTTGCTCCAGGATGTGGAGCGGCTCGGCAAGGTCGGGTTCATCGTCAAAGTCCTGTTTGAAAACATACCCATCGGTGCCATAAGAGAGGTCATGACTGGGCGGTTGATAAACGATCCCGAAGGGTTGCTTGACCTGTATTCCGACCAGACCGTTGTGCGACTTCTGATCTCAGGCACGCCCGATGGACTTGTGCCCGAATTCATCGAACCCGTAGAGGAAAAGATTTGAGAAAGAAGTTAGAGCTGGCCGTCAGGATAATCGTCGGCCTCGTAATACTTTATTTCGTCCTCAGAAAGATCGATTTCAAAGCCACATGGGATATCCTGAAGTCGGTAAACCTCTTAAGGTTTTCCATTGCGGTCACTGCATACTTTTTCTTTGTTCTGTTTTCCACCATTAGATGGCAGATTTTGATAGCTGCACGGGGCATCAGAGTCTCCCTGACGGCACTGCTGCAGTCATTTCTCGCAAGCATATTCATGGGCAATGTGTTGCCGTCCGGTGCAGGGCTTGATGTGATGCGCGCTTTCTTTCTGTCTCGCTCGACTTCGCGTGTATCCGAAGCCATAGCATCTGTGGCGATAGACCGCATAACGAGCTTCATCGGGCTGCTTCTGATCGTCATGATGGGCATTCCGCTCGGCATAAAGGCGCCGTCAAGCTACAAATACATTGCTGTAGGCATAGCGATAGCGATTGCCGGGACGACATACCTGCTGATGGTTCCCCCGGTCCACAATTTGATAGGAAAAATCAGCGAAAAAATCCCTTACGGTTCCAGAATCATGTCGCTCTATCAGGCTTTCTACGAATACAGGAACCATCCGTCTGCGATATTGAAAGCCGTGTTGATGACATTTCTGTCTCAGGGCGCACTCGTCATCGATGCGGTGATATGCGCATGGGCGATAGGTTACAAAATCCCGATAACACAGGCACTTGTTTATGTGCCCACGATAAACTTCATAATGATCATGCCGATCTCGATAGGTGGGATAGGGGTGAGGGAGGGCAGTTTCATGCTGTTTCTGTCGAAAATAGCACATTTAATGCCCGATGAGGCCGGTTTCACGGTCGGAGTGCTCTACGGACTGACCGCTTACATCATTTCGCTCGCCGGTGGGTTCGCCATCCTGACCGCAGGCAAGAAGTGAAATTCATTCCTTGCCGTTGTCTTTCAACCCGCGCAGGCTGACCGGCAGCTTTTCGTCCGACTCTTTCTCCATCTGCACACGCTTTCTGGCAAGGTCGATGTAAACCTTGACCCGTTTCCGCATGTATTTGACGCCGGGCAAATTCGGATCGCACCTCTGAAGCATAAACTCGGCCGACAGGCCGTAATAGATCGTTTCGCTCCAATGGCGCTGGTAATAGTTGCCTTTGGTTATCCAATACAGAATGACGGCTATGTTGTAGTCTGACTGCTTTGGATCGCTTGCGATCAGGTAAAACAGCTCGTTATAGACATCCAGTGCCTCTTTCCACCGTCCTGTGCGCCTGAGCACATAGACCAGCGTCCACCTGAAAGTCCTGCTTTCAGGATACTCCTGCACAAGCTCCCTCGCGATTTTGAGCGCTTTGCCGTAGTCACCGTGATAAGCCAACATCCATGCAAGCGCATCTTTGGCCACAGTTCGGGTCAGCCAGCCCTTTTCGGCTGCCAGTTCGACCTCCTTCAACCCCTGCTCTCGCTTGTCCTTGTTGCCCACGAAGAACTTTATGAAGCCCGGCAATTCCGAAAGCGCATAGTCGAAAATGCCTATCGGCAGATAGGCGTCGTATAGCGTGGAGTCGTATTTCAAGGCCTTACGTAGCTCTTTCAGAGCCTTCCGCCCGAACCTGACAGCGTTGAACACGCTGCGATTTCGCCCTTCCCGTGTGGCACGATAGGCGTAAGCAATGCCCCTGTAAAAATGGTAAAGCGCCCTGTCCGACTTCTTGAATTTCTCAGCAAGTTTGGCGGCTGTATCGACTTCCGCATTAAATTCATCTTCTAATGAATTGGATGTGTAGTCCAGCATCCAGTAATCGTCGAGCCCTGCGCGCAGGATGTGAGGCAATGGGTCATCGGGAATGTGCTGCTCAAGCCTGTCGATCAGAAGCCATGCCTCATCGTATTTTTCCGAGAATGTAAAGCTCATGATGTCGTTGGCAAGCGAGATCACGGTCGAATCGTATCTTGCTTGAAGCGTGGCGAACAGCATGAGCACAGGGATAAAGTTCATCGTTTCCTCCTTACTGCTATCAAATAAGAGCCTTCGGATGTGGCTACATGCCTTAAATCATCTATTTGTGCGACTTCAGAGATTTCAGCTACAGCCCTTTGCACGGGGTAAAGGTTAACCTGAGATCCGATGAAAATCGAGTAAAACGCCCGATGCAGCCTCATGAGTGTGTTGGGGATTGTGAGGTTGAAGATAGCGGCTCCATCGGGAGTGAGATCAAGCAGTTTTTCGACGGCACTCTTGAGTGGCAACAGCATTATCGTGTAAAGTGCGAAAACGGCGTCGTAATCTCCGTCAAGCGCCATGAAATCGCCGACCCTGAATTTCACCCGTTCAGGGTAACGGTTCCGTTTTATCGCAAAGTCAATCATTCGAGGGGTGAGATCGATAGCGTCTATCCTCGAATTCGGGAAATGCACCGCCAGTTGTCTTGTGAACGCCCCGCTGCCGCAACCCACATCGAGAAATGTGGCCGCAGACCCCTGGACATCGCGAAACATCTCTATCGCCGCCCGAAATGTGCCTGCTCTCCATTGAAGGAGCGGGGGCAACAGAAACGCCACCTCCCGTAACACAGGATGGTTGTAGTAGTAAAAAAGGTGCATCTATCAGGGTTTCCGCACGATAATCTGATACAGCTCCGGCCGTCTATCTTCAAAAATATCAGTCAGTTCCGTGAATTTCTTGTCGAGTGCCTCATCCGGATTTATCTCAACCGTCATAACCGCTTCTGCATCGTCGAATGCCGAAACGAGCACATCGCCGTTTGGTGCCGTGACCTGACTTTTGCCCGTAAACCGCAACTGGAGCCCCGCCCTGTGCTCCACGCCTATCCGATTGGCCGTGATAGTGAAAATGTGGTTCTCTATCGACCTCACGACCATCGCCCTTTGAGCGTAAGGCAGCACGAGGTTGGCAGGATGCGCCACGATCTGCGCTCCCATCAATGCAATGGATCGAATAGCCTCAGGAAAGACCCAGTCGTAGCAGACGATCATACCAAGCTTAACCCCGCGGAATTCAAACACGAAAAATCCCGTATCTCCAGGTCTGAACAAAAGTTTCTCACGGTCGAAAAGGTGTGATTTTCGGTATATAAAGAAGCCTCCGTCGGGCAGAACTGCCACTGCGGAGTTATAGACGCCACCTTTGACCTCTTCCGGGGCCCCGTAGATCACGGCGGTTCCCGTGTCCATCACGAATTTGCGAATTTCGCGGAATGTGCGGCCTTTCGGTATGGGTTCAGCAAGCGCCTCCAGCTCCGTCCTGTCCTCAAAAAGATAGCCTGTAAACGCAAGTTCCGGCAGAACAAGGAGGTCGGCATCCACTGACTCCATCAACCTGACAGCCTTTTGGATGTTGCCTTCCACATCACCAAACTGTGGGTCGAACTGCACAAATCCTATTTTCATGCTATCACCTTCTTCATGTTTATTGCCTATCAATGAGATACATGGCGTCAAAGTTGCACATATCCTGACAATATCCACAGCCTATGCAGTTTTCAGGAATGACTTTGGCTATTTTGTTGTCCATGTAAAGTGCGCCGTGCATGCAGGCACGAACGCACAGAGTGCACCCCGTGCATTTCTCTTCATCAACGAACATGACAGGCACACCCTCATAGATGCGCCTCTTTTTCAAACCTTCACGATAAAGGTTTCTGATCTCTTCAACCGATGAGTAACCGTGCTCATCGAGCCACTTTTCTATCTCGGACGCCACCTTCCCGTAAATCGAATGGCCATATCGAATTGCCGCGGAGCAGATTTGAACCGCAGATGCTCCAACCATCAGGAATTTTATTGCGTCTTTGCCTTTCTCAACACCGCCGACACCTATCACGGGTTTTGACTGAACGGACGCAATCTGATAGACGATTCTGAGCGCTATCGGCAGTATAGCCTGACCGGAGAGCCAGCCTTGACCGTATTCCGAGCCGAGCACCGGCTCAAATGTCTCGATGTCAAAATCCAGAACCGGTCCGAAAGAGTTAATCGCGACAAAACCATCGACATACGCCGATGCCTCAACGGCCAGCCTCTCGATGTTGGGTGTGTTGGGTGAGATCTTCATCCAGATGGGCAGCTCGGTGGATTCTCTCAACGCCTTCGCCACTGCAAGAAGAGGCTCGATGTCCTTTCCGACATAGTGGGTCGAAAATTCAATGGCATCAGGCTGAACCTCTTTCTCTATGACGGGCGCAAGCTTCTTCATGTCAAGAGGGGTGTAGCCCACCGAAACGATAAGCGGCACATCGATTTTCTCCTTGGCCTTCACAAGCTCCTCCACCATCTCCTCAAGCGACAGCTCCGACCATGTCTCACAGTTGACCAATCCGCGACACACCGTCTTCCTTATGGTCGGCCTGCGGTCTCTGGCCGGCTTCACGGAGACCGTCTTTGAAACGATGCCACCCACGCCGCCGTTAAATGCGCCTATCATGTGCTTGGCATCCATCACATTTGGCCCAGCAGCCGTCAGAACGGGATTGCGAAACTTAATTCCGTTGATCTTTACTTCCATATCAGCCATCTCATCGCTCCTTACTTTGTGCCTGAATTTTATGCATTGATGCATTGAAGTTGCAAGTGCAGCATCGAGATGATGATTAGTCCGATCGAGACTGATGGCATGTGCGATGGATTTTTTACAGATAGCCCGATATAATTCCAATCTTATGTTGGATATGAAGTTAAAAGAAGCGAGATATGCGGCTCTGGACATAGAGACCACAGGAATAAATTTCGGCCACGATAGAATATGCGAGATCGGCATTGTGGTGTGGGAAGAGGGGCATAAATTGCTGGAATTCGGCACTTTGGTGAACCCAGAGCACAAAATTTCAAAAATTTCATACCGGGTTCATGGAATAAGCGATGAGATGGTCGAGAAGGCGCCGAAATTCTATGAGATCGCACCGCGTGTTGCTGAACTTTTGAGGAATTCCGTCATCATTGGGCACAACCTCACTGCCCTTGATATCAGCTTTATCAACAAGGAGCTGAGATACGCGGGGCAACGCCCAATTTTCAATACTTTCATCGACACTTACCGCATAGCAAGAAAGATGTATCCTGGCCTCAAGAAGAATTCTCTCAAGAACTTTGCTATGATGCTTGGCGTCAAAGTGGGAGAGATACATAGGGCTTTGCCCGACGCGCGCCTCGCCATGAAGGTGTGGCTGAAGCTCATGGAGCGTTTCCGCAAAATCGGGATAGAGACATTTGAGGATATGGAAAAACAGGGGCTGCTTAACAGCAAGATGAAACCCAGAGTTAAACAGGTGTTTGATCTTGCAAAGGAGACCGGACTTGTTAGGATAGTTTACAAATCACCTTACAGCGGCAGGACGGTTCGCGTCATAGAGCCGCTTGCTGCAAGAGGGGGAAAAATTGATGCGTATTGCTACCTTAGGGAGGACTTCAGGACATTTGACATAAACAGGATAGTCGAAGTCCAGCCTGTGACCTCGCTCTACCCGTCCCACGACAAAACAATGCATAACCATGTGTAAGACCTCGATTTGTTAAAACATCCCACACTAACAGATCAGTCCTCGATTTCTGCAGTTTCGGAACCGAGGACAGACGGTTTATTTTTAGATTTTTGTCAGCTTCTCCGCAAAAAGTATAGGCCTCCTTTCAATGTAGTATGTTGATCTTGGCCGTAAGATCGCTTCGGCCCTGCAACCGCCGTTGCAATAAGCTGCAAGTGCGCAACCAGCGCATTCATCTGGCAACATGGAATTCCAGTGTGCCATCTGGGTAGAGTTCAGTATCTCCTCAACGCTTTGCTTCAGGATGTCCCCAACGACGATCGGTGCGTGATTGCACGGCCGCACTTTGCCCCATGGATCAACTGTGAAAAACGCTTTGCCCGCAAGGCACGGAACGACGGGTGACTTTGCAAAACACTGCGGTATTGGAGTGCCAAACCTCACATGCAACCCGTCGGCTATCCAATCCTGCACTTTTTCGAGTGCCTCACGGGCCTGCCATGCCTCTGGTTCGATTTCTGGCAGTGGAGGCCCGATATACCGATTGAAGACGACATGATCAGCACCGAGATCCATGCTGAACCTGTAAATCTCATCCAGTTTGTCCCAATTGTATTTTGTGATAACGGTGCTTGTGGCAACCTTAAGGCCTTTTGAGACAGCCAGCCGTATGGTCTCAACCGCATCGTCGAATGATCCGGGCGTCATCGTGAATTTCTCATGGCTTTCGGCATTGTGACCATGTAGTGAGATCAACAGGCTTTCGACCACACTGATCTCAGCAAGAAAATCGGCGAGCTGCCCCTTTCGTGGCCACCTACCGTTGGTCAGCAGTCGAAATGGAAATCCTTCTTGCGCAAGGTGGTTGACTATCTTTTCAAATTCGGGGTGGAGCGTTGGTTCACCGCCCGTGAGCTTCAGAAATTTGATGTGGGGGCGGAGTTTATCGATAATCTCAATCCAGTGTTGGGCATTCAGAGGAGCCGGCACACTGTGATCCGAAAACACATTGCTGCAGCCTACGCAGCGGTTGTTGCACGCCGGCGTGAGCTCAAGGAAAGCAAAGATCAACTCATTTTCGTTCCCCCTCAATTCGCTTGAATAGCAAGCGCAATCACCCATTTTTAACCTCCTCACTGTTTCCGCTAAGTAATTCCTTGAAGTTTATCTTTGGATAAAGCGTTGAAATCGACCTAAACACAGGAAGCTGTCCAGGAAGCTCCTCGTGCGTTTTCTTGACCCTGTTTAAAAAATTCTTGTCTATAAATTTTACCTGGTCCCAATTCTCAGCCGGCTGGCTCAGCTTCAACATCAAAAAGTTCCTTTCCTTGTCAAACATGAATCCGGCTTCCCCTAACGATCTTATTTCAATCTTCGACAATCTTTTGTCCTTTATCTTAATCGCGATGGCAATGTGTTCTTTTAGATCATTTATTGCAGCTTCAATACTTTTTCTCGCTTTGACCGGGTCCATGCTCTCAAGTTTACTCAAGAGAAGTATTTCTGCATTGCTCGCCCTCTCGATTGGCTGATCCGTGAATAAATTGTATAAGACATTTGCCCTCAGGAGGTTCTGTATAACATGCTGAAGAGCATCATTCTTCCATATTTTTCCATAATGATCCTCTATAAGCCTTGCTCTTGTGTAATAAAGCGATCCGAGCCAGTAGAATCCCTCGTAGTATTTAGGTAGATCAAACTCTTCGTTCATCCTCACTCTTATCGGTATCACTTCATTGTTTTCCAGCTGCTTTCTGCCCTCATCGATTTTGTTCAGAGCCCCTTCATACAGCTTTTCCTCGCTTTCCTTTATTTTATCTTTTATCCTCTGATAACTTTCGAGCTTGATGATCCATACCCAACTCCAGTCGTCAGCGTTATCCATAATCTGATTGGTCAACTGAGCTTCCTGAGCTATTTCATGGGCCTCCTTAAAGAACTTATCTGCTTTGTCCAGATAACCGATGAATTTATTGACCTCATCCTCGCTTTTGAGCATATCGCGATGAGCCATGATCCTTGCACGCCTTGTAAACACCTGAGCGAGCTCGTTATAAAGCTCCCACCTGTAATAAGGTTCAAGGGAGTTTTCGTAATTTTTCAGTTCCTTCAGGGCTTTCTCTGCGTCATCAAGGTATTCAAATGACAGCTTGGTGCCTGCTTC
>WGAI01000028.1 GCA_015489175.1 Caldifarciminota bacterium | reverse complement strand
CCGTTGGCGCGCATGGGGTCGGAACATATCGGACATGGATCCACATCGGTTATCGTGTGACAGACCGAACAGAATTTCAGCTCGGTTGCTGACGACAGGGCATCCGTAAGCTCACTCATCACATCCCTGTTCCTTAGGAGGTAAAAAACTATCCTTGAACTGCTGCGCTCACCTATACCCGGCAGCTTCTTGAAGGCCTCAATCAATTTCTGCAGTTGGGTTGGAATCCACATATCAGAAACCGGGTATATTCGGCAACTTCACCTCTTTTGCGACGATGGATGCGACCTCTTTTTTGGCCTTTTTGACCGCCTCGATAATTAGTTTCTCCAACTTTTTCTTGTTTTTCGGGTTGAGCAGCTCCTCTGCGATGTCCAGATCCACGATGTTGCCCTCTCCGTTGGCCGTGACTTTGATAAGTCCTTTGCCCGCCTCAACTGAGACCTTGATCTTCTTCAATTTCTTCTGAAGCTGGAGAGCCTCTTTGAGCATTTCTGCCTGTTTGAACATGGTTTATAACCTCCAGTTTTAATTCCTTTACAAGTTTTTTGACATTGGGATGCTCCATGATAGGGTGTTTCAAATCACCTGAATCCTTTGAAATCCTTGAAATTCTAACATCTATTTCGCGGTCAAGCACTTCTCGTGCATGACGCTTTATGACCTCTATGTTACCCTCGACCATCTCCGCCTCGATGTCGTTCTGCACCTGCACATGGAGTTCGTCGCCGTCCATCTGGCCGGCATCGGTTATGAGATGGGATAGGAGCTGGTTCTCAGACGACAGGGAGTCGGCTATTTTCTCACTGTCGCTTTTTTCTTGAGTCTCACTGGCCGTTTCTTCGGGCAGAGTCGCACTCTGAGGCGATTCATCGATCGAAACCGATTTATCGTAGGCGGACGCAGGTATCTCCGACGGTTTTTCACCGAGTATGGTGTAACCTGCCCGTTCAAGGATGTTTGCAAGCTGTATGGTGTTCGGCAGATAAACCAGTCTGAGGACATGGTATTCGATCCAGATGCGCGGCTGAGGTGCATAACGGATGGTCTCCTCCATTTTGAGCGATGCGCGGAGCATGGCGAGTATGTCCTGAGGCATGTATCTGGACGCTATGCTGGAGTAAGGGTTTTCTTCCATGTTGAGCCGCGCCTTGAGCAGTCGGTCGGCTGCATTCTGGAATCCTTTCACGAAATCCCTTGCGCTGTAACCTCTCTGGAACAGTGAGTCCAACAGCTCCATAGCCTTTCTTGTGTTGCGTTCGTAAATAGCATTGAAAAGCTCAACGAAGAACTCATCCTCGACGACGCCAAGCATCGTGAATACATCGTGGGCTTTGACTTTCCCTTCTGAGAAGACCGAGAGCTGTTCCAGAAGGGCTACGGCGTCGCGCAGACTGCCTTCAGCATGGCGTGCAATGGCCATCAACGCCCTGTCCTCAATCTCAATCCCCTCATTGTCGGAGATGTGCCTGAGTCGCTCGGCGATTTGGTACTCCGTAAGCGGCCTGAAATCGAACCGTTGCGTCCTCGAAATAACGGTTTCCGGCAATTTGCGTGGTTCGGTTGTGGCAAGGACGAACACCACATGTGGCGGCGGCTCCTCAAGCGTCTTCAGAAGTGCGTTAAATGCCTCTGTTGTCAGCATGTGAACCTCATCTATGATGAAAACGCGATATCGACCGCGCGTAGGCAGGAATTTGACCTGTTCCCTGAGGTTGCGAATCTCGTCGATACCGCGGTTGGATGCACCGTCTATCTCGACGACATCGAGGCTTCTCCCTTCATCAATCTCGCGGCACATCACACACTTGTTGCACGGCTCAGGGGTGGGGCCATGTTCGCAGTTCAGGCCTTTGGCGAGCAGTCGAGCTGTCGTCGTTTTGCCCACGCCGCGCGGCCCCGCAAAAAGGTAGGCGTGCGCTATCCGCCCACTTCTGAGAGCGTTCTGGAGCGTTCTCGTGACATGCTCTTGACCAACAACTTCTTCAAATCGCTTAGGCCTGTATTTGATCGGGAGATTCATTGTGGCTAATTATAATGCCCACCGCCGCGCAGTTTTAACATGGGGGTGCCCGGCGTTCGGGAATGGGTGGGCTATGCGCGGATTGGCGCGTTCAGGTGCGGAGGTTGTTGGGGATGTGGTTTAATGGTCTATCTTTTAGACCCCGATTATGTGCACCTACAACGCAATAGGGTGTTTTGCACTCATCCCTTCATCCGATACAATAAACCGTGCCTTTTACAGCATGAAAACTCAGGAGGAACAGAAATGGACAATAACCTGTATGAAAATGGAGTGGGTGAATATCCACCAAGCACTGTCGTCGGTCAGAATTTGTTCTTTTATGATTTATTTCGGACTTGGTATAGCGGGCATGTTGAGTTTAAAAGTGCTTGAAGTTCCGATTGTATCTGTGTTGTATGCGATTTTTCTTATAACCATGCTGATATTTGTTCTGAGGAAGCATCTCTGCACCAATTGCTATTATTATGGCAAAAGATGTTCGACCGCATGGGGAAAATTGGCAGCGCTTATGTTTGAGAAAAATTCAGGAAACTATGAACTTGGGGTAAAATTGGCCGGAGTTACATGGGGAGTGGCGATAAGCTTGCCGGTCATAGTGATGATTGGGATCTTGATTTTTAACTTTGATGTCCATCTCCTGGTGAGTTTGGTTTTGTTCGTTGTTCTAACGCCGTTGAATCTCATGATGCATAGACATTCATGTGCCAGGTGCAAAATGAGGAATATTTGCCCTGCAAGTATGGCGCGAACGAATAAAGGTAACGATTAACACATTGCCTGACATCCTCATGTATCGGCTTAAACCAGAATGTTTTTAATCGGCTTGCTCTCCCGCATTTTGTCCAATAAGATAACTGCACTGGACAAAAATGGCAAAAAATGTCCAGTAAAATGGGCATGAAGGACATAATACTCAGACAAAAATTTGAAAGGGATAGATACCTTGCCCGCGATTATATCCCTCGGGATAAGCTTGGGTATGCTCAGCAATGGCTGAGGGCTGAGCTCATTAAGGTGATAGTTGGGCCTCGAAGGGCCGGGAAATCCACTTTCGCATTCATGCTTCTCAAAGATGTCCCGTTCATGTATTTCAACTTCGATGAAGAAGCTATCCATCTCCTCGAGGACGCCGATAAGCTTCTTGAAGCTCTCCATGCAGTTTATGGCGATGTTAACACCGTGTTTTTCGACGAAATTCAAAATTTGCCTCGGTGGGAGCTTTTCGTAAGCAGGCTATACAGAGAGGGATACAATGTGATATTGACAGGCTCAAACGCCAGACTGTTGAGTGGTGAACTTACGACAGCTCTTACCGGAAGGCACATCCCTATCGAAATTATGCCGTTTAACTTTCAAGAATTCCTGAGGGCACGAGGAGTTAACATAAATCAAGATGAGCTTGCCCTGCCGCATAAGAAGGGGGGACTGTTAAAGCTGGTCTATGATTACATGGTAACCGGTGGATTTCCTGAAGTCATACTCAATGACTTTGATTTCAAAGAATATCTGCGGATATTATTCGACGCAATAGTGTTTAAGGACATCGTGAGGCGATACAATGTAAGATATCCCAATCAGATTGTGACCCTTGCAGAATACCTTATTAACAATTTCTCCCGGCATTACACCTCAAGAAAGATCAAGAATGTTCTGGACATGAAAAGTGTAACCACGGTGGAAAAGTATCTTTCGTATCTGGAAGAGGCATTTCTGTTCGTGTATCTCAGAAGGTTTTACTACAAGCCCACTTCGAGGATTAAATCCCCCAGAAAGGTTTATGTCATAGATAACGGTTACATCACCTCCATGTCACTGAGGTTTTCCGAGGACCGTGGGCGACTTATGGAAAATCTGGTTATCACCGAGCTTATAAAACAAGGTGTTAGGCCCAATGTAGAGCTGTTTTATTACAACACGAGGAACAATAGAGAGGTCGATTTGGTTATCAAAAAAGGAATGAAGGTAAGCTCCTTAATACAAGTGACTTATA
Organism: Caldifarciminota bacterium; assembly: GCA_015489175.1. GTDB lineage: Bacteria > Hydrothermota > Hydrothermia > B15-G9 > B15-G9 > WGAI01. Next base: position 4,207 of record WGAI01000028.1, on the reverse strand, counting down.
GCCTGTCCTCTCAGGCTACCGCTGATAGAGAAGTAAGAAGCCTGATCGAAGCGAGCGACGAACTTAACTGCCATGATCTTACGATATTGACATGGGATTATGAAAAAGAAGAAACGGAAAAAGGCAAAACCATAAGATTTATCCCTCTCTGGAAATGGCTGCTCAGAGGGTAGTCATCTCTCAAGTTCCCAATTTAAAATTCCTATAAGCCCCTTTAGTTGACTATCTCGGATGCAAGCTGTTATATTAAACGCCCATCAAAACGGAGGGTTATGAAATGAATCGTCTTACAGATGAAGAGATTCTTGCAACATGGGAGGCAGTAACGGATTTCACAGGTGGATGGAATGAGGCCATCAGGGAGCTGTTGTCAAGGATCGATGATTTCATAAATGAGTTGTCTGGCAACGATTATTTGAGAGACAAGCTCGATGATCTTAAACAGCGTGTCATCGATCTCAGACACAGGATTCGCGACGCCGTTAGAGAGGCACAGAACGGGGAGCTCTCCGCTGAAGACCTCGAAAACATATTCCGTGATTACGGTCAGGAACTCAGCCAGCTTGAGGAAGAGCTCCTTGAATTCGACGAGATCGATGATATGGACGATTTTCTCAGTGGTTATGACGATGAAGAGGAGGAGTATTAGGCGCATTGCGTCTTGACAAATTCCTTGCAAAATCGGGCTATGGGCCAAGAAAATTTGCTCGCAAGTTGATATTAGGTGGGGAAGTTCAGGTTAACGGCTCCATCGTAAAAATCCCATCGTATCACATCAACCCCGAGGAGGACAGAGTTACGGTCGATGGCAGACCTGTAGTGTATTTCGAGCATCTCTACATAGCGCTTTACAAGCCAGCAGGATATGTCACATCGACGAAGGATTCTGATAATCCAACGGTGCTCGACCTCGTTTCAGATATGCCATTCAACAGAAAGGTATTCCCTGCCGGTCGGCTCGATAAGGACGCCGAAGGTCTGGTTATATTGACATCAGACGGAGAGTTTGCTCATCGCCTCACTCATCCAAAATACCACATACCAAAGACATACCTTGTGACATTGAGCGTCCCACTGGGGGATGAGAAGCTCGACCTGATAAGGCGCGGTAAGGTCACACTTGCCGATGGCTACAACCCGCTGCCTGCATTGGTGGAGGTTGTCGATGCTCTCAAAGTCAGGATTGTAGTTTTTGAGGGCAAATATCACCTTGTCAAGCGTATTTTTGCAGCTGTTGGTTCAAAAGTGCTTCATTTAAAACGGATTGCCATAGGCAATCTTGAGCTCGGTGACCTTCAACCGGGGGAATACCGCTTGTTGACGCCACAGGAGGTTGATCTGCTCAGAAAGCATGGAGATGTTTCAGCCACAACGAACTGATTTGAGGATCTCGTTAATCACTCGCCTTGCTGCATTCGGACGGGCGAATTCGCTGATTTTCTGCGACATCTCCCTCAGCTTTTGGGGACTCTGGATTAGATTGCGGATTGTGTCCGCCAGTCTCTCGGCGGTCAGCTCCCTCTCGGATATCACGGCGGCTCCTCCGAGCTTTTCAACGAATTTTGCGTTATGGAGCTGGTGGTTATCGCTGGCAAACGGGTATGGCACAAAGATTGACGGAAGCTTGAAAAGCGCGGCTTCAGCTATCGTGCCGCCGCCAGCTCTGGCGATTAGCAGGTCAACAGCACTGTAATAAAGCCAGATGTCTCTTATGAAATCGATGAAGGTGATGTTTTCGGGGCCATCATGCGGTATCTTGCCGCCTGTCTGGATCACGAAATGGGCATCTTTCAGCATGTTAGCCGCTTGCACAGCCGTTTGAGCGAGTTTGAGTGAGGCAAGACTTCCGCCTATCACAAGTATGATCGGGCGATCCGTCGGCAGAAGTAGGAATTTTCTCGCCGATGTTTTATCTATGACCTTCATGGGGCGGATCGGGTTGCCTGCATGGACAAATTCCCTCCTTGAGGACGGGAATTCGGAGAACACACACCGAGCAAATCTTGAGAAAAACCTTACCACCCTGCCGGGGATGAGATTTTGTTCGAGCAGGTATATTGGCACTCCGAGGAGCACGGATGAAGCGAGCACCGGCGCCACGGCATAGCTGCCAGCTCCGATCACTACGGTTCTGTCCGTTGCTGCCATGTCCATAATATGGTAAGCCGCTGTTATTGCGCCTTTTACTAACGCTACGGGGTTCCTCCCTGACGGAAACCTGATGATGGGGATGTCGTTTGCGTCGAGGGAGCCCTGAAATCTGTCAAACGGAAGCTTCGCCCCACCGACCCAGAACGAGACATTCATGCCGGCTTTCTTCCCCTCAAGCGCCACAGCGACTGCGGGGAATATGTGCCCACCCGTGCCGCCGGATGCGACGATCAGATTCAAAGTAGCCTCCTTTCAGCTTTCAGCCTGTTGAGCGTCGATGATATGGACAGTAGGACGCCGATCGCCGAGAAGTTGAAAAGTGCAGCCGAGCCGCCGTAGGTGATGAACGGGAGCGGCACGCCTGTCGGCGGTAGTTTTCCGAGCACTATGGATATGTTCACAAATGCAAACAGTGCAATCGCCGTGGAGAAACCTATCGCGAGCATGGCATGTCCGAGGTAGGACGGCCCGAAATGCAGGATCTCAGCGGCTATGTGATATCCTCGCAGCAGAATGACCAGAAACAGCAGGGTAACAAACGATGTGCCGATAAATCCGAACTCCTCGCCTATCACTGCGAATATAAAATCCGTGAAAGGAGCTGGAAGATACAGGAACTTCATCACGCCCTTTCCGGGGCCTTTGCCGAACAACCCGCCAGACGCCATACCTGCAAGTCCATGCCTTACCTGCATCACATCCTTTGCAAGGAAATGGGCGATCCTCTGGTGGGCGTAGGGCAGGAATTTGATAAATATCACAAATGCGACAATGCCCAGAAAGCCGGTGATCACGAGGAATCTCAGGCGCGTGTTGCCTGCAAATAGCATGAACACCCCTATTGAGAAGATCAGCACTGCCATCGAAAGGTTGGGCTGCAAGGCGATCAGTATCGTTGCGAGGGAGATTGCGGTTAAAATCGGCACAAAATCCTTTTGGAAGTCAGAAATGGCCCTCTTCCTCGCGATGTAGTCCGCCGTGTAGAGGATTATTGCAAACTTGGCGAACTCCGATGGCTGAAAGCTGAATCCCACGATTCTGATCCACCGCTTGACTCCTGCGATGGTCTTGCCAAAGATAAGCAATCCGATGAGCAACACGAGGGCAGCCACGAGTATTGGCCTCGCCGCTTTCAGCAGTTTTTCAGAAGGATATGCGCTCAGAAAAATCATGAGGATTAGCCCAATGGAGATGTTCATCAGGTGCCTTGTGACAAAGTAAAAGTGCCCGAATGTGTTCGCAAATCTGGCGCTTATGTAGAACGACGAAGTGTAAACTATCAAAATGCCTATGGCAGTTAGTACTATCACAGGCACGAGGAACCACGGATCGAGCGAGTGACTAACCGCACTCCTGACTTTTGAGCTCTCTGACAGCATTTATAAACGCTTCTCCTCTTTCTTTGTAGTTCCTGAACATGTCGAAACTGGCACAGCCCGGCGACAGGACGATTATGTCTCCCGGCTCGGCCTTTTGGTAGGCCTTTAGGACAGCGTCGTTTATGTCCGAGGCTTTTAGGACTTCGGTAACCCTTGAAAATGTGCGAATCAGTTTGTCGGTGGCCTTGCCCATCACCACGAGGAATTTGACCTTTTTCCAGATGTCGCTCACAAGTGACGAGAAATCAACACCTTTGTCTTCGCCCCCCATGATCAGGATTACCGGTTTGTCGAACGCCTTCAGTGCCCATTTTACCGCATGCGGGTTTGTGCCTTTGGAATCGTTGTAGAATTTAACTCCGTGAATTTCATCGACATATTGCAGCCTGTGCGGGAGGCCTTCGAATGTGAGCAGGCCGTTTCTGATCGTCTCGATATCGGCTCCTGCGAGGTGAGAGGCGAGTGCGGCGAACAGGGCGTTCATGACATTGTGCTGCCCCTTGATCTTCAAATCATCAATCTCGGGGATTTCAATGATTTTGCCGCTTTCAGTCATAAGATACAACCTATCGTTCAGGGTGAAAGCGTCCGCTTCCGCGTTCAGCCTGATAAATTTGACCTGAGCCTTCGATGAGTATGCAGCCCTGTTCATGCAGCCGTTGTCCTCACCGTTGAGT
>WGAI01000027.1 GCA_015489175.1 Caldifarciminota bacterium | reverse complement strand
TAGCTCGCAGTGTCCGCCTGAGTCGCATGCTCGACATTTCCGGCGTTCGTCGCATAACCTGCTGTGTCCGAATTGACTGCGTGGCCGGCACTTGACGCATAGTTCGCTGTATCCGCCTGTGTCGCATGCTCGACATTTCCGGCGTTCGTCGCATAACCTGCTGTGTCCGAATTGACTGCGTGGCCGGCACTTGACGCATAGTTCGCTGTATCCGCCTGTGTCGCATGCTCAACATTTCCGGCGTTTGTCGCATAGCCAGCTGTGTCCGAGGTGATTGCGTGGCCGGCGTTCGTAGCGTTGTCTGCATATCCGCTGCTAACGCTATACTCAGCTGTGTCACTCCAGATAGCCCTGAAACTATATCCAACGCTGACAAGCTTCTGGCGAGGTAAAAGCACCATATTTTCAACCTCTATCTGGAGCCACTTAGGTGTCCCATCAAATAGATTGGCGGGAATGGGGTTGTTTTCCCCAAGCAAAACATTAAACACCCCGTTTTCAACGGACACATGAATACGGCTGCTTGTCCAAAGCATATTTCCGCCGGATGGAGCATCATAAATCGAAAACACCATTTCAACTGTGTCGTTTACAGGATTGTTGTTCGATGTGAGGTATCCCTGGTAGTTGATGGTGTGGGGAACTACTTTGGCTCCTTCCTCGATAGGAGCTAACCTTAGTGCAGCAGCGGGCTGCACAGCTATCGCCATGGCTACAAGCATACCTATCATAATCTAATCCCTCCAAAGGTATTAAGTCGCTGCACAACAAGAAAACCTTTTCAAAACTAGACATTGTAAATGAAAATAAGTTCAAATATCAAATTATTTGAGCTGTCGTTTGCAAGCTCATCTTTAAACAAAAAATGTTAAACCCAGGCTGTGAAATTCACGCCTATCTCAGCATTAAAGAAAACTCAAGGCTTTTATAGAGCCTTTTTATACCTCGAATGTTCCATAACGCCATATCGAGTTTTTTTAGGCCACAAAATGCCTTGAAAAATAATATGTATAACGATTGCCGATAAGCAAATTCTCAAGTGCATAGTAGTAACACAGTGATAAAGCCTTTCATTTCTGATTTTCGCCTGTCATAAGGCGTGAAGTCAATATTGAGAAGAGGGATGATTGACACAAGGTGCACCCGATGAAATCGACTAACGAACAGACAGGATTTTTCTGCTTTGAGCATCGCGTTCTTCCTCCGACCGTGCATTATAATAATTTTTATGAAAAGATGGGCACTTATCCTCGGAGCATCGAGTGGATTTGGCGCCGCAACGGCCAGGGAGCTTGTGAAGGCTGGATTCAACATATTTGGGGTTCATTTTGACAGAAAGGCGAACATGCCAGCCGTCAACAAGTTGATAGAGGAACTTCGCGCATCGGGACAGGATGTCGTTTATTTCAACATAAATGCCGCCGATGAAGAAAAGCGGAAGGAAGTATGTGACGAAATCGAGCGCATTTTTGAGGGAAGTCCCGATGATAACACCGTTAAGGTCCTTATGCACTCTCTGGCTTTTGGCACATTGCGGCCTTTCATATCGGACGACAGGAGCGAAGTGATCACGCGACAGCAGATGGATATGACCCTGGATGTGATGGCTCATACGCTTGTTTACTGGACCCAGGAGGTGGTCATGAGGGGCTTGATGCGAGAAGGCGGTCGCATATTTGCCATGACAAGTTCAGGCAGCGAGCGTGTGATACCCTATTACGGGGCTGTTTCAGCTGCCAAAGCGGCGCTGGAATCGCATGTCAGACAGCTTGCGCTTGAACTTGCACCTCGTGGCATCACGGTGAACGCCATAAGGGCTGGAGTCACGGATACACCGGCTTTGAGGAAGATCCCCGGACACGATAGAATTATCGAGGAGGCATTGAAAAGAAATCCCTCAGGTCGTTTGACGAGGCCCGAGGATGTTGCTAAAGCAATTGTAGCATTCACTTCGGACAACCTTTACTGGATGACAGGGAATGTGATAAACATTGATGGCGGGGAAGACATAACTGGTTGATCCCCAAAACAAAAGGAGGTATCCATGAAAAGATGGTTGGTGTTGCTTGGTGCAATGCTGTTGGTGGGCTCAGCTGCCGCTCAGGTCAGCATGGACATTGTTGGCCGGGCTGAGTTTGGGGCAGCCTATGTCACCTATGTGCATGGTAATTACCTGTATGTTGGCGCAGGTGATGCTGTTCTTGCCTACGACATATCACAAGCTGACACGATGGCGCTGGCGGGCTACTCGTATGTTGACGCTCCAGGAGGCTCTCCTCATAGTTTTGCGATGATAAACGATCAGTATATGATTGCAGCTCTTTATGATTATGGATACGGCATAATCAACCTTGCTGACCCCGCACATCCAAGGGTGGAAAACATTTACAGCCTCGATGACGGCAGAGCTCTATGGGTCTATGTGTCAGGACATTACGCATATCTTGCAGATGGGCCTCGCGGACTTCTCATCATCGATGTCTCTGATCCCACAAATCCGCAAATTGTTGGTAACTATCCTGCTCAGGATGGCGCTTCTGCCGCTGGCGTGTATGTTCAGGATACGATAGCCTATGTTGCAATGGCGGATAGCGGGCTCAGGATTTTGAATGTTGCAGACCCGCAGAACCCCGTTGAGATCAGCGGTCTCGTGCTCGATCATGAGATCGTTACAGTTGTCGTGAGGGATTCTTTGCTTTACGCAGCAACAGGACATGGTGGACTTGCGATCATCAGTGTGGCTGACATTACCACTCCGTATCTCGTTGGTGGCTACGATACCGACGGATATGTCTGGGATGTGATACTTGTTGGCGATCACATCGCAGTCGTATCTGACTGGAACAAGGGCGTCAAGACAATCGATGTGACCGATCCGACAAATCCCACTCTGATAAGCGGTTATGATACCGATGGCTATACATGGAGAACTCAATACAAAGACGGCTATATTTACGGGGCTGACAAGAAAGGCGGCGTTGTGCTGCTCGCCATGTCGGATAGCGGCGTTCTGTCCCTCGTCAATGTTTACAAGACGGGCAACTGGGTCTGGGGCGCGGATGTTGAAGGTGACCTGATGGCTATCGGCGGTGCTTACATCAATGCGGCGCTCTATGACATAAGCGATCCGTCGTCGCCTCAAAAGATAGTCGAGATACCTGAATATTACCGTTTTGTTTGGGCAGTTGAGCTCTCGGATACCCTGCTGTTCCTCTCCGCAAATGCTGACGGTGTACCGATTTACAATGTTGCCGATCCTACTAACCCCGTGCTGCTGGGTGTTGCCAATGCGACAAGGGCTCAGGCCACACTGAGAGATGGGAACATCCTCTATGTGGCGATCGGCACTCATGGTGTTGCATCCGTTGACATAAGTGATCCAACAAATCCAGTTGTGCTTGACACTTACGATACAGGAAGCAACGCATTCAGGCTCGCTTTGAGGGATACCCTGTTATTCGTTGCGGACAAGAGCGACGGCATGGTAGTCCTCAATGTCGCACATCCAGATTCCATAACCCTCGTTAGCATATTCACCATGACTGATGACGATGATGTTTACGGCATAGACATCTACGACACCCTCGCCATTCTCGGGAACTGGGATGCCGGCTTGTTCGTAGCCAGCATAGCTGATCCCGCCAACCCGCAGCTTCTCGGTTCCATACCGGGCAGGTTCAGGGTGCGTGATGCGCGATACATGGGAAGTGGATTTGTTGTCACAGCTGAGGAAGACAGCGGAATTTGTGTATATGACATAAGCGATCCCACGAACATCCAGTTCGTTACGGGCATGGCACTCGGCGACTGGGCGTGGGAGGTAAAACCGATCGGCGGAGGCCTTTACACTGTCGCTGCGCGTGGTTCAGGCGTTTACATCATACGCATTACTCCGGTCAGCGTTGAAGAGGATGGCTCGAACGGCAGACGCGGTCTGATCATGGCAAGTGCGATTGCGACCGACCAGATTCGCGTCAAATTCTACTATCCTGTCGAGAGAAGTGCGAAACTTGAGCTCTATTCGGCTGATGGAAGGCTGGTCAATGAGCGCACATTCACAGCTGGCCCAAGCAGTTCCGAGCTTGTGATCCCAACGACCAACCTGACAAACGGAGTTTACATAATGAGGCTGAAGCTTGGAGACCGCGAATTCACACAGAAGATCGAGGTTGTGAAGTAACTCTGAAGCAGTTAGATACGAAAAACAAAACGGGGCGGGTTACATCCCGCCCCTTCTTTTTGCCATACACAAAGGGATTTCAGCTCAGGATCAGGCCTTAAGTTTTTCTTCGAGGAGCTCCTTGACCCGTTTTGCGTTCGCTTTGCCGCGTGTCTTCTTCATGACATATCCGACAAGCACGCCGATGACGGAAACTTTGCCCTTTCGATACTTCTCCACGATTTCCGGATTTGCGCTTATCGCCTCCTCGACGAAACCGAGCAGTTCTGACTCGTCCGAGAGCGGCAGGAGTTGCTCTCTTTCTATGATCTCCTTTGCCGTGCCCTCACCGGCGACCATCTTGTCGAAAACAGTTCGCGCTATGTTATGCGTTATCAATCCCTTCTTGAGCATTTTGAGCAGCTCAGCTAGGTCGTCTATGGGGATAGGGAAGCCGTGTATGTCTGTCTTCATCTCGTTCATCACCCTCATGACATCGGTCGATATCCAGTTGGCGGCCAGCGAGCTGTCCCCGATGCGTGCAGCCAGATCCTCGAAATAGTCTGCTATGTCCCGTTCCTGAACCATAACCTCTGCGATGTCAGGCCTGAGCCCATATTCCGAGATGAACCGTTTTCTTCTGGCCTCCGGCAGTTCGGGCAGGGCGGCCTCCGCCTCCTCAAGCATTCCATCGGGCAGTTCGAGAACCATGAGGTCGGGCTCCGGGAAGTAACGGTAATCGTGCGCTTCCTCCTTGACCCTCATCGAGCGGGTTTCACGCAGATGTTCATCCCAGAGCCGTGTTTCCTGAATGATCTTGCCGCCGTTTTTGAGAACTTCGATCTGGCGGTTGTATTCGTAGGTCAGCCCTTCTTCGACAGCCTTGAAAGAATTGAGGTTCTTAAGCTCCACCTTCGTGCCAAATTCCTCTGAGCCGACGGGGCGAACGGATATGTTTGCATCTGCCCTGAGCTCACCTTTTTCCATGTCGCACGATGAGACGCCGATGTATCGCATGGTCCGCCTGAGCAATTCGAGGAAATGACGCGCTTCGGACGGCGATCTGAGGTCAGGTCTCGTCACAGTCTCCAGCAACGGGATCCCAGATCGGTTGAAATCGAGCAAAACGGTGCCGTCCTCCGCATGATACGATTTCGCAGCCTCCTCCTCGATGTTCATGCGCTCAATTCGCACCGTCCTGACAACGCCATGATGCTCAAATGTCAGGCTGCCGTCAGTCGCCAGAGAACCGACATATTGTGTGATCTGATAGCCCTTCGGCAGGTCGGGGTAGAAGTAGTTTTTTCGATAGAATTGTGACCTTTTGTAAACCTTTGCGTTCAATGCCAGCGCTGCTAACAGGCCAAGTCGGACGGCTTCCATGTTCAGCACGGGCAATGCGCCGGGCAGGCCGAGACACACGGGACAAACATTGGTGTTTGGCTCAGCACCGTATTCGTTGGGACAGCTACAAAATAGCTTCGTCCTCGTTCTTAACTGGATGTGTATCTCAAGGCCTATCACAGCCTCATATTTCATCCTCAACTCCTTGTTTATTTTGACAGCGGCAATCTGGGCGGAATTTTTACATTTTGACCGCTGTATATCAATCCCATGAAATATAGCGGTTGGTCAGGTTGCACACCCATAAAATCGACGATGTCAGGGTAAAGCGATGTAAGTCTGCGGGCTGGTATCTCAAACGGGCCAAAAACTTTGTAGCCCGGCGCTTCGATCGTGCCGATCTTTTTCTTCGAGACTATGTAAAGCATGATCACTTTCAGTCCGGGCGATGATGCCGACATCCTTATAGGGTAGTAAATGCGACGCGTCTTAAACCGGTAGAGCAGGGGAGCGACCGTCGCTATCTCCATGTCGAGGTCAACCACATCCACAACCCAATGCCTGAACCCATGCGATGAGTAGTAATAGATTGCCTCTTTGACCTCGTCAGGTATCTCATCGACGCAGTATTCGTCGTAAAGTTTCTTTTCAAGCCATTTCAGGAAGCCAGAATAACCGACATGTGCTTTCCATTTTAAAACATCTGAAGGTTTAACGATTTTGTTGTCCAGCAGAGCATTGTTTCTGATCAAAATATCTTCGAGCGTTCGGGTTTTGCATTTCTCTTTGATGAGCTGGTTCAACAGGCTGTCAGCAAACTCTATCCACGACAGATCGCCGTATTCAACCACAGGTTCGCTTCTGAACGGCATGATCTCCCACGCGCCGGTGGGCTGGGTCGCCTGAGCATCGTTGCTCAACACGATTATCTCCTCCTTGCCGTTGAAAACGAGGATAGCCCTTTCAACGGGTGAGACAGCCCTTGTGAGCGGAGTAAGGGCTATCATTCCTTTTCCCGCATGGAGGCTGGCGGCAAAGAACAGGCTGAAAAACAAGATTTTTCTCACTTTGACCTCCTTGCTATCACATCTATCTCGACAAGAGCGTTTTTCGGGAGCGCCGCTACTGCAACAGTGGAGCGTGCAGGGTATGGCTCCCTGAAAAATCTGGCGTAAATCTCATTGACTTTCGGAAAATCTTTGATGTCGGACAGGTAAATCGTCGTTTTGACAACATCTTCAGGTGAATAACCGGCCTCTTTTAGTACATTCATGATGTTTTTGAGTGCCTGTTCCGCCTGTTCTTCAACGGATTGGCCCATTTCGCCGGTTGTCGGGTCAATGCCGATCTGACCGGCTGTAAATAGAAAACCGTCTATTTCTATCGCCTGACTATACGGGCCGATGGCTTTCGGCGCATCCGATGACTTGATTTCCCTTTTCATGTCAAACCTCCGTTTTGCATCTTATTATAGTCCAGCATCCTGCACAAATTAAATTCGGCTTAAAACAGTTTTATCAGCACTATGATCGCAACGGTGAGAAAAGAGGCTGTGAAGTTCACCATGTTGTTGCCAAACCACGGTATGCCGCCGATGTATTTCGTGGGCTTGCCGCAGTGCTCTTTGACATCGTAGATGCCACCGCAGACTTCACACAGGAATTTTGCCTCGATCGTTGCTCCAAGCATCGAATCTATGAGGTTTCCGACCGTTCCCAACAGTGTGATGAGCAGGAAAGTCTGGATTGAATAGCCTTTGAAGAAAGCGAGCGATGCTATGAACGCCGCACCCAGTAACCCGCCGATCGTTCCGACGAGCGAGATGGCGCCTGAGCTGCCCTTACGCATCGGTTTGAATGTCAGGATGTTAAGCGGATCCGATGGGCTGAGCGCCCCGATCTCAGTTGACCATGTGTCCGAATTGACGACTGCGAGTGCGATGAGGTAACTTACGAGCCAGTCCACGCTCCAGAGACCCGGCCAGAACCGGTTGATGAGTGCGATTATCATGGGGACGCCACCGTTCGCCAGCACCTGATAGCTGTCGCGCGCTTCACCCGACTTAACTGTGCTTCTGGCCGCTAAGAGTTTGGTCAGGATGCTGGATGAGAGGAAGAAAGCAAGTATTGCCACAAGCCAGAACCATCCGCCGAAAGCGATGACTGTGACGGCGGTAATCGCCGTCCAGAATGCGCCGTCCGCAGTTAGATACTCGAGCCAGTAGGATGGGACAGCTATGAGCGAGCCGGCGAGAATGGCCCACCACAGCATTGTGACGCTACCACCTGCAACTAAATGGTAAGCGTAAACCGCTGTTCCAAGCGGCACGGTTAGGTTGTCAAATCCGCCTGTCGTCGAAGCCTCAAACATCGCAGCCATTATGCTGATTGCCGCAAGATGGGATATTCCAAGCGACGAACCTGTGAGCGCTGCGAAAACGATTGCAGAGACGAATGTGGTTAAAAACATCGCAAGTGAGCCGCCCATGCTCTTGCCGCCAAACTTCTTGATCGGCAATTTCTCTCCGACAAACGCCGCAGCTGCATCGCCGAAAACCATTGCGGAAAGCGAAATGTAAAACACATCGAGATTCTTCCAGAACAAAAGGGTTATGACGAGCACGGAAAACGGGTAGAGAACCGTGCCGAATGTCTCCCTCTCAACCGAATGCATTCCCGCAAGTTGCCCTTTTAACAGCGTGTAGCCGTTCACGAACACGAAAAGGAGTGCAAGCAGGGCAAGTCCACCTCTGTGTGGCATAAGCAGAGGGCCAAGCATTATGAAGACGCCGACTCCCACATGCACTAACTTTCGATTTGTCTCAGCCGAGAAAAGCCCCTTTTTGTGGAAAAATTCCGCAAGGAACAGGAACAAATTGATACCAAAGAAGATGACCAGCGTCCCACCTATGTCTCCAATCATCGCCAAACTCTCCTTTTGTTTCTTTTCAATTTTCAGGTTTGACTATGGATACAAACTCTTCCGCGGCTGAGCGAACATACTCGTCGGGATCGGTCAGCAGGTTTTTGACCTTTTCAAGGTGGTCCATCACCGCCTGTGGATCCCGTTTGGCAACGCTGGTGAGGGTCGATACGACTGCGAACCTGACATCGGCGGATTCGTCGTCGAGATGTGTGGCTATCCTATCGAGGTATGGCAGAACTTTCTCGTAATCGGCTCTCGATATCCAGCTTATGGCAAGCGCTGCCTCGTAACGACATGTCCTGTCGGAATCATCTATGAAATTAACCAGCTTTCCGATGAACTTTGCAACATCATGCGGATAGGCTTTGGCTATTATCTCAATGGAGCTGAGCGCTGCGCCCCGAACAACGGGGTCAGATGCGGTTGCAAGTCGAAACAGGTCGCGGATGTATGGCCTGCCTATCTCAGGCGTCTGATTGAGCTTGTCGTAAAACTTTCGCAGCTCTTCAAGCGTGTGCTTGCGGTCGCCCGAATAGAAATGACCCATAGCGAACATGAAATGAGCCTGTGGATCATCGGTCTGGCCGAGCGAGAAGCCATAATCGAAGTAAGCACTTGCTAACTGCCCTTTCAACGAGTCCTTCAACGATGGATCGAGGTCGATGGCGTGTTCAAGCCTCAATATGCCGTCCTCAAGTTTCCCGCTCGCAATGAGGTCGATTCCGGTGTTGACATATACCTTCACAAGGCTGTCCTTGTTGGCAAGCACAACCGAAGAATCGTATTCCATGGAGCTCTCAAAGTGCTTGACGGCATCCTCGTAGTTGCCGTCGGCCATCTCTTTAAGGCCGTATTGGAAATAGAGGTGTGCAAACAGGCTGTCCCGATTTATGGGGAACGAAGAATCGACCTGAAAAACCTGCTTGAACTCGTCGATCGCCGCTTTGTAGTCACCTTCCGAGAGGTATTTTTCTCCAAGGTTGTAATGGTTGACCGCTTTTTCGTGCAGAACATACTTGATCCAGTCGGATAGGTAGGGCAATTCCGGCTTGAGCTGGTATGCAATGGAAAATTCTGACAGTGCTGAATCCGGGAGATGCCTCTGTGCGTAATCTACGCCTTTTCGGAAATGGGCTTCGCCGAGAAGTGCGCGTGCTTTCTGGTTCCACGGTGCTACCTCAAGTGCGGCCTGAAAATATGCCATGGCTGAGTCTATCTGCTCGGAGTCTATCTTGGTGATGCCGTGCGCGATCAGCGTGTCCGCAAGCTTCTCTCGCCGTTTTCGTTCAAGCTCCTTGTGCCTTGCAAGCGAGTATTCCTTTGCCTGCCCGAAGAATGTCATCCCTGCGCCGAAGGAGAGCCCGTGCGGCCTGTTGTCCATGTGTCCCCATGAGTAATGAAGCGTTAAAGTCAACGCTGTTTTTTCCCATGGCAGGAAATGGAGGTAGAAGGCGATATATGGCGTGAATTTAGGCACGCGGAAGTCTGCAAATGCACCAAATCCCATTGAGTATGAGATGGATCTCCCGCTGTCAGTAGTGTCGCCAACATTGAGCGATGTGAATTCAAACGCGAAGTTGGGACTGGCCACATTGCCATAGACCTTGCGCCAGAACCCCACGCCGAATTGCCCGAATGTCCCAAGAACATAACCATACAAATCCCCGCCGCCTTCAGAAAGTCCCGCATGAACAGAATATCCGCTCAACAAAGGATTTGTTGCGAGAAGTGTTAGGAGAATGATCGTGTTCATCGAGCATCTATATTAAATGAAATCCATGCGTCTTACAACCTATCAGCCCGTGTGCCCTCCATCTGGCGGAAAAATGGCAAAACGAGTATTTTTGATGGTGAATTTGCGCTTGCATTAAACTTTAGACACTTATTTTGGGAAAAAACAAGGAGGTAAGGCAATGAAGAAGTGGGTAGCAATTATCTCGATCTTTCTGGGGGCATCTGTTCTCTCAGCTCAGGTCATCCCAATCCATGAGATACAGTCAAATCGCGATAGCACAGGTGCTTCCACATATCAGGGTCAGGTCGTGACGACTACGGGTATCGTTACAGCCGTTTCGCTCACACATCCAAGAGCTTTCTTCATAGAGGAAGAGGGAGGAGGCCCTTGGAGCGGAATTATGGGATTCTTCAGATACGATACATCTGTGGTCTCGATCAACCCCGGCGACAGCGTGGTTATAACCGGTGATGTGTTTGAGTATTATGGAAACACGGAGATCAGGGTTGCTTCTACAGCTGATATTCAGGTTGTTGCCACAGGACGGCCAATTCCAGGGCCTGACACCATCCCCGCAAGCAAATTGGATGACAATGCTGCAAGCGATGACACACTTGAGGCTTACGAGGGCGTGCTCGTCACCATCGAAAATGCGTTTGTGACTGACAGCATGGACAACCACGACAGGTTCACCATAACCGACGGAACTGGATACGCCAAGGCCCGTCAGGGCAACAGTTACTACAACCCGGTAGTCGGCGACATGATAACCATCACGGGTTGCGTTAATGTTTACTACGGTGCCCATGTGATAAACCCGCGCAGCGACGAGGATGTCATTCCTCTTAACCCGCACCTCTCCATGGCCTATGCCACAAGCCCGACCACGGTGGATGTGATCTTCACGAAGCCTATGGATGCCGCTTCGGTCAGTGACCCGACTAAATACAGCATTCCGGGGCTGACGATCAACTCCGCAACAGCTGATCCTGAAAACCTGAGGCTTGTGCATCTTGGGACCTCCGAGCAGACATCCGCTGAGGAATACTGGGTTTATGTCAGCGATGTGCAGGACACATCCGGCGCAGCGCTTCAGGGGACAGACTCGACCAACTTCTACGGCGCATTTGTCCCCATTCATGTCATTCAGTCCGAGATGGATACAAGCGGACAGTCAATTCATACAGGGAATGTCTATACCGTTACTGGAATAGTTACAGCTGACTCTTCGGCATTCTCGTGGTATTACATCGAAGAGCCTGAAGGCGGCCCGTGGAGCGGCATTCAGGTGTATGACAGGTTGAATGAGCCTACTCTTGGCGATTCCATCGTCGTTGTTGCTGAAGTCGCGGAATACAACCTCATGACTGAGCTCAATAACATTGTCTATTTCGAGATTGCGAGCTCCGGTAACCCTGTGCCAGACCCGATAACACTCACCACCGGTGTGCTTTCCGATACCACGGGTGAGCCTTATGAGGGTGTCCTCGTGCATGTGGATAGTGCCACAGTCGTTGGAATTCAGTCCAACTACTTCGAGATAGATGACGGTTCAGGTATCTGCCGTGTTGGCAACATGGGGGCTTACACCTATCAGCCCGATACTGGCGATGTGATAAATGTCACAGGCGTCGTCAGTTATCGTGGCGCTTACGAGATCGAGCCGAGAGGCGATGAGGACATAACTGTGGTGCAGTCGATAGAGGAGGGGAGCACGGTTCCAGGGCCAAGGCCGCATCTAATCAGCGTGAACACGCTCACCAACGGAAACATCAACATTGCACTCTCGCTGCCGCACGCTGCAAGCATAGATGTATCGCTCTACGATGTTGCTGGCAGGATGTTGAGCAGAAACAACATCGCACTTGAGGCCGGCAACAGAAGCATCTCCCTGAATGCGCCTCTGAAGTCCGGTGTTTACTTCCTGAAGATAAACGCTGATGGCAGATCCTTCGTGAGAAAGATAACTGTGGTTCGCTAAGCTAAGCGCTGCTGTTTTCGTGGCGGGCGGCGAAGCCGCCCGCCATTCCTCCATCCTTTAACCATGCCACCTGATTGCCCGAAAAGCTTTGAAATCCGAAAGATGGAGAAAGCCCATATCCCTCAAATCGTGGAGATCGAAAATAGCACTTTTAAGATGCCGTGGACAGAACGGGCTTTCAGGGCTGAGCTGGTTCTGCAAGTGTCCAGAAATTTCGTCGCCCTCGACCCTCAAGGAAATGTCCTCGGATACCTCGTGACGCGACTTGAAGACCTTGCTGTCCACATATTGAACATCGCCGTCCGTAGCGATGTGAGAAGATGCGGCATAGGCAGCGCTTTGATGCGCAAGGCATTTGAAGTGGCAAAAAAGACAGGGGCTGAAATCTTGTATCTCGAAGTCCGCGCGTCAAATTTGAATGCCATCAACCTCTACCGCAAGTTTGGCTTCTCCGCTCTGAGGAGGGTAGAAAACTACTACGCCCCGGACGGTGAAGCAGCTATAATCATGGTTGCCTCAGTCCCTTAATTCTACTTGATATGTCGATTAAGCCCTTTTCCCCCAATGTGTTTCATTGTTTCGAGGGGTGTTGAATACATGATGGCATGGAGCTATAATTGAGCGGTTTATTTTGGAGGCTTTGACTTAATGTTGAAATTGAAATCTTTTATTTGTAATCCCATGCTTTACATGCAGAGAAAAGCATGCAAATTCCCCGAGAACCAAAACCCCAACAAGGAGGTTGTTATATGTTTAGGTACTTCAAATGGATAATGGTGCTTGCGACGGCTTTGTCAGCCGAATGGCTTTCGTTCGGCGGAGAGCCTGGGGCACCCGCAATAGATGTAAACCTCAAAAGCGCTCAGGGCGTGCAGTTCTCAGTGACAGTGCCCGGTGTTGAATACGAGCTTACTGCAACAGAGGCTGGTAATTTCGTCGAGCTGAACATGGAGGGTTACGGATACACCACCGAGATCGGCCTTCCCAAACTGCCTGTTATAAGAAGGTTTATCGAGGTGCCGTTTGGTGCCGATGTGAAGGCCAGACTTTCCAATCAGGTAACCGGATCGATGTACCTCACCGAGAGAGTGATGCCTGTCCAGCCGTCCCGTCCAAAGACCGGTGAAAAGGTCCCGTTTGCGTTTGACAGGAAGTTCTACTCCAACAATTCGTTCTACCCTGAGATAGGCGTTAAAGTGAAAGAAGCCGGAGTTGTGCGTGGTCACAGGCTGTTTGTGGTTGAAGTGTTCCCGATTTCTTACAATCCGGCCACAGGCGAGATGAAGTATTTGGTCAGCGGCGATGTCGAGATCGATTTCATTGGTGGAGACTGGGGTAAAACGGAGCAGGACATAACGAGGCACTCAAGCCTTCCGTTTGAACTGAAGCTGAGGAAAGATATACTGAACTACGGTGCGTTTGAGGGTAGCAAACCGGTCCTCGAGCTTCCTCTTGATTACCTCTTCATCGTTCCTGATGAGTGGGTGAGTGCCCTTCAGCCGCTGGTTGACTGGAAAAAGGCTCAGGGTTATCGCGTAACGGTTGCTACGCTTTCTCAGACAGGTAACTCGACAGACGCGATAAAGGCTTACATCCAGAACTTTTATGACGATCCAGATAGGAATCTGACTTTTGTGACCCTCGTTGGTGATGTGGAGCAGATTCCGAACTGGGTTGGTTCAGCAACGAACAACCCCGCCACGGATCTGTATTACACCACGCTCGAGGGTGATGACTATTTCCCTGATGTTTACATAGGCAGGCTCAGCGTTCAGACTGAGGAGCAGCTCAACACGGTCGTCAACAAAATAGTTGGATACGAATCCCTCAGCGGATGGACAAATGGGACAGATTGGGCGAGATACGCTTACTTCATGGCATCAGACGACGGCGGTCACCACCAGGTTGCTGAAAGCACACATGTATATTGCATGAGAATAGTGCGTAATTATGGAATGGAAACGGACTCGATGTGGGAGTATTACAATTCAGGCACTCCCCCAGTTCAGGCCATAAATGCTGGTAGAGCCCTGTCGATCTATTCCGGACATGGCAGTCAGAGCGGGTGGGCCGGCCCGAGCATGAGCATCAACGATGTTTACAACCTCACAAACGAGGGAATGCTCACCCATGTCGAGAGTTATGCGTGCCTTACCGGTCAATACACTCAAAGTGAGTGTTTCATCGAGGCATGGCTCAGGGCTCCAAACGGCGCTATTACATCGATGGGGTCTTCCGTGACTTCGTATTGGGACGAGGACGACATCCTTCAGCGAAGGATTTTCGATGAGTGGTTTGATTCGACTTACTATTGGGTCAGTGGAAACATAGTTGAAGGCAAGTATGACCTTTATCTCCATTACAACGGTGGTGGAAACTCGCAGAGATATTACGAGATGTATAACCTGTTCGGCGATCCGTCCACAGATGTGTTCACACTTCCGCCAGTGGATGCCGATGTTACGATGCCGAATGCAATACCTGTGGCTCCTTCTCAGGTTCAGGTTCATGTAGAGCGTGAAGGACAGCCGGTCGCTTATGCACTTGTGACCTTCATACAGCAGGATTCCATCATCGGACAGGGCTACACCGACGAATCCGGAGATGCTATGATCGATGTGAGCCCGGTGACAGGCGGCGATGTGAATGTGGCTATCATCGGGCACAACATAGCTCCATACCAGAACACGATAGTTGCCGTGTCAGAGGGAGCTTATGTCGGATTTGTTAGCTACCAGTTAGACGATTCTCAGGGCAACGGCAACGGCCTGCTTGATGCTGGCGAGACCGTCAGTCTTACAGTTCTTGCAAAGAACTACGGCAATCAGGATGCCAACAATGTCTATGGAGTCCTCTCGACTTCCGATCCCTATGTGACGATTATCGCTGATAGCTCCAGCTATGGCAACATACCCGCTCACGATTCGGCCTATTCCGCAAGTAACTATGTGATACAGGCCGCCTTGAACATCCCTGATCAGCACAGAATTCAATTTGAGCTTACCTTCACCGATGACAACGATTCTACATGGGTATCGAGATTTTCCATAGTGGCTAATGCTCCAAATCCAGTGTATGTGTCCTATGATGTGGTTGATACACTTAACGGCAACGGAAACGGCGTTGCTGAGCCCGGCGAGGAGATCGAGGTCTGGGTTACTGTCTCCAACGCAGGCCATACAGACCTTTCAAATGTGACGGCATCGATTTCGACAGATGCGAGATGCCTGACGATCGTCAGAGACACTGCATCCTTCGGCGACATTCCGGCCTCCAGCATGGCTACAACAGCCACACCTTATGTCATTCAGGTTTCTGATGATGCACCCGCGCCTGTGTTTCCGCTGATTCACCTCAACATCCAGGCTGATGGCGGCTTCCAGTATGTTGATTCGTTCAACCTCATCGTCGGCAGGACAGGGCTGTTCAGTGCCGTTGAAGGCGATACCGTAGGTTGGACACATGGCGGAACCAACGACCTGTGGCATGTGTCCAGTAGAGACTATCATTCTGCTTCGCACTCTTTCTATTCCGGAAATGAGACATCCGGCCAATACACAGATGATATGGATGCATGGTTGATGACTCCGATCGTCGTGCTTGGCCTCAACGCACACCTTGATTTCTGGACAAAATATGAATTTGAGAGCTGCTGCGACCACGGCTATGTCGAGATATCAACCGATGAAGGCAATACATGGGAGCAACTTCAGCAGTTTAATGGTCAGTCCAATGGTTGGACGGAGGTCGATATTGACCTGTCGGGCTACGCTGTGGGCACAGTGGCTTACATCAGATTTAGGCAAACGAGTGACTATTCGGTGACCCGTGAAGGATGGTATATCGACGATATAGCGGTAATTCCGCCCAATCCTCCTGGTGTTCTCACTATTGATGAGATCACAGTGGCAGATAGCAACGGCAGACTTGACCCCGGTGATGTAAATCTGCCTATTGTTATAGCCGTTTCCAATGTTGGAGGAGATGACATAAGCGACATAACGGGTATCCTGAGAACAAGCTCATCGCATGTAACAGTTGTTGATTCAGAGGGCACATACGGGTCTCTCCTCCCGGATTCCGTGGCAATTGATACATTTGTCGTGAATATTGATCCTGAAGCTGTGTCTGGCGAGATAGCATTATTTACACTAGATTTAACTGGTAACGGTGGAACTTACACGATATCAATACCTTTTGAGCTCACAATAGGTGATCCGAGGATGGCACCTGTTGGGCCGGATTCGGCCGGATATCTGATTTATGACAGCGAAGATCCTATGGGAAGGCCTTTTGAGTGGATTGAGATTGAGGATGTTGGGACTCCGCTTAACCTTGGAGACGACCAGACCACCACTGTTAGCTTGCCGTTTACTTTCAGGTTTTACGGGCAGGATTACAACCAGTTGACCATAAGTTCAAACGGATGGGTGTCTTTCCTTAGCCAATCAAACAGCCATTTTTCCAATGATCCTATACCGAGCACTGATCAGCCGAATGCAATTATCGCAGGTGTGTGGGATGATCTTAATCCAAACTCTGGAGGCCAGATTTATACTTATTTCGATTCGACGAAGGGCTACTTCATTGTCGAATACAAAGGTGTGCCACATTATTCCAGCACCGATCAGGAGAACTTTGAGATAGTCTTCCTTCCGACCACCGCTGGATCGGACGGAAACAACGAAATCCTTATAAATTACCTCACGCCTCCTTCTCAGGCGGATATAACCGTCGGCATTGAAAACGAGTCAGGCACCGTTGGCCTGCAGTATTTCTATGACGGAGAATACGACCAGTTTGCACATGAGTTCACGGACAGCTTCACGCTCTACATAACATGCAATGCACCATCTGTCGTCGAGAACGGAGATCTGAATCGTCCGCTCGTCTTCTCGCTCATGCCCGCTGCTCCTAACCCGATGACACGCTCCACCAACATCATGTTTGCACTTCCTCACAGGGCTAATGTGAGACTTGATGTTTACGACGCTTCTGGTCGTCTGATAAACACCCTTGCGGACGGCGTCTATAAGGCTGGCTATCACAAGATCGCATGGGACGGCACCGACGCTAACGGATACAGGCTGCCGGCAGGCGTTTACATCTACCGTCTGAAAGCGGACAATTTCGTGGCTACCAGAAAACTGGGCATCCTGAAGTGATTTCCTTCTGCTTCAGGCTCTTACGGGGGGCGTAAGCCCCCCGTTTTTTTATTTTTCCACCTGCGCGATAACCCGGTTTAAATGTTTTCCTGTAAGAACCCCACAGTTTATGAT
>WGAI01000026.1 GCA_015489175.1 Caldifarciminota bacterium | reverse complement strand
GAGGACCAGTGACATCCACATAAAGCTTTACAACATATCTGGCAGAATGGTCAGGAACCTATTTGACGGCGAGCTCGAAAAGGGGCAGCACGACATGAGCTTTGAATGCGATACATTGAGCAGAGGGATTTACTTCATAACCATAACAGATGGTAAGGAAACCCGCTCGGTAAAGGCGGTAAAGATAGAATGAAGTCCATGCAAATCTAACAATATCAGCATTTATGAACGGATTTTCATGTATCACGCTATACCCATAAAATAAAAGACATGGTTAAGGTAAAACCGTTCAGAGGATTAAGGCCACCGAAGGAGCTGGCAGCGTTTATAGCCTCGCTGCCGTATGATGTCATGAGCACGGAAGAGGCCAGAGAGATGGCCAAAGGGAATCCTTATTCCCTGCTTCACATCACCCGTGCCGAGATAGACCTCCCGCCCGGCATCGACGAGCACTCGGAAGAGGTTTACCGCAAATCGAGAGAAAATTTCCAGAAGTTCCTGAAAAACGGATGGTTAGTCCAGGACAAAGAACCTCATTTCTACATTTACGCCCAAACCATGAACGGCCGAACTCAATACGGGATAGTCGGAGGCGCACACTACATGGATTACTACGAGGGACGCATTAAAAAGCACGAATTGACACTCCCCGACAAGGTGGAGGATCGCACAAAGCACATACTTGTCAACAACGCACAGTTAGAGCCCGTTTTTCTGGCATTCCGCGATGTGCCTGAGCTAACTCAGATAATGATGGATTGGGTAAAAAACCACGAGCCAGAATACGATTTTGTGGCAGACGACGGCATCGGCCACCACTTCTGGGTGATAACTGATCCAGAGGTTAACCGAGCTATCGAGGAGCTGTTCGCCACGAAGGTGCCGCATACCTACATCGCAGACGGACATCACAGGACAGCTGCCGCTGCGCTTGTGGCAAAACGAAAGGCAGAGGCAAACCCGCATCACACAGGCGAAGAAGAATACAACTACATAATGGCTGTTCACTTCCCGCACAACCAGCTGAAAATCCTTGAATACAACCGCGTTATAAAGGATCTAAACGGTCACACGCCTGAGGAGTTCCTCAACCTGCTGAAACAGCATTTTGATGTTCAGGAGTGGAAAGAGCCCTATAAGCCAGACAGGGAATGCATGTTCGGCATGTATCTCGACGGCAAATGGTATAAGCTGATGGCCAAGTCTCACACATGCAGCACGGATCCGGTCGAGGGCCTACATGTCAGCATCCTGTCGAAATATGTGCTTTATCCGCTTCTCGGCATCAAAGACCTCAGGCGATGCAAACGGATTGACTTCGTCGGCGGAATTAGAGGCCTCAAAGAGCTTCAGCGCAGGGTGGACAGCGGAGAGATGGCTGTGGCATTCGTGCTGTATCCCACGAGAATAGAGGAGGTAATGCGGATAGCGGATGAAGGCAAGATAATGCCCCCAAAGAGCACATGGTTTGAGCCAAAACTGAGGAGCGGATTGGTCATACACAAGTTAGATTGAACAAAACTGCGCGGCAGGTAATCAACCCGATATCGACAGCTCCACAATTTCGCTGACCCCTGCAGCAGGTTCAGCGTGTTCAGGTTAGCTTGAAATTTCTTACTTCACGATGATGAGTTTCCTGAGTGTGCCGTCCTTGCCACGCCACAGGTAAACGCCGGGCTTTGTGATCAACGATGTATCGTGAGCAACCACCCTTCCGGTAACATCAATCACAGCCGGGATCGGCTTCTGCGAAGGCAGCGGCAATCCATGGACATCTTCCTCAACTGACTGAAACCTTTTGTGGAATTCCAGAGAATCTATAACGGCGCCATCGGTCGTCCTGATGGCCTTGATGGACATAACTGTGTCTGTGACAGTCACAAGGACATAGTGATAGCACGATGCGGAATATGCTACCCATGAGGCGGAGCCGGGTGAATAAAGCGGAGCGCCACCGCCGCCTGTAACGATGTAGGTAACGCCATTTATGGGAACCGTCCTCTGGTAAAAGTGGTTGTGCCCGTTGAAGACGATCGGCACACCGTATGATTCCAAAATGTCACACCACGCAGACCTGACATCGTAGTCGGAACCGTGCCCTCCAGCACTGTAAGGCGGACGATGAAAATAAACCACCACCCATTTTGACGAATCCTGAGTTATCTCCTCCAGCCTTTGTTGCAGGTATGTCCTCTGTGAGGAATAGTCGCTCGTCTCAGTGTTAAGTGCTATAAAGACCACATTTCCATACTCAAAAGTGTAATACCGTTCGTTTTCCGAAAGGTGGAAAAATTGCCGATAGATGTAGGAAGGGGTATCGTGATTGCCAATCGTGGGCATAATAGGCGAGTTGTGCAGTAGATCGGCCTCAATGGCGAAGAACTCATACCAATCGTCGATGTCGTTCCCGTGTCCAACCATGTCGCCCGTATTGATAACAAAGTCGGGATCCTGCTGCGCTATCGCATCGACAACCATTTGATGGGCAGCGGAATCTGACCTGTTATCGCCATAGACCACAAATCTGATGGTATCGGCCGACAAAGGAGCGGTGCGAAAACTGTAAATTGGCGTGGAGTATGTACCCCCAACAACCTTGTAAATGTAACGCTGTCCCGCAGTTAAGCCCGTCAACTTAAAGGAATGCGTTATAACCGAGGCTGTATCCCAGACCGTGTCAGTAAGCGACCCGACGCCATAAGCGAGGAACCCCGAATCGGCAACAACGCTATACCATGATATGGTTATGGTAGTGGAGGTTGAATCCTCCCAATTCATATACGGCCCCAACCTCAACTGAGAGATTATGAGGACAAAGAGAACTGTTAACATCTTTCTACCTCCCTGTATAAGCTATTGATATAACAACTTATTGCCGCGACGACATATTTTCAATATAAAAATACCTGCTACGATTTAAATCAAACTCCACACGAGAAATCTTGCCCCCTTCAATCCACAACGAACTTCTTGAAGTAGAAACAAGTTACCTTATAATAGATTTGCGCTTTTTTGCTGAAATAATGGGCAAAAGAAAAAAATTGGAGGGTTCCCGATGACAGGGGTCTTACTTATAGCATTTTTGATAGGGCAAAGTGCCCCCAAGGGGTTCACTTTCAAGGCCTTTGATACTCCTAACGATCAGGGAAATTCTATAACACTCGAATGGTCAGGGGATACAACTCCGATCAAGATAGTGAGGATATTTCGAGCCGATAATGCGGTAGGGCCGTTCACCCCTGCTAAGATACTTTTCGGAAACATCCACTCCTACGATGACAAGGATGTGCAAGATGGCAAACCTTACTACTACAAAATCATTCTGATCACCACTGAGAATGAGATTATAGCGTCACCTGTTCTCGGGCCGGTAAGCAGCAAGCCGTCTTGGTTCGACATGTCAAAACTCCCGCTCTTCATCGTTCTATCGTTCTATATTCTGGTGCTGCTTTATTACATCCTGTCCGCCCGAAAAGGCAAGGAGATAAAGTTAAGGCCAATAGCTGGATTAAATGCCATAGATGAAGCGGTTGGCCGTGCGGCTGAGATGGGCCGCCCGATACTTTTCACCACGGGCTTGCTCAGTATCGACAACCTCTCAACCATAGCAGCTCTTAACATCCTCGCACATGTAGCCAAGAAAGCTGCCCAATACCAGACGAGGCTGATTGTTCCGAACTATAACCCCGCCGTCTATACCGTCGCAGAAGCCATTGTCAGAGAATCGTTTCTTGCAGCTGGTCGTCCAGACTTATTCAACAGCGACGATATTTTCTACATTTCCAGCCGTCAGTTCGGATATGCGGCTGGCGTTACAGGTGTTATGCTGCGTGAAAAAACAGCTGCACACTTCTTCATGGGATACTACTTCGCAGAGGCTCTCCTGCTGACCGAGGTCGGAGCTTCAACCGGCGCAATTCAGGTGGCTGGAACTGACGCAATCACTCAGTTACCGTTTTTCATCGTCACATGCGACTACACTTTGATCGGAGAAGAGCTTTACGCCGCAAGCGCTTATCTCTCCAAGGATGCGCTGCTCTCAGCTACGATCAAGGGGCAAGACATCATGAAAGCTGTTATAATCGCATTTTTGGTGATATTATTCTTCGTTGCAATTGGCGCCGAAAGCCTGGCCATGAAAGTGGCCAACTTGTTGTAACAGGAGGTTAGGCAATGAAACGATTTCTAAGTAGAACATTACCTCTTTTAATGGTGTTAATTTTCGGTGTTCTCGGTGCCATCCAGTATTTTGTGCCGCATAAAGTCTCTCAGGTTTATTACAGAACCATTTTGACATGGTCCATCGGCGTATCGTCCATGGCCGTCATAATGGCTGCCATCAGCTTCCTGCGCTATCACTATAAAAAGATCATGAGCTCCGAAGGCGACACCCTTTATTCATCGATAGCCCTTGTGGCATTCCTGGCAATGCTCGGATTTGGTGCATTCGGAACCGATAAAGGCAGCCTGTTCTATCAGTTCTACCAGAACATATTCGTCCCGATAAACTCGACGATGTTCTCGCTGCTTGCATTCTATATGGCATCTGCATCTTACAGGGCATTCAGAGCGAAGACATTCGAAGCCGCTTTGCTGCTTACAGCGGCAATCATCGTTATACTCGGTACAACTCCTGTCGGGAGCTCCATATTCCTCGATAAGGTTACAATGTGGATAATGAGCATACCAAACCTCGCTCAGAAACGCGGCATACTGATAGGAGTCGGACTTGGTGCTACGGCAACTTCTTTGAAAATAATCCTCGGCATTGAAAAGAACTGGCTTGGAGGGTGAAAATGGCCAAATTCGATATTTCAAACATAGACAGAAGGTGGATTTACATAACAATTTTGTTGGGAGCTCTGCTTCCGCTATTCGTTCCGATAACATTCGCTCCGAAGATTTCGCCTGAAGTCAAAGCGGTTTATGACTACATCGATAAACTGCCTCCAGGGTCCGTTATATTGCTCTCGTTCGACTACGGTCCGAGCACCTTGCCAGAAACTGAGCCGATGGCAGAAGACATAATGAAGCATGCATTTATAAATGGCGTTCGTGTCATCGGGATTTCCCTCACTGAGGAAGGCGCTCTCCTCGCTCTTAAAGCTTACAGCAATGTCGTGAAAGAATTTGAGAATTATGGAACGATAAGGGTGAATTACGGCTATGATTTCGTGTTCCTCGGTTACAAAAGCGGTCGCCAGGCCGTTATCTTAAGCATAGGAGAGGATATAAGGAAAACATTTCCGACCGATTACCAAGGCACCAACATTGACGATATCCCTATGATGTTCAATGTTAAAAACTATAAGGACATCTCTCTGGTGGTCGATATTTCCTCAACAAATACGCCTAATGACTGGATAACTTATGCTTATTCAAGATATAAAGTCCCAGTGGCCGTCGGAGTCACGGCTGTGCTCGCAGCGAACTATTATCCGTTCATTCAGACGGGTCAGATCATTGGTTTGATAGGAGGTGTTAAAGGCGCATCCGAATACGAATACCTCGTAAACCAAAAAATACAGTCTAACTGGGGAATGAAACCGAAACGGATACCCGCAATGCGTAACATGTCAGCTCTTACTGTCGCAGAACTGTTGATAGTGCTGTTCATCATACTTGGTAACATCGGTTACTTTTCCCAAAAAGGCAATAAAAGGAGGTAGCCAGTCATGGCTATAAGCTCATCGATCTGGGTATGGATAGCGGCCTTTTTGACGCTGGCAGTATTTTCATTTCTTTACAAAGACAACATCATTTATAAGATGGTCGAAGCCCTTTTTGTGGGAGTTAGTGCTGGATATTCAATAGTCATCATATTGAAACATTCTTTTGTGCCAAATATCTGGAAACCGCTTTTCGTCAGCCACAACCTTCTGTATCTGATACCGTTCTTGCTTGGACTTCTTTTCTTTGCAATGCTGTCACGGAAAACGGCTTATCTAACGCATATTCCTTTCGCTTTCCTGATCGGAAGCGGTGCCGGTTTTGCGCTGCCGCTTGTGTTCCAGACAAATGTTATGGCTCAGGTCAAGGGCACAATGCTGTTTGCGCCAAGCCATTATCCCTCGTTAGGCGCATTCATAAATGCTCTCATAATATTCATCGGTGTTCTAACCGTTCTATTCTATTTCTTTTTCTCAAGGGGCGAAAAAACTAACAGGGGCATAATAGTGAAAACTGGTATAGCCTTCATAATGATAGGATTTGGGGCATCTTTTGGATACACAGTAATGGCCCGTCTGTCACTTCTCGTAGGAAGGCTATACTTCCTATTCGGAACATGGCTGGGTATCCTTCACTGATTTTTAATTTGCAAGGTGCAAATCTAACAGCCTATGGAAAATGCGTTTATAGGCTTCTTTCGGATTGGCACATTTATTGCAAGAATAATATATGAGGTTCTTTGACAAAACAGAAAAAACAGGAGGTAGAACCATGAGGCGTAAAGGCTTTACACTCATAGAGCTAATGATAGTGGTGGCAATCATTGCCATCCTGGCGTCAATCGCCATACCGCAGTATAAGAAGTTCCAGCTCAAAGCCAAGACATCCGAGGCTAAGAGCAACATCGGCGCAATCAGGAGCGCTGAGGAGACATACTCTGCTGAGCATGATGTGTACAAAGTAATCCCTAATGTCCCTGATAATGTGCCAGGCGCTCAGGCTGCAGACTGGACATCCACCGGCAATGGTGTGGCCGGTTTCGATGATATAGGATTTAAACCAGCTGGTAAGGTCTATTATGCTTACTGGGTTCTCTCTGGAAATTCAGCTGGCAACCCTCCAACTGATACCAGCTCAGCTACTGCGACTGATAACACCGATATCACTATAGTGGCAGAAGGCGACCTTGACGAGAACGGTGGAGCTGGACAGACTCCCGCTCTTAATGCCGAAGATGGCGTCTTCTATGCAACCGACGAAGATCCGAAGATCAACGATCTGCATCCGGGTAAATTCTAATACACTGTCTCATATACAGTTATCAGAGGGAGAGGAACAAATCCTCTCCCTTTTTTATTACGCTGTGTTGTAGTGTAATTCTTCTATTCCAAGTCCCTCCAAGACAAGTTACCCAAAGATCTCAAAATTCAAATCCCCGCCCTTCGTGGATTTCGATCTCATCCCGATTGAACAGGCGAAACGCAGGCTTTCGAGCCTCAGAAGGCCGATCATT
Source organism: Caldifarciminota bacterium (assembly GCA_015489175.1). Taxonomy (GTDB): domain Bacteria; phylum Hydrothermota; class Hydrothermia; order B15-G9; family B15-G9; genus WGAI01. The sequence goes on along the minus strand of WGAI01000026.1, from coordinate 22,222 downwards.
GGTATATTCGATGGCGGCAGCGTGCCACACCGCATCTGGCCATACGACAGGGTGTTGCGGCTGATAAAAACGTTGAACGAAAGGGGTTACTCGGTGGTCGTTGTCGGCGGGAAAAACGAATTACTGCTATCGCTGATGATTAAAAGGGAGCTCAAACTTCCGAACAACCGTTTCCTTGACTTTATCGGAAAAACCAGCCTGTTGGAGATTACCGCCGTCCTGAGTCAATTAGACCTCCTGATTTCAACAGATTCTTCTCTTCTCCACTTAGCCTATGCCGTTGGAATCAAAACAGTTGCATTGTTTGGCCCGGGGATACCTGAAAAATGGGCTCCAGGAGGGCGTGGGCACATCGTGATTCGCAAAAATCTGCCGTGTAGCCCGTGCACGAAGTTCGGCTATACGCCTCCCTGCCCCTACGCTTACAGGTGCATGAAGGAGATAAAGGTGGATGATGTGATGGACGGCGTCGAAAAGGCGATGAAAGGGGAGTAGGGGGCGGAGGAAAGCCCCTCCGCCTCATCATTTAACTGGTTTGAAGTTGTCTGGATTGCTGATGTAAGCCTTAAGTTCCCTCATGGCCACGCCACTCAGCATGAAAAGTGCCACAAGGTTAGGCAACGCCATAAAGCCGTTGAACACATCCGAGATGTTCCATACGATGCCGAGGCTTGCCACCGCACCTATCGGTATAAGCACAATCCATAAAATCTTATACCAGAAGATGACTTTGGGGCTGTCGAATAGGTATTCAATTCCTTTTTCACCGTAGAAATACCAGCCGATAAGCGTTGAATATGCGAAGAGCGCAAGGCCAAGGTTGACTATCCAGCTGCCCACATTGCCAAGCCCAAGCTGGAACGATTTTGCAGTCAAAGCAGCGCCGTTCAAGTTCCCTGTGGAATAAAAACCTGCGACGATTATGACCAACGCCGTCATCGTGCAGATAACAATGGTGTCGATAAAGGGGCCAAGCATAGCGACGATGCCCTCGCGGGCCGGCAGATTGGTTCGAGCCGCCGAGTGTGCCATCGGCGCGGTCCCGAGCCCGGCTTCGTTGGAGAAGATTCCTCTCGCAAATCCCATCCTCATCACATAGAGCACAGCCGTCCCAAGTATAGCTCCGCGCGCAGCTTGACCTGTAAATGCCTCTGTGAATATCAACTTAAAGGCATCCAACAACTTATCGTAGTTAATAGCAAGTATCGTCAAAGCGCCGAGCACATAGAAAACGCTCATCGTCGGGGTCAACCTTGATGCGACCTGAGCTATCCTTTTGATGCCTCCGATGATAACAAGCCCTGTGAGAGCCGCCAGAACGAGACCTATGACAAGTTTTACATAGAAAAGGGTGTCGGCTGATGCGTTTGCGCCTGAAATCAATCTGCTCAGCGCATCTGCAACCGAATTGGCCTGCACGGTGTTACCAATTCCGAACGCCGCAATCGCTGTGCTGAGAGCGAAGAGCACCGCAAGCCACTTAAAGTTCCAACCATAGCGCTCCTTAATTCCCATCTCGATGTAATACATCGGGCCACCTTTAACACTGTCCTTTGTAACTTTGCGGTATTTAACCGCAAGCGTGGCCGATGTGAATTTCACAGCCATACCAAAGAAAGCAGATACCCACATCCAGAAAACGGCGCCCGGTCCACCAGCGTATATAGCGGTAGCAACTCCCGCAATGTTACCCGTGCCGATGGTCGCCGAGAGAGCCGTTGAAAGCGCCTGAAAATGCGTTATGTGCCCTTCGTGCTCAGGACGATCAAATTTGCCGCTGATCAGGCCTATCGCATGCTTGAATAAGCGAATCTGCACGAATTTGGTCCTGATGCTCAAGAATATGCCTGTAAGCAGGATAACGATGATCATCGGCAGGCCCCACACAAAATCTGAGAGCCAGTTCACCACGCTTTTTAAGACTTCCATTGGTCCACTCCTGTTTTAAAAAGCGGCAGGGTCAACCATCACCTGCCGCTCCGTTCAACCTCAATCCTTAACTCCACGAATTGAATCTATGATGTAACCCAGGAAAAGGAAGAAAATCGCTGATGCAACGCTTCCATAAGTCTTATCGATGTGGAACCAGCCAACCCTGTTGGCTATCACACAGATGAAAATCACTATCGTGCCGCCGATGAACGCCATCTTCACACCAAGTTTGCTAGTCCACGGCCGCAGATAAATGCCAGCAAGTATGACTATTGCGCCGATTGCACGAATCGCATAAGAGACATAGGCGGAATCGAGGATTGCGCCTTTTATGATGATGGCAAGCGGGATGGTGATGAGGTTTATCCATATCACAAGCTGCCTTGAGGATTTCAACAGCGTTGCGTCATCGGCATCCTGTTTCAGGAGATTATGGTAGATGTCCCTGATGGTTATCGTAACGACGGCGAAGTTCACCGGGCCAACGGTTGAAAGTATTGCAGCCATGATGCCGGCTATGGCGATGCCCCCTATCACGGGATGGATGAAGCTGGTGCTCATCAGGAGCTTCGGCAGCACCTGCTTTGTGTTCTCTATGGTCGAAGGATCGAAAAACCTTCCCGTCCTGGCTATCAGGCCGAGGAAAGCGACCATCACGCCGAACGGTGCAATTATCAAACTTGAAAGGACAGCGGCTTTTTTCGCCACGCTCGGCGTTTTCGCGGCGAAGACAGGCTGAATGCTCGCCTGTCCGGCCATCCCACCGAGTATCCCACCAAGGAGCAGAGAGAAGGCATAGCTTATGTTCGTGCTGAACGGGTTATAGAAATTAGACGGTGAGCCTGTCGCGATCAGCGCCTGCTGCAATCCATGAAATCCCCCGATCCTGTGCATACCTATCACAAAGGCAAGCCCAAGCCCAAGGAACATGGTCACAACATGTATGACACCGGTAATCGCTATGGCGTGCATCCCGCCCATGTATGTGTAGAAAGTGATTATCACAGAGGCGATTATCACTCCCCAGAACCAGTTTATGTCGAACAGCCTTGAGACCACGCCGGCAAATGTCTGAAGCTGCACGTAGGAGAGCGTTATGTATGCTATCAGAAATGCGATGGCGGAAATCGTGCGGACATCCCGACCGAACAGGTGCTCCAGCATCTCACTTACGGTGTAAACCCCATATTTGCGGTAATGATAAGCCACTGTGAAGCCGATTATCACCATTCCGGTAGCTGTGGCGAGGTTGTAAAGCATTGGCTGAAGCGTCCCGATCTTGAACGCCTTTTCGCTGACACCAATGGTGCTCATCCCACCGAGCCATTCAGCTGCAACGACAACCGCACATGTGATCACGCCGAGGTTACGACCTGCAATCAGGAAATCCGCAGATGTCCTTGTGGCAAGCTTTTTGGTGAAGATCGATACCAACATGACAAACAGGAAATACGCCGTGACTATTGCTATGTACACGATCATCTCTCATCTCCTGGTTTTGTTGTTCTGACGGGACAAAATCTTACTGGAACTCAGCAGGTTTCTCAAATCTTATCGGCTTATACTACATGTTATCCGCAACTTACCGTTCATGTATCAGGTTTCCATGTGTATAATCAATGACTATGAAAGCATTAAAGAAACTCGGGTTAACCAGGGACAGTCTTGCGTGGGCGCTATATGATTGGGCCAATTCAGCTTATGCCACGGTAGTCCTTGCCGCAGTGCTGCCGGCTTATTATGCATCTTATGTGGCATCCCCGTTGCCTGCATACCTGAGAACGGCATACTGGGGTTATACCAATTTCATAGCGACGGCCCTGATAGCCATAATCGCCCCGATAATCGGAGGCATTTCTGACAGATCCGCCAGCAGAAAAAAGTTCTGGATAGGGTTCGCTCTGCTCGGAATACTCGGAACTGGATTGCTCTACTATGTAGATAAAGGTGATTACCTCATGGCATCCGCACTGTTCGTCGTCTCCATGCTTGGGTTCGGAGCCGCAAATGTATTCTACGACAGCTTCCTCATCCAGGTTTCATCGCACAAAACATCCGACTTCGTGTCCAACCTCGGTTACGCACTGGGCTACATCGGCGGCGGTATCCTGCTGGCCATAAACCTCCTGATGATCCAGAAACCGCATCTGTTCGGGCTTGCTAACTCGGTTCAGGCGATAAAGATAGGCTTCGTGCTCGTTGCGTTATGGTGGCTTGTGTTCTCCATACCATCGTGGATGCTGATACACGAGGAGCGAGAGGAGCATCATATCCCACTTAGAGAGGCTGCCCTCGACGGAATTGTGCATTTTGTGCGGATATTCAAGGAGATAGTCAAAATCAGGAATGTCCTAATCTTCCTGATCGCATACTGGCTATACAACGATGGCATATCGACGATCATAAAGATGGCTGTGGTTTACGGCAAAGAGATAGGCATCGGGAACAACGCCTTAATTCTGGCGATATTGATGGTTCAGTTCGTAGCAGCTCCGTTTGCCCTGTTGTTTGGCGTCATAACGCGCTTAATCCCAACAAAATTTGCGCTGTTTATCACGCTTGCAGTGTATTCCATCATCGCCGTTTTCGGCTATTACATGAAAGATGCACACGACTTCTTTGTTCTTGCCTTTTTGGTGGCAACCGTGCAGGGAGGGGCACAGGCATTGAGCCGCAGTATGTTTAGCCGGCTAATTCCTGCTGAGAAGCGAGCCGAATATTTCGGCTTCTTCTCCATGTCAGGCAAGTTTGCGAGTATATTTGGGCCACTCCTCATGGGGATAGTTACACAGGAGACGGGTTCCGGCAGGAACGGCATCCTCATTCTGGTCGTGCTGTTCGTGCTTGGAGGTATTGTTCTCGGTTTTGTAAAGGAGAAACCAGCGACATAGGCTGTTGCGGGCGGCTTCGCCGCCCGCAAAGATATGATTTACTTCCTCTTCAGAAGCAGCAAAATTCCAACTCCGGCGATGAAGGATGTCACCGCACCATAATAGAATGGAGCCGAAGGCGCAATCTTATCCCACAGCAGCCCAGCAATCACACTGGCAGGCAGCAGAGACAGGCCCATAAGGGTGTGATATAGGCCGTAAGCTGTCCCCAACCTCTCAGATGGCACGAAATCGGACACAACGGCTCTGCCAACCCCTTCCGTCATGGCATAGTAAATGCCATAGACAATCAGGATGAGAAATGCATAATTCATGTACTCATGCTTTATCAAGGCAAGCGAGATATAGACAGCAGCAAACACAAGGTAGCCAGCACCTAAGATGAATTTCTTGCCGATTTTGTCAGACAGTGCTCCAAGCGGCGTCGCAAGCAGGGCGTAAGATACATTGAATATGAGGTATAACATGATCGTGTTTGATTCTGAGAAACCAATATTCCTGAGCCTCAAAATGATGAATGCATCGCTCGAGTTTCCTATCGCGAAGATCACGGTGAATACAAGCAGGATGTAGAATTGAGCGGGGAACCCACGAAACGACAGTGCTTGACTGGTGCGGCGCTCTGTTGCCTCCGCCCTGTGCTTTTCTCTGACGAAAAATATCAGAACGAAGATGGCAATTGCGCCGGGTATGGCTGTCAGGTAGAAAATCGTCCTCAGGCCTTCGGAATTGAATTTGAGTATCAGGTATGCGGTCAGTGGGCCGAGTATGGCGCCCAGGGTGTCAAGTGTCCTGTGAAATCCGAATGCCATTCCGGTCGCACCCGATTGAGTTGACTCAGCTATCAGGGCGTCTCTTGGCGATGTGCGAATCCCTTTCCCGACGCGATCGAGAAACCTACCGACCAGCACATGCCACCATCTGGTAGAAAGTCCCATGAGTGGCTTCACCACATTTGATACGGTATAGCCTGTGAGGATAAGAGCTTTTCTTCTGCGTATCCTGTCGGAGAGGTATCCAGAAAACACCTTCAAAAGGCTGGCCGTGGCCTCAGCAAATCCTTCTATGAGCCCGATGGATGTCGCTGTGGCCTTCAGCACGGACGACAGGAAAAGCGGTATCACGGGATAGATCATCTCAGATGAGATGTCCGTGAAAAATGACACGATTCCGAGCGCCACTACATTCTTGCTTATCTTCGCTTTTTGGCTTTCTCTTGCTTCCAATTCAAACCTCCTACTTGCGGTATTATGCTTGCTTTATTGTTGACACTGGTTGATTCCGCTGCAAAGCCTCGAGATGTTGAATCGATGACAGCAGACATAGATGACCCGCCATTCGAGATCTTTTTATTGATAAACTCTATAAATCCGTTGATCTTCTTCTCAACAACAGTGTCTTTTAGGGCAGCGTTAATAGCATCCCTCAAATTGGCCAATCTATTGATAATTATGTGTTTTGCTGTATTGAGCTTCCAACCGCCTTTTCCATCCTGTCTCGCGCATTTCCAGATCTCATAGATGTAGTCGGTATAGTAACCCAACAGAAATATATGGTAAGGGAGAGCCAAATCGGATTCTCCGGGTGAAATCTCCTGAGAGATATACTTGATCGAAAGCTCCGTAATATACCTGTGCACCCTTATAGAACTACAATTTCTGGCATCACCCATTCTTGCGTTGTCCACTATGTCCGTAAGTATGTCCTGCATCCTGTATAGAATTCCCTCATGACTATCCATTGGGCCTCGCTTCCCTTTTAGAATTGCTCTATCACATTCGATCATCTGTGTGCTCTCCGCATAAGCGCCACTCAAGCTAGTCATTCTTTTGACATAGTAGGACATATAAGAAAAGTTTATGCTTGCCAGACATACAGCTGTTGGGCAACAGTCGCTACACGCCTCTTTTACACTCTGGAACCTGCTTTTAAGACTGTCCAGTGAGATGTTATTGATGTTGATGTGATCTATGAGATAAATAGTAAAGGAATCGTATTTGGCGGTGCATCCACCACACTCAATCGAGTCCGGGCAGTTAACTCTGAAAATTAACAAAGGAGGAAAAGGATATAATTCGTTATTTTCAATATCAGAACTGCCAAATTCTTTTCCCCTCAAAATCTTAGCGTAATAATCCGTAGGATAAGGTGACAAAGTGACAGCTTGTTGGTTTAAATAAATCATAAATAACAACATAAACGACATCAGAATCACCCTCCTTGGTTTAAAGCTGATTTTGCCATAATAATGACAGCCTTTTCAAGGCCTTCCGTTTATCGCTGTCGCCTATCTTAGCAGTCTTTATGGCTTTCTCAAGCAAATCGATCGTTCTGTCATAATCGCTCCTATTGACAGGATACGGTATTCCATCCTTCCCACCATGGGCATAAGTGTAAACAAACGGGTCCTCATAGCTCGGCTTCGCCCCATAAATGATGTCCGCCACAAGGGCAAGCGCCCTCACCGTTGAAGGGCCAACCCCCTGAAGCTCAAGCAGAGATCGGAAATCTCCGGGCACCACCTCATAGGTCTTGAGAAATATCTTGTAGAGCCTATCCGGGTTTATGTCGGACAGAAACAGTCTGTGTCTTGAAGGCAATTTCATTACTTTCAGCTCCTTGAGCTCTTTAACGAGCTTCCAAGGCGGCGCTGATGCAAGTTCGGCTATCACATGCCTCGCCTCGTCGCTTTTCATATCGGTCAGATTGAGGGCTGTGCCCCTTGCCTGCGAGACAATCCCGCTGTGGGGCTCAACAACAAAGTCGTCCAAACCATCGGAAATCCAGTGATACCGCCTTGCAAAACGGGTTTTAGGGTTCATTCCCTGCTGCACCACCGCCCATTTGCCGTCGAATGTGAAGAAAAAGGAGTGATGATAAATCTGATAGCCATCCTGAAGGGCGGCTGAATCCACTTTTGCCGACATCCTGCTGGCATAGATTAGCTTATCCGCATCGACCCCAACCTTTTCGCCCCAAAACATGAGTTCCTGAGGCGTTTTCCTCGATCGGGCGCCTTTCCCACCAGCAACAAAGAGACCAAGTTCACGCTCAATGCCCTTTATCCCTTCCTTGATAGCTGCAGTTGTGGTGGTAGTTAATCCTGAGGAGTGCCAATCAAAACCAAGCACACATCCGAGGGCCTGAAACCAGAATGGGTCTGATATCCTGTTCAAAAACTCGTGTGGGCCATACTCCATAACAATGAGTTCGGTTATGGCCTTTGCAAGTTTTATCATTCGGGAGAACAACCACTTAGGCGCTTTCCCTCCATGTAAAGGTAAGTCAACCTGCCCCTTTCTCATCTCAAAGAAGGAGGGCAGCAAAAAGCTGCCCGATCAGTTATCCAAAGATAAGGTCTTTCAGATCCTTTGCAGCGGTCAGCCTCTCCCACGGGAAACCTTCCTCCTCCCTGCCAAAATGGCCGTAAGCTGCTGTCCTGAGGTAAATTGGCCTCAGAAGGTCGAGTTCTTTGATAATGCCTCTGGGGGAAAGGTCAAACCTGCGCCTTATGGCTTTGACAATAACTTCTTCAGGTATGTCTGTCGTGCCATAAGTATCCACATAAATTGCGACGGGTTGCGCTACGCCTATCGCATAAGCAAGCTGAACCTCTACCTTTTTTGCTACGCCGGCAGCGACAAGGTTTTTGGCGATAAATCTCGCCATATAAGCCCCTGATCTGTCGACTTTTGTCGGATCTTTACCTGAGAAGCAACCACCCCCATGACGGGCAAACCCGCCGTAAGAATCGACCATTATTTTCCTGCCGGTTACACCTGTATCCCCGACAGGCCCACCAATGACAAACCTTCCTGTGGGATTGATGTAAATCTTGGTGTCATCGTCCATCATGTCGGATGGCACTATCTTTTTGATTACATGCTCAAGTATATCGTGCCTGAGATCATCTATGTGGACATCCGGACAGTGCTGAGCCGACACGACGACCGCATCGACCTTAACGGGTTTCCCCTCTTCATCGTATTCGATGGTGACCTGTGACTTCCCGTCTGGTCTGAGGTAAGGGATAATGTTCTGGACGCGCACTTCTGTGAGCCTCCTCACCAGTTTGTGCGCCAGCATAATAGGCATTGGCATGAGCTCAGGCGTCTCATCGACGGCGAAGCCAAACATCATGCCCTGATCCCCTGCACCTCCTGTGTCAACGCCAAGCGCTATGTCGGGCGACTGCTCCTGAATTGATGTTACAACCGCAACGGATTGATATTCAAAACCGTATTCCGGGCGAGTGTAACCAGTTTTACGCACAACTTCGCGAACTATCGATGGTATCTCCACATAACATTTGGTCGAAATCTCGCCAGCAACCATGACGAGGCCCCGTGTGGTCAATGTCTCAACTGCCACACGCCCCTCGGGATCCTTCTCGAGGATGGCATCCAGAATGGCGTCGGATATCTGATCCGCCAGTTTATCCGGATGCCCCTCGGTCACCGATTCTGATGTGAAGAGATATTTTCTTGCCAATTCATTGCCTCCTTTGTATTTGCATCCCGCTTAATTACTTTGTGGCTGTGAATTATAAGGTTGATTTCGATGGATTTAAATGCAACAGAATGATATCCAGTCCGCCAGAAATTTCGGGCATCTACAAAGCACTCAAATCGAACTTAACAATATCCGTTATCCACAAAAACAAGCTGCCGACAGGTGCAAAATTTAACGAAAATTAGTTGCCCCGCCCCTTATCATCTGAAATGCACTATGCGCACAACCCTGACCGAGCTTCCAGCCCGAAGCCTCAGGAAAAACACTCCTGAATGTGACGGATACCAGCTGAACTCATGATTTCCAGCTGCAAGTCTGCCATCGAATAAACGGCTAATCTGTCGCCCACCTGAGTCATAGACATCTAACTCAACACGCTCATCAACAGGCAACATGAGTCGAACTTTCCCATCAAGCCAGCTCAGAGTTTTGGGAAGAGGGGCAATCCCATCCTCATCAACATGGGGCGTAAACTGGAAGCATGCGACCATTGCCTGAGCTTCCAGTCCCTGCACCTCGGTATAGCCAGCAACTGCACACCGACCTGTGGCCTGCGAGCAATGGATTGAGCCCAATCCGTCCGTCCCTGCCGAGCCAAATGTGCGGTAGCCCGTCACCGTCCCCTGAGGATTGAGTTCCACCAGATACGCATCCGCGCCGCCCGAACCATAAGAGTGGGTAACCCCGGCAACCATGTAGTTGCCATCGGTGAGCCTTGAAATTCCCCATCCCTCGTCCTGACTGCCGCCGCCAAAATGCGAACTCCACTGTTGCGCCCCATCCAACCTCGCCTTCACGACGAAAACATCTTCAGGCCCATTGGCATAGGTGTATGTATAGCCGATTATAAGGAGGCCGCTATCGGGCGTCTCAACGGCATCTGTAGCAACATCGTCATCGTAACCGCCATAAGTCGCCTGCCATAGTGGCTCGCCCGTCGAATCTATCTCGATGAGAAATGCATCATAATTGCCCGCCCCGTAGGAAAATGTGTATCCCACAAGGACAAATTTCCCGCCGTTCAAGGGCACAACACGCCACGCCCCATCCGTTATGTCCCCTCCGTATGTGCGTGTCCAGAACGTGTCCCCATTCAGGTCAATGGCAAGGAGATACACATCAAAATTGCCCGCTCCAAACGAGTAAGTCCTTCCGGCGATAAGAAATGCACTGTCCCCGTAAGCCGTTATGTCATAAGCCTCATCAGCGCTATAACCGCCGTAAGTCTTCGACCACAGGATGTTCCCGACGGAATCGACCTTCACGATGTAAACATCATCGTTGCCTGCTCCGAAGGAATAGGTGTAGCCGACAGCGATGAAACCGTGATCCGATGTCTCAATCACAGCCCTTCCAACATCATCTTCGCTCCCGCCAGCCGCACAAGTCCATAGGGTATCCCCATCAGCATCCAACCTTATGAGGTAAAGATCCTGTCCCCCATTGCCGTATGAAGTCGTGAACCCGGTCACAATCCAGCCGCCATCGTGCACAGGAGCGATGTCACGAGCCGCATCATCACCTGTGCCGCCGAAATTCCGCACCCACAAGGGCTCAGGAATTTGAGACAGCAATGGAAATGCATACACGGCCGACATCATAAACGCTGCAACTGCTTTCAACCCGTTCATGTTCCCCTCCTTTTTGGGTAAAACCCGCTGTTTGGTATCAACTTAGCACGAGCTATTATATCATTGTCAGCCAATTTTTACAAAGCGAGCCAATGTGGCGTCGAAACAGGATATCGGGAGATCAAATTTCATCACATTCTGCCTTTGTTTTTCAAGGAGTTGCATGTATAATCGAGAAGCAATCTCAAATCGGAGGATGAAAACATGATCACATTTGGGCCGGTGCCGTCACGCAGGCTCGGAAGGAGCCTCGGCATAAACAACATTCCTTACAAAATTTGCACATATTCCTGTGTCTATTGCCAGATAGGCAGGACACTGAAGATGCAACTCAATCGAGCAGGATTCTACAAACCATCGGAGATCTACGACGCCGTTAGCATACATCTCGAAAAACTCACGCAGAAAGGCGAAAAAGTGGATTACATGACTTTCGTGCCAGACGGGGAGCCGACTCTTGACAAAAACCTCGGTGAAGAGATAAAGATGTTGAAAACACACAACATCCCGATCGCAGTCATTACAAACGGGTCGCTGATTTACGATTCTGAGGTCAGGGATGCGCTGAACGAGGCGGATTTCGTCTCTTTGAAAGTTGACGCTGTCTCAGAAAAAGTCTGGCGCAGCATAGATCGGCCGCATCGGAAACTCGACCTCGTGGCCATACTTAACGGTATGAGGCAGTTCGCAGAGAGATTTCAGGGCAAACTGGTCACAGAAACAATGCTAATTGACCTGTCGAACAGCCCAATTCACGCTCAGGACAACCGTTCCGAGCATGAGCTTGAAAAGATTGCGGACTTCATAGCGGAACTGTCACCTGATGTGGCCTACATCGCCGTCCCGACCCGCCCACCGGCAGAGGAATGGGTTGCGCCCGCTTCGGAAAACGACATTGCAAAGGCTTATCACATCTTCTCATCAAAAGGCCTGAAAACGGAATATCTAATCGGATTTGAGGGTTATGAATTCGCTTCAACGGGCAATATAGAGGAGGACATCCTCTCGATAACCGCCGTGCATCCCATGCGTGAGGATGCGCTCGCCGAATTCCTCAAAAAGAACGAAGGCGAATGGCGCATAGTGGAACAACTCATCGAAAACGGAATGCTCAAAGCCGTGGATTATATGGGGAACAGGTATTACCTCAGGGTTCTGAAACGGCAGTATGACGAAAACAATTAAAAATCAGGTACTTCATCTTCTGGGATAATCCGAAGTTCCAGAATCCTATCGACGCGAAACATACGCTCAGCTTTCCTCAGGCTGCAATATGCCCTCATACCCGTAAAGCGTTTTTTTCGATAGGATTCCGTCCTGACGCTCAGCGGTTTGACGATCCTTTCGCTCTCCTCGTTGGTTGGTTTCAGGTATCGCATCCACAGCCACCTGTCCTCATCAATCGCTTCGTTTATGATTCGTATTTTATCTTCGACCGAGAGCTGAGCATCAGATTTCCGATACTTCAGATCAGCGAGGAACCGGACGATCCGCCAGTCCATGAAGATGTGTTTTCTGGATATCGGCCTGGCGAGCGAAATTCCTTCAAGCGTGCGACACCTGCTGAGTGCAACATAAAGCTGGCCATGGGCGAATGTGCCCCTCCCGATGTCGATGACCACCTGATCGAAGGTCTTGCCCTGACTCTTGTGGATGGTGATCGCCCACGCAAGTTTCATGGGATATTGTGTGAATGTCCCGATCGTTTCAGTCTCAATCTTGCCTTCGTCTTCGTTGTAGTAGTAATGGAAAAGGTCCCATGTGTGCGGCAACACATCCTCGATGCGGCCATCCGGGAACTCAACCTCAATAACCTTCATCCCGATCTCCTTATCGCGCCGAATTCTCCTGACAATTCCAATCGAACCATTGACCCACCTGCCGAATTGATCGTTGTTGAGCATCATCACCTGAGCGCCCTTCTTAAGGACAAGCTCAAAATCGGTCGGATAACTCCTCTCATCGAATTCGCCCTCGATCTCAGCTGTGAACCTGTATGTCCGACCGCGCAACCTGCTCAAATTTTCCTGGTTTATCTGCTGCGCCATCTTGTTCGTGGTGGTCAGGTAAACGCGATACCCTTCAGTTTCAGGCAATTCGACGCCGACACGACTGTTTATTATGTCGAGCGTGTCATCCGTCACGGTGTTGTTCCTGATCTGGTTGAGGATCTCGATGAAAAGCGGATCGGATTGGCGATAGACCTTCTTGAGTTCCACAAGCTCGAAATCGACATTTTCAAAAACCTTTGCGTCAAAGAAATATTCGCTTTTGTAGAAGTCGCGAAATAGTCGTTTCTCGCGGCTCGTGACGACGGGAGGCAACTGATACAAATCCCCGATCATTATGAGCTGGACGCCGCCAAACGGCTGTGAAGGATGCGGCCCGTTGATTCGCATGAACGCATCGATACAGTCCATCAGGTCAGCTCTGACCATCGAAATCTCATCTATGACAATGGCATCCAGATTTTTGTAAACACTGGCATCAACGCCTCTGACCTTGCCGACCTTATCGATTGTGATATCCGGTCCAAATTTGAAGAATGAGTGGATCGTCTCGCCATTCACATTCAGCGCCGCAACCCCGGTCGGGGCCAGCACCACGACCCTTTTCGATGTTATCTGACGGAAGTATTCGAGCAGAGTGGACTTGCCCGTGCCTGCCTTTCCAGTGACAAACACATGCTTATCGCTGTGCTCCATCAAATCGAGGGCATTTTTGAACTCCTCGTTTATCTCGATATGCTCAGGCAGCATGTTATCACCTCTTCACAGCATCTTCGTAAACTATGAGCTTCGGAGGATCAAATCCGTTAAATTTCGACGCACTGGCAAGGGTATAGGCGCCAACATTCAGAAAAACGATGATGTCGCCGATCTTCATCTCAGGCAGGAGGACGGATTGATACAGCACATCGTGCGAATCGCATGTCCTGCCGCCGATAACGGTTATCCGCGACGGCTCTTTCTCCCTGAAATGGACTATCGGATACTCGGCATCGTCATAGAGTTTTCCCGAAAATGTGTGGTAGATGCTGTCGTCTATGAACACCCAATCGACACCGGCCCGCTTGCTGCGCCCGATGACCGAGCTTATGAGAACAACTGCATTGCCGATGATGAACCTGCCGGGCTCAGCGATTACTTTCATTTTGGGAAAATACTCGCTCACGATCTCGCGAATAGGTCGGGCAAAAACTTGAAACGGAGGCACCCATTCGGGATATGGGATGGGGAAACCACCGCCGATGTCCACCATGGATGGTGAAAATCCTTCTGAAATCAGGATGTCCATCACCCGCTTAACCTCGTTCAGCGCATTGACATAGGGATGTGCGCCTACCGTCTGAGAGCCGACATGAAAGGCTATGCCGTGAACGGTCATGCCCAATTCGCGCGTCCGAAAGGCCAGTTTCACCAGCTCATCCGGATGTGCGCCGAATTTGGCGGAAAGGTTGATGCGGGCAATCGGGTTTTCGACCAGCATCCTCAAAACGATTTTAGCTCCTCTACCGCCTGTCACAGATGCTATCTTCTCAAGCTCTGCCTCGTTGTCTGCCACAAATGTGTCTATACCCCGCTCAAAAAAGTATCTGATTTCGTCCACCGATTTTATCGGATGGGTGTAAAACATCCTTTCGTTCGTGGCGCCAAGTTTCTTTAATATCTCATATTCGTAAACTGAGGCTACATCGAAGTTTACACCTAAATCCACAAGTATCTTCAAGACTTCAGGGTGAGCGTTTGCTTTTACCGAATAGAAAAGCTCGACCTCAGGCAGGGTGCTGCGGAAAACGCGAACATTCCTCACAAGTCTGTTTCTGCTGAGCACATGCAACGGCGTGCCGTATTTTTTAGAGAGGTGCAACGCATCGTCTCTTGACAGGAATGTTATCATCTGTTTCGCCTCCGTTTAAGGGACTTTGAATTATAACACCTCAGGGCACAACAGGATAAATCTCCGTCCGTTCAGTATCTTCCGGGCGTAAGGCGTGAGCTGACGACCGCCGCCCCGATGCCTGTCACAAAGGACGCAAAGAACAGGGTCTTAAAACCTACGGTATCAAGCAATGCGCCTGCAATCATCGGCACGAACATCCACGGGGAAATGAGCGTGTTGAATGTCCCGATGTATTTCGAGCGGGCATCATCCGGGGAGATGTCCAGCATGTAGCTCATTGAGCCGACTATTATGCCGTTCAGAGCCAGAGCGCCCACGAAAAACATTATCCACAGAGATGGTATCCAAAGGTATTGAGGCAAATGTCTGACGATAAGTGCGATAGCGGGCATGAAAGCGGTAAAAGAGGCGCCAACCTGTATTATCTTCTGGTTCCCGTATTTCCTGCCGAGCGGGCCCCAGACGGCGTTCGGCAGAATCTGGCCGAGCGACTGAGCCATAGCGAAAAGTCCGGCATAATAGGCCGCAACATCGAGCTCCTTACGCGCATACAGGATGTAAAACGGCAGGGCACCTGACCATAGTCCCATGAAGGCACGAGTGATGTAAAGGTTTCTGTAATTCCTGTCTCTGGAAAGCAGTTTGACACCCGAAACTATGAACCGCCAGAGGCTATCTCTGCCCCTTTTCGAGACAGGGGCGGGTGGCTCATCGACCAGTATGAATGTGAACAACGCAAGATCTATTATCGCAGCCGCTATCGCGAAAAGAAGCGCAAAATTATTCGGAAATGCCAGTTTTTTGAGTATGATCTTGGCGGAATAGCCGCCTCCAACCGCCAATATCCCCCCAATCCCCCATCTCAGGCTGAAAAGGAGTGCACGCTTATCTGACCGAACTGTCCGTCCTATGATGTCCATGCCGGCAACGCCACTCATGCCACCGGCTATCGCATAAATTCCATAAATCAGAAGCAGAAGCCACAGAACCGTTAAATTCCCAAGGGCACGGTAATTTATCACGATAATCGGTATCACGGCTATGGAAATCCCTCTCAAAATTGCACATTTCACATACAACGGCTTTTTGTATGGCCTGTCATCGATGAGGTGTGCGGAGAATATCTGAGGCAAAAACCATCCGGCTTTGCCCATCGAATTTACAAGTCCGACCAACACTGACGAATTCGAGATGGTCTTTATGAACAGGGGGAGAATGGTGTTAACCTCAATGAAAACGGCACCGAGCCGAAACAGGATGCCGTTCAATGCGATCAGGAGGAAGTTCTTTCTGGAATATGGATTTATTTGAGCCATCGAAAAATGGTTTTAACCGCTCCGTCCTCGACTTCAAAGTTTAAGCGAAACATGTCGCCTGAGCGTGGTGTCCATGCGATCGACCAGTTCTCACAAGCTATCGCATCGCAGACGACTTCACCATCGTGCGTGATGAAGAGCGAGAACGCCACAAGCTCGCCGTCCTTATGAGTAATATCGGGTTCAAAGGTTTCGATGCCTTTGCCGTAGGTATAACGCGCAACAACGATGTCAAAATCTGTGGCGGAAAGCGAATGGTCAGGGAAAAGGTCGCCCACAACCACGCTGTCAAGCTGTTTAAGCACAGTCAAATCAACGACATCGTCATGCACATCGGAAAGGGTGACAACCGCAGCCCTCAGCTCACCGCCGTTCGGGAAAACCATCTTCGGCTGAAATTGCAATTGCTGGAGGGAAAACAGGTTTTCGTCATAAAGCATGGAACCGTAAAATTCGTGGACCAGAAGGTCAACATCGCAATCGGGCTTGAACTCCTCAATTCCACCGTGTATCGTTTCGACCCTGTCGAAATCAGCAAGCCTTTCCTGCAGCACATTGTATGTCATGTCGTTGTGTTCGACTGCGAACAGCTTACGGGGGTTGAGTTTCAATATCTCACGGCTCAGCAGGCCAAAGCCTGCCCCTGCCTCCACGACGGTCTTTCCCTCGATGTGCGACTTCAGTCTGGATAGAAATTGCCTGAACCGTTCCAGCCTCACGACATCATCGTAGATGCCGATGTAAGCGAGGAATTCATCCACCTCGACATACTTATCGTCGGGGATATCGTTAAGTATCTCCATCAAAAGCGTTTGTTGAGGCCGACAGCCACGATGCCGTAAGGCGATGCGCCCATCCGCAGGCTCACATCCTTAGATGGAATGTTGACGAACAGCTCGACGACACTTGCGATGCGGTTCAGGATGAGCACACCTGTGACCAGCATGGCTTTTTGATAAGCGCTTCTTGACGCCGTGCGCAGGTCCTGAAAGTGGAACCACTCGTTTTCGGAAGGCCATTGCCACGAGCCCGGCACAGCGTGAGCGTTCACATAGGCCACCTGCGAATCAGGGTCATCCGGGTAGAACTGCCGCGCCTCTCTGAACAGATTTTCGATATACATATCCCGGCTGATGTTAAGCTCAAGTGCCTTCCAGAACCGTTCATCTGGAGCCGTTACGGACAGGTTACCGTAGGTATAAGCGTATGAGATAGCCTGATTTTCCAGCGCATATCCGTGATGTCTGAACCCGAAATAAGCGATCCATGAAGCGACTTCTGCCGTGATGAAAGCTTCCGCCTGAGTTGTCCGCCCAAGATACGCCTGACCGGCGCCGGGAACCAGAACCGAAAGGGCGACTGCCTTGAGCTTTGAGCCTTCAGCGTGCAACCCCGTTGACATCGATATCGCCAATATCAACAAAATGCCTGATGTTAAGAATTTCTTTTTCATAGCGGTCAATGGTAAGTTACTCTCCGTTTCCTGTCAATGAATTGGGCATCACAAGAATGTGGCTATGGCTTTAAAATAAAAGAGCGGGGCACAAGGCCCCGCAAAAAGGCTTCGGTTTGGGCGTAGCTCTTTTGGGGCTACGCCTTCTCTTTTCTCACTTAAGCACCAGGAACTTCCTTGTGATAACCTTATCCCCCATATCAGCTCTCATAAAATAGACACCAGAGGCAAGTTCCTTTCTTTCAAAATAGACCACATGATGGCCGTTTTCATATCTGTGAGCAGGTATCCTGCTTATCTCTCTGCCAGATGGATCGTAAAGCATAAGGCTAACATCACAGTCCTCAGGCAGAAGCAGTTTTACTCCAATTCTTCTGTTGCCTTTGATTACGGATGCCAGTGGTTCAATTGTTAGGCGGGCATCCACCATTGCTTCGTTGCCGAGTGGTGAGGACGCAGGCACTATCGTAATATCCTGTTTCTTCAAAAAAGTTCTCAAATGGTATTCCATCAGATCCAGAGCTCCTGCTGTAACAAAGTTTATGTGATATGTGTAACCGCTGAACGAATATCTGGATCTTGTGAACAGAGGACTCAGGCTCCACTGGTGCCCGACAGTCGCCGGACTTAGCTCCACAGTTTGATTCCAGTCGTATCCTGTAGCCTTGTATGTCAAATCTATTCTACGAGGCGGATATGGGCTCGAATAAGGCGGATTAGCTCCATAAGCTTCTTCCAGCCAGTTCTCATATGTGGTATCGATTTCCTCCCAGGTGATGAAGGTTGCTTCGCCATCTCCAAAGACATGAACATCTGGCATAAACACTGTGTCATAAAAGGAAGTTATGAATGTTACTGTTATATTCTCCCTTACGGTTTTCACGGGGCTCAGACCACCACTTGCATATAATTTTCTTGTCTGTATGGAGTTGTCATTGTAGTTATCCTCATTGAACTCGAACCAGACGACATAAATCCTTCCAGCCACTACAGATGCGGAGAAGTCGGATATACTCTGTGTTTCAGGGGTTAAGTAGTGTGAGCCATGAGTCCATTCTTGCCCCGATTTGTAGTAGCCTATATTGTAGTCGTCATAATAAAACACATAGAAGGTGTTGTTGAAAGCAAGCACACAGGGGGATGTTCCTGCCTTGCGGGCGATAGTATCGCTGATGGGCCCCATTTGAGTAAGCTGAGTATTGGTTGTGATATTGTTTCCGAGTGCAAATTCGGCCACTTTGAGCGATGTATGGCTGGAGGAACTCACGGAATCAACCCATGCAACAACGACATCGTTTGACGATTTTGCAGCTATAGAGGGAATTCCCATCCACACAGGTGTTTCTATGTTCACCTTTTTGGGAAGTGACCATGAGCTGTTTTTGTATGTGTAGTAGATGTCCTTGTCGTGTTTGAAGACCACGGCCGGGATTCCATCCTCTGAGACGGTTATGGACGGGCTGGAGCAGTTTGTCAAAGAGCCGCTTATGACCATGGGCTCACCCCATGTCATGCCGTCGGAGGATTCACTGACTTTAATAACGCCACCATCAGCATATACCCAGTAGTAACTGTTTTCATATTTGGCGAAAACAGGGCCGTGTCCATGAATCTGGTGTATATCTGACCCAGAAGGCACATATACGGCATATGATGGATAAGTTAAAGCAGTGACTTTTACGGTTCTGGAGGTGTTACCGCTGTTGGTAAACGCCTTTATTCTGTAAAGGTATTCTTTGTAAAGTTGTACACTGTTATCTGTGAAGCTTTCCGAGTTTGACGGAAGGGTATCAAGGAGTGTCCAGTCGTGTTTCGGGTCTTTCCTTTCGATTATATACCCATCCTCATAGTTCGATCTGTCTGTCCATGTGAGGGTTACTGATTCGAGGTTGGATGAAACAGAAGCCGCAACATTGCCCGGCCTTGCAAGTCTTACCGTGATATCATAACTGGATATATCCACGGCAGTCTGATTTACAGCGTCGTAGAGCACAACCTTAACCCTGCCGTGTTCTGTCGGATGCTGCGTAACAGGCCACAAAATCGTGTCATTCTCCACATGGGTGGGGTAGTTTGGTGGTTGATACGGGTGACTCCTTATAGAATCCGGCCATGTTTGCCCTCCATCATAGGAGAACCATGCTTTTACTTGTTGTATTCCGGCTACTGCGTCACCATTATACCTAATTGCATAGGTATCTGCTTCCTCTACAGTAATTCCCGGAGTATTCGGCCAGAGTAAAGTTACAGAGATATCCGTAAAGGGAGATGTCCATGCCTGAGAATTAGCATCAGGAACCTGTGCGTTCCATACAGGATAAACTCGACCTCCTGATGCAGCAATACCAATGTAGTCTCCGTTGTAATTATTCCCAAACCCTGGAAGCGGCCCCACGGAAAAGGCAACATCGCTTACAGGAAAGTCCTCAAAGGTCTCTCCTCCATCCGTAGATCTTGCAACCCATATCTCTGCCATGTTTGTTCCTATGTGATTCCGCCCGTCATAAAAGACCACATAAACAATTCCTGTTTCGTTATCAACCGTGATCCAGGGGAACCACTGGTATGCCCCGTTACCCTCGGGATCCTGATTAACACGAATAGGTGAACTCCATGTCTCTCCACGGTCATCCGAATAGATCAGGTAAATATCAGGGTCTCCAGTATTTGTTCCTGGATATCCTCGATTTGTCCAAACTACATAAATCCTTCCTCTATGAGGACCGTCCGAAAGGTCAACTGCCATTGATGGAAAACTGTTCGCTCGAATACCATATGGTCCAAAAGAAGACGTCCTGATTCCCTTGATACTGTCAATAATAGCTCGTGCATTTTCCCAACTGGCACCTCCGTCAAGAGAACGGTTGAACCCTATTTTCCTCTCTACATCGGGCCAGGTCGTATATACACTCCAGACTGCATAAACCTCTCCATTGGGTCCCGTTCGTATATTCACACCTTGATTGAGATGTCCAGATAGTCCGTCACTGATTGTATCTGGAGTGCTCCATGTCGCACCATAATCCGAGGAATACGAAACCTCTATGGGAAATGGAGATTCAGGATATCCACGAAAATCTGTCCATCCCGAATAAAGTCTACTTTCATATGGACTTGTCTCAGAATTGTCAATGTGTAAATGATTCTTGTCTAATGAATGCTGACGACTTCCTGTTCCTTGTAGCACCGTGAAATAAGACCAGGACTGTCCATTATCTGTTGATCTCATTATCCCCTGACCATAATCGGCTGCAATACAGCCAATATAAAAGTATCCATTTCTCCCTATCGCAGTGGCAGGATCACCGTGGTTGAAACCTGTGGGTGGAGTATCACTTCCAATCCAAGTACTTCCTCCGTCCGTGCTGAGATACCACCCGGCTCCATATATCTGAGTTACAGGGTAATCTGAAGTGTTTGCTGAAACCAGTATGACATTTGGATTCAAAGGGTTGACCGTCACTGACATCTCCGACTGGGTGGTGTTAGTGGTCGGATGGATATGAGTATCAGGGGTGTTTTCATAGGAAAGCGTTCCCGCTTCTTCAACTTTTGCCGGCGTACCTGTGTTTGGGACGGTAGTATCTATTACCGGGACACTCCACACCCATATGGTATCAGGTGGGTCTTGCCCCCATATCAGTGATACACATACCAGGATGCCCAGCGCCATTCTTTTCATTTTATCACCTCCTGTTTAAATAAAGAATTTTCTTTACACCACTATGGTTAAGTATCTTGTAACCCAGAAAATAGACAGAATTTGTTAACCTCGGCAAATAAATAAGATTTTCACCTTTTCCCATAAGAGCATGATATTCCCACACTTTCCTCCCTGTTATGGAATAAAGGGAGAGATTAATGTGATCTTCAGAAGGTAATATGATTTTTAGTGCACTTCCAAGTTGTGTGTAAACTGGATAAATGGCAAAATTCGAAAGGGTATCCCCATTTCTTGATGTATCCACGGTATCAGCCTCATAAATCACGAGAAAATCCTCATGAGCATAGATGAAATAATTTTTGTAGAAAATCGGGAAATTCCACGATGGCCATATAGCAGGTGACTCAGGCAAATCAGTTTCATACAGAGGAACATGATTTTTAAAAACATAAATCCTACTACAATTGGTTATCCAGAAGATGGAATCACTGGAAGTCAAAGGAAATCCTGTCCTTCCACTGTTTGTATCTGCAGGGGTTAATATTGTATCTAAGTCAGGTAATCCTGTATTTGAATCTAAAACAACCCACCTTGTTTTTAATGTATCGTTAATATATTGGCTATGAGCATACCAAACTTTTTTATAAGCGCCTCCCGTTCTGAGATTTGCAATTGGAAATGAGGTCCAAACTATGTTTCCATTAACCACATTTAAAGCATAAAGTTGGTCAAATAGAGAGGGAGAAAAGATCACTTTTTCTTCATACGACATAAGGGTGGATATCCAACCATTCCGTGTAAAATCCCAAATAAGTGCACCTGTTAGCCAGTTACGGGCATTTAATACACTGTCTGGTGCTGTGTGAAACACCACACCATCCTCAATTGCAGGACTGGGAAATCCAGCCCATGATGACCAT
>WGAI01000025.1 GCA_015489175.1 Caldifarciminota bacterium | reverse complement strand
GGTGATGACACCGTTCGGGGCGGCAGGCGCGCAAAACCTGTTCGTCGAAGAGGGCAAATCCTACAACTTCGAGTTTTCTGTCCCGTCATACAGCTGGAGGGGAGGCAAAGGCGACACACCTGTCAGCGGCGACGCATTCGTGTTCGTCAGGAATCCGATAACCTCTGTCCCATACAGGATATCAAGCGAGACCCTCAGAAAGGTCGGCTACAATGGCACCAGGATTCAGAAAATCGAGATCGGGAAGATAAATCTCGCTCAGATAAAGACATCCGATGGCATGAAGGTCTTGAACCCTGACCCGTTCGCTTACGCGAAGGTCAAACTGGAGATCCCGTTCTCCGACTCGCTCGAGCCGCCAATGGCGTCCTTATGGCTGGAATCGCCTGAATCCAGCATCAAGACCGGCGGAAAAATAGCATTTGGAGGCGAAGTCACCGACAACCTCGGCGTCAAAACGGTGAAACTTGAGATTTTGAGAGGGGATTCAGTTGTGAAAACGATCGACCTCTCATCAGAAGTGGACTACGGCAAAGGCGACCATCTGCTGCACAAGGTGGGTGAGCTGAAATACGAGCTCTCGACCGGAGACGGGGGGCCGATGCTGCCTGGCACATACTTCGCAAAACTGGTCGTGCAGGACATAGCCGGCAATCGAGGTGAGAGCGATCCCGTGATATTCAACCTGTTACCAGCCCGCAGCTTTGAAAATCAAATAGTGTGGCAAGACAATCCCGATGACTCCCTGCCATCGGGCAGCTGGATCATGAAATTCGAGGTCAAAGAGCCATTGAGATTTATGCTTTTCGAGACATCGGCGCCCGACGCTCAGGGCCTCGATCTGGACATCTTCCTCTATCGGGACAAGAACGGCGACGGCAGGCCTCAGAAAAACGAACAGGTTGCAAGCTCTACATCGCCAACCAACAACGAACGGATTTACATCGACTTTCCGCAGCCCGGAACTTACTGGTTCTATGCTCAGGGCTGCACGGTCAAAAATCCGCCGCAGCCGTTCAACCTGAAGATGAACTTCGAGGTTGACGAAAACGGCGTAGCGAGAGAATGAACAGCGGGCGGCGTGGGCGGAACGCCCACGCCGCCCAGTCAATAAAACTCCTCTTTTAACTTCCACATCTTCGCTCCAAACAGGCAGCACCCTAACCTTATAATTTCCTCAATCTTCGTGGGAGGTCATAAAATGATATTCACTCTGGCACTTGCTTTTGTAACCGAGATAAATGTGTATTTTGAGACCGATAACCTGCCGCATCAGCTTGCGGTGGCTCTGTCCCGCGCAACCTCCTCTCTCGACATTGCGTTCCATCAAATTTACGAGGATGAGGTGGTCGATTCGATAATATCAGCCCATGAAAGGGGCGTGAGGGTCAGAATCATAACCGAGCACGATTACTTCGGGCGGACATGGAGACTGAGGAACGCCGGAATCACCGTTGTCGATGAGTTCAACGATCCAAACGCTCAAGATCACAGGATGCACGACAAATTTGTGGTGATAGATTTCCGGGACAACGACACAACCAACGATTGGGTGTGGAACGGCAGCTACAACGCATCGTCTGCACTTCATGCGGACAACGCCGTCCTCGTGCGAAGTCACAGTCTGGCAACCATTTTTGAGGCTGAATTCAATCAGATGTGGGGCGACACCAGCGATACGCCGAACAGGGGGGATGCGCGAACCGGGAGCGACAAAGTCGATGTGGCGCCTTTCCACTCGGTTTACATCGACAGCACCCTTTTCGAGATCTATTTCTCGCCTCAGGATACGCCAATCAATTATGTGAGGCATCTGGTTCAAAGTGCCGACAGCACAATTGATTTCTGCATTTTCTACTACACCTATTATGGGCTTGCGAACGATATGATAGACAGAATTAACGGCGGTGTGATCGTAAGAGGGGTGTTTGACAGCTCAGCGGTAGCTTACACGAGCACGGTTTTCGATATGCTGAGCTCGGCGGGGGCGAATGTCGTCATCTCGCACACTCACCCCCGATTTTACTACCTCCATCACAAATTCATGGTGGTTGACGACTCGGTCGTTGAAACAGGCTCTATGAACTGGACTTTCAGCGGCACATCCTACAACGACGAGAACATCATGATAATCCATTCCCCGAACATAGCACACCTTTACGAGGATGAGTTCGCAGACAGGTTCCACGAGGCCGGTTCGATTTCGGAGTCTGCGGTCGATGCGGGAAGAGAACCGATTTTAACTGCAACGCCGTCAATTTTCACGGACAGGGTCAAATTTAACGCTGCTGGCGTGGCCATTTACAATGTCAGCGGTCAGTTAGTCGGGAAAACTGAAGGCAGGGAATTCAACGGTGCGTCGCTCCCGCCCGGCGTCTATCTTGCAGTCAAAGGGAGGGCTCGAGTTCGGCTTGTGAAATTGCGTTGAAGTGAATCACCTACGCCCGAACCTCTTTTCCAGCTCTTCCAGCGTAAATCTGATCATGGTCGGCCTGCCATGCGGGCAGAAAAACGGTGTTTCGCACGCAAAAAGGTCAGTGATGAGCTGCATCATTTCCTGTTTGGACATCTTCTTGCCCGCCTTTATGGCTGCCTTGCACGCCATCGTCGCAAGCAGTTCGTTCATCCGCTCAGGAAGATGCCGCTTGATCGACAGTGAGTTCAAAATCTCCCTGAAATCGTCCCTCGAAAAGCTGCGGTAGATGTCAGGCACGCCCTCTATCACGATTGAACGCCCGGACATATCGCGAAACTTAAATCCGAAACTGTCGAGCAGATCGCGATAGGCTTCAAAGACCTTGAGCTCGCCGGGCTCAAATGTGTAAAGTATTGGAAAAAGGAGGTTTTTGGTGTTGGCTTTCCTCGACCTGAGCTTTTCATAGATGATCCTTTCGTGTGCGGCGTGCTGGTCGATCAGGAGTATGCCAGATGGGACCTGGGCGACAATGTATAAATCGTGAACCTGAAAGAGGTGCTCAGGCGAGACGGGCATGTTCGTCTGCCTCATACCGTCGGATTGGGCGCCGTCCTCGCCGAGCTGGAGCTGTTCGCCTACAGGCATGCTGAATTTGCTCTGCGCATTCGGGGAGGATATGATTTTGAACGGGAGCTGTTTTCGATTTGCATCGGTAGGCCTTCCCTGAGGTGTCCGCTGAAACGAGATGCCGCCGTGTGCTTGAATGGCATCCTTGACCGTTTTCATGACCTTCTCGAACATCCTGAGCGATGAGTCAAACCTGACCTCAAGCTTTTGCGGATGAATGTTGACATCGATCAACCTTGGATTGACATCGACAAACAGAATATATTGCGGATACAGGCCTGTCTCATAAGCCCGGTATATGGCGGCCCTCAACTCGTTCTCCTTAACACGCCTGCCGTTCACGAAAAACATCTGGAGGACAGGCGATTCCTTCAATCGATCCGGCCGTGACACGCCGCCGATGATTCTGACACGGTCGAAATTCCGCTCGATGACCAGCATGTCGTCCCAGAAATCGTCTCCGTAAATCTGGCTGAGTCGTTCGCGGAAGTCGAGGGTGGGCATCAGGTTCATCATTTCTCTGCCATCTACAATGAGTTTGAAGCCGACTTCGGGATGGGCAAGTGCGTATTCGGTGACCTTTTCGATGGCGCGTCTGGCCGTTCTCATCCTTGAGCCCATGAACCTGCGCCGAACAGGAAGGTTGAAAAAAAGGTCCATCACGATGATCGTCGTGCCGACGGGGTGTGGGATCGGTTTCAGCTCCTTCA
>WGAI01000024.1 GCA_015489175.1 Caldifarciminota bacterium | reverse complement strand
TCCTTTGAGGTAGAAGACAGTCTGTGGTTGTATGTTGGGCTTTCCTACATAGCGCTCGGCAACTACCATGACGCTCTCAAAACCCTGTATCCGTTGGGGAATCAGTCTGCCGCTGACGGGATTGCGATCTCGCTCATGAAACTTGGCTATGCGGATCGCGTCAAAGGGCTGAAAGGGGTGTCCAACGATGTCGCAGTGCGGTGCGCAATCAAGACCGGCGATGTTAAATGGCTCAAATCACTTAATCCACCGGTGGACAAATTACTCCTGCGTGAATACCTGATTGCGATGGCCGATTCTGAGCCGGATTATGCGATGGCGCTTGCGGATTCCGTCGGCGTCTCCTATATCGTCAAGGGCGAAATAGCTGTCATAAAAGCGCTTAAAAACAACGAGATAGACGCTGCGAGGGAAAACGCTGCTACTCCACTGACATTCTACCGCATAGGGGTCTTTTACATGAGGCATGGAATGCTCGACTCGGCCAGGGTTTACTTGCGCAAAGCGCTCGATGAGGGGGGCATGCTCAAAGCGGCCTTCAAGCTCGGAACAGTCTATTACTCGCAGGATCTGGCACTTGAAGCTGTGAAATATTACAAGATGGCCATGAAAGACGATTCGCTTCGTCCCATCGCCCTTTACAATCTCGCTGCGGCATTTAAAACGCTCAGGAAAAAGGATTCCGCCATTTTCTACTACCAAAAGGTCATGAAAGACTATGGATACATGGAAATTTCGCTCGATGCGGAGGATGCGCTCGCTTACATGCTTCAGGACATGGGCAAAAACGAGGATGCGCTCGACTACTGGAACGATATCGAAGGTGAGCTCAAAAACTTCTCCGACGAGATTGAGCTCAAATACTGGAAAGCTGAGGCCCTTTTTGCCCTGAACAGGAGCCGTGAGGCACTCAATTACTACCTCATGGTGGCCAATTCGGACACGAAATCAGAATGGAAAATCATCGCAATGCTGAAAGCGGCCAAAATTTACGCTATCATCGGTGAAAAAAGCAGGGCGATCGCACTTTACCAGAAGGTTATAAAGCTCGCAGGCCCCACGAGCCAGTTCTCGGATGTGGCACACAGAGAGCTTGAAACCTTAAAATCTCAGTGAAATCAGACGGAGGCTGAAGATGATTAAGCTTTTGTTTGTGTTTATAGCCCAATCCCATTACATAGAAGCACCTATTTACCACACATACAACGAAATACTTCAGGAAGCAGATTCCATGGCAAGGACTTACCCTGAGCTGGTCATGGTCGATACGATCGGATATTCACAGGAATGGCACCAGCCGATCATTGCCGTAAAGATCTCGGACAATGCGCATGTCACTGAGCGTGAGCCGTCTATCCTTTTTGATGGAGTGCATCACGCCGAGGAAGTGCTTGGCGCTGAGATCATTATGTCAACGATGTGGAGGCTTTTGAACGGCTACGAAAACGGAAACGATACCTGCCTACGATTCATCGACTCGCTCCAGATCTGGTTCCTGCCTGTGCTCAACCCGGATGGACACAACATCGTGACATCGGTTGTGGACACGGGATGGCGTAAAAATGCGCGCGACAACAACGGAAACGGTCGTTTCGATACCGATTACGACGGCGTTGACCTCAACAGAAATTACGGATTCCACTGGTATGATGCCGTCGAGCGTGCCGACACCACGCCTTCAGCCTACTTTTACAAAGGGCCCGCCCCGTTTTCAGAGGCCGAGACGAGGGCGATGGCGGAGTTCTGTCGGCGTGAAAAGTTCGTTGTAGTGGTGAATTACCACAGTCCATCCTACAGCATGGGCGAAAAAATTTACTTCCCGTGGCATTGGCCCGACCACACCCCTCCGTTTCCAGTGGACTTTAACCTCATAAGGGAAATAGCGCTCAACATGGCTTTCAACATACCTATGGATGATGGAACCGGAAACTACACGGCCGTTTATGGCGACGCAAGGATGCCCAACGCAAGAAACTGGATGTATTCGACTTACGGCATAATTGCTCTCACGCCGGAGGTGTGTTCGAGGCGTGTTCAAATTCCACCTGACGATGTCCCAGTTGTCATAGAGCACAACCAGAGAGGCATTTTCTGGCTCCTCGAACGCATGCTTTCAACCTCGATTGGGGTTACCGTGCTGGATTCCGTCACTGGGCAACCTCTCCTTGCCGACATCAGAATTCTGGAGATAGACACATTCGATGTCTTTCCGCTCCACAGGCAAACCGATGTGAGGACAGGCGCGCATTTCAGGTTAATTCAATCGCCGGGCACATACACGCTCGCAATCTCTGCCGCCGGTTATTTTCCGGAGACAACAACCGTGCGCGTAAATCAGGGCACAAGAACAGATGTGACCATCAGATTGCGCCCCAGAAAGGTCACAGGAGCGGCTCAAGACAGGATGAAGGTCTATTTCTACGCCCCAATGGACGGAGACTATCATCTGAAACTGTTTGATGTAAGCGGCAGACAGGTCAGGGATTTCCTTGCCCCATCGCTAAATGCGGGCAACAACGAGTATGAAATAACGATGCAAGGGCTTTCATCCGGCGTTTATTTGCTCGACTTAGTTGCACCAGACAAAACTTCGCTTAAAACTTTCAAAATAATCCATATTAAATGATAGGAAGTTCGTTAAAGATAACTGTATTGAAATCATAGTCCAAAATTATCTATAATTCAGTATCAATTTTGTTAGAGCTGTGCTGGTTTGATTGACTTAAAATTTGAGTAACCTTAAACTTTGGCAACAAAAGGAGGGCACGATGAAAAAAGTAAGCTTAAGATGGAAAGTGCTTGGGATGGTAGTTGCCCTGATTGTAGCTCTTTCCGCCATTATTGCGATATACATAAACAGTTTTGTTCGAGGCGTTTTTACGAAAGAATTGCAGAAACGCGGTATTATCTTTGCGGTTCAGGCCGCTAAAGAGTCAGAAGAACCAATAATAAACGGCGATAGCGCATCACTTTTTGAAATATGCGATCGAATAAAAAGCGCCGGTGATGTCGATTACGCCCTCGTAACAGATGACAATGGTAATCTTCTGGCACACACATTTGAAGTCGAAAATTTGCCAGAAAAATTTCTTAAAGCCAACCTCGTAAAGAGCGACACTCTGAGCATTAAAACAATCATCTTTAACAAAGTGCCTTACATGGATATAGGCGTCCCTATACTTGGTGGCGAACTGGGAACATTTAGGATAGGCATTTCTCTGTTACGGGTTAAGCAAGAGGTTAACAAGATTCTGAAATCTCTGTTCGTAATTGTCGTCATCGTGCTCCTTGGAGGAATTGCAATGGCAATCATATTCGCTAACAGCATCGTCAACCCGATAGTGCACTTGACGGAAGTTGCAAACAAACTGAGTATGGGCGATTTTGATGTTAAGATTGATGTGAAATCGAACGATGAGATTGGTGAGCTCGCACAGGCCATTGAAAGGATGTCAAGAAGCTTGAAACTTGCAATAGAAAGGCTTCGTAGGTAAAAATTTAATCACGGAGGTAAACCATGACAAGAAAAATAAGTTTCGCCGTAATATCAAGTTTGCTTGTAACAATTTTTGCTGTAACCCTTTCAAACGCTGATCCAATTGGCGTTTTGGGCAATCAAGTGCCAACTCAGACTGGACGGCTACGCATGATAAAGATCGGAGTGGCCGCTCCGTTCAGCGTACAAGCTATGGCTCCTGAACCACAGCACATATATAATGGCGTTAGGATGGCAGTTGATAACTTTAACCTTAAGGGAGAGATACCAAATCTCAACATTCTGCTCGTGAAAGGTGATGATGGTGCGAACAGGAACAAGGCTTTGTCAGTTGCACGTATGTTTGGCAGAGATCCCGCAGTCATGGGTGTTGTAGGACATTACAACAGCAGTGCGACTCTCGCAGGTGCCCTTATGTATAACCGTTATCGTCTCGTGGCAATTTCTCCGAGTGCTACAAGCCCAAGGATTAGTCAAGCGGGTAGATACATATTCCGTGTTGTTCCAAGCGATGCTCAGCAAGGAAGGATCCTTGCCGGTCAGGCGATCACATACCTACATGCAAGAAGGGCAATAGTGATCTATGACAATGACGACTACGGAAGGGGGTTATCCTACTTCTTTGTTAGGACATTTACAGCTCGTGGCGGCAAGGTATTGGCAAGAATACCTTACATGGCAGGAGTAACAAATCTCGGCCAAACACTCACCGCTCTAAAAAGCCAGAACCCTGACCTCATATTTGCAGCATGTATCCCCCACTCGGCAGCTGCGGTGTTTGCCGCAGCCGATTCAGTCGGGCTCAGAAATGTGACCAAGCTTTGCGGTGATGGATGCATACCGCAGAGCTTCAAAAAACTTGCCGGAAAACACGCTGAGGGGGTGTATCATTCCCAGTTTCTCAATCCAAATTCTATATCCTACAAACAATTTGTAAGGGCTTACAAGAATAAGTATGGTTATGAGCCATCTCCGTGGGCCGCATTTGCATACGACGCAGCAAACTTGATAATAAAAGCGCTTCAGGAGCGTGGTATTTCCCGTGAGGCTGTGCGCAGATACCTGTCGATAGTTGGACGCGGACTTCCGCCTTATCAGGGGGTTACTGGAACTATAACATTTGATGCCAGAGGTGATGCGATAAGGAAGATCTATCTTGCCCGTGTCATAAATGGTAAATCTGTTATCGTTAAATAATTAAAAAACAATGAGGTGAGTATGCCGGTAATTACAGGAAATTTAGCAGATATAAAGCTTATCGATATACTGGAGCTTATCCATCATTCCCGTTTAACGGGAAGGCTGGAACTGCGACATGGCGAAGATAAAGGAGAGATCTATTTCGAGAAGGGGAATGTAATTCATGCCACAACAGGAACCGTAGAGGGTAAAGATGCGCTTTTTCTGGTGTATCTGTGGAACGAGGGCGATTTTGAGTTCTACCCGAATGAGGAAGCACCCAAGAGAACCATCGATGAAGATATCGAAAGCATCATCCTCGACCTGTCTGTTAAGTTAGACGAACTTCAAGATATAAAAGATGCACTTGATCCGTTTGCAATTCCCGTTTTCACAGAGTCTACCCCTTCTAACGAGGAGCTAAAGCTCAGCGCAGTGGAGTGGAAAATTCTTGCTCAGATAAACGGAAAATCCAGGATAAAGGATATTGCGGCCAATCTGGGGATAAGCGAGATTGAGGTCTTTAAAGCCGTTAAGAACCTCATCTCTCACGGACTTGTCAGGATTAAAAAAGCCATATCCCCTGACGAGGTGCTCGATAAAAGCGTGATGGATGAGATAATCAAAAAGTTTACCGAATACATAGGGCCGATCTCAGGCATCATTGTCAGCGAGAAAATCATGCAGCTCGGTGAAAAAGAAAGCGAATTCCCACGCAACAAGGTTAGACAGCTTATCGACTTGCTTGCCAACGAAGTTCCCGAAGATTCAAGGGATAAATTCAAGAAAGAAATGGACGCTCTACTGTCAAAACACGGTATATGATACCTTATGAGCCGTATTTAGCTCTGAGAGTATTTATAAGGTTCTCAAGTACCATGTTTAGTGTTTCCATTACGCCAACGCCTTGTATAGCTATGGCCTCCGTATAGGGAGCGTTAAGACTGCTGTTTAGAACCCTTTGAAGGTAAGGGATTGGTGCTGCGTCCGGTAGGTCGCGCTTGTTATATTGCATCACCAGAAAGATGTCCCTCATGGTCATGTTGTAAAACTTCATGTTGCTCTTCAAATCCACTATCATCTGAAAATTCTCGTTTGTCTTCTCTATCTGGGAATCTGCCACGAAAACCACGGCGTCGGTATCCCTGAGCAATACCCGTCTGGCAGATTGGTATTCTGGCTTACCCGGCACAGTCAGAAGTTCTATCGAGATGTTAAATGAATGCAATCGCTCGAACCCTATCGGGGCAATTGTTATCGAGAAATGTTTGTGGCCTATAGTCTCAATCTCGCGGAGTTCAGACTTTTTCCCACTGTATTTTTCGCTTATAAAAGCCAGATTGGTGGCTTTGCCTGAACCTTTAGGCCCATAATACAAAACCTTCATCTTTATTAGCCTGTCTGCTATGCTGACTATCAATTTTCCCCCTCCTCAAATTATATCAAGGACTTTAAGGTGTCCTTTAGGCACGCGATACAGTTTCAGCTCTGAGCTCAGCAAGAATATTTCCAGAGTTCCCCATACCCTGCCTTGGAACAGATGGCCACCAACCACCGATTTGTCCTTATTAGCGAGAGCCGCATGAAAATGATACCACGGATCGGCATTGCGACTGATGCTGCCACTTATCGCTATCAGTTCCATCGGAGTATCAAATCTATCTCTGTGATATTCCCCGTTTCGGAAGTATCCGAGCTCAAAATCGCTCAACATACCAAGCGCAGACAAAACAATTCCACTTTCCATGTATGGTATATCGTCAAATATGGATTTCAATTCATCTGGAAAGATCTCCCCATCGTCAAGTCTAATCACTATCAAACCGCTGTGCTCTTTATAAACCATCCTATACCTCCTATTTGATTTTGGCAATACTCTAAGCTTTTCAAGTTTTAGAAAAGTAAAGCAAAAATTTTATGAAATCAACGCATATCGGCCAATCCGAACCCAAATAGTCAAACCTCCATGCCATGATGAATTAAAACACGATATGAGTTAAAATTGTGACTATGGGAAGGAGAAAGAAATCAGCCAGAGAAAAACTCGAAGGTAAAGAGCCTCAGATTGTTGAGATACCCCAAAAATTGATAGGAAAGTATGGCATGGGTATGATGCTTATACCAGCGCCACAGCAAATCGAGGAGGTCATAAGGTTGATACCGAAGGGCCAGATTATGACAGTTTCTCAAATCAGGAATTACCTTGCCAGAAAGTTTCAGGTGGTCACCACATGTCCCCTCGTTACAGGAATTTACATAAAGCTGATTGCTCAAGCAGCGGAAGAGGAAGGGCGTAAATCGCTTCCGTGGTGGCGCGTTATAAAATCCGATGGTAGCCTCAACCCTAAGCTTCCCGGAGGTGGATTACTGCAGAAAGAGCGCCTTGAAAAGGAAGGGGTGGTCGTAGTTCGGAAGGGGAAAAAGCTCAAGGTCTCCAACTTTAAGGACTATCTGTGGGAACCTAAAGAGTGAAGTTCCATTTTAATGGACTTCGTTCTATAAGATCGGGGTATTCGAGGTCTCTATCAGGTGGTGTTTGGTAATTGAGCTTAGTCTGAGCACTTTACGCTATGTCACGCCACACATACAAAACGGGACAAGATTCATACCTTAACACCGAAATGTTCAACCATAGTGCTATACATTTATTTTATATGAAACAACAACCTATTGATTACAAATGTATTATAAATAGCAAGATATTCGAACTTGCCCTTGACAAAATGAATTATTTGTGTAATTGTTTTGTTCTAACAGTATTTGAATTAAATTCTAATTGGGAATATAAAAAATGTAAGATGTAGTTATTTGGTATGGTGAGGGCATAAAACAAACAAGGAGGTAGATCATGTGGAGCACATGGCTTAACTTTGTGCTGGGTGCTTGGCTGATAATCGCTTCGTTCATACCCGGAATCGTGGGGAATAAAACCGCAAGTCTCTGGAACGATCTCATCGTCGGCATACTTGTCGCTATTTTCGCTTACTTCTCCACCCGCGCCAAGAAATCGATGTGCTGGATTAACTTTATCGCAGGCTTGTGGATGATCGTGGCTGCATTCATTCCTGGAATAGTCGCCTCAAAATCCGGCAATTTCTGGAACGACCTTATTATCGGCATAGTGATTGTGGTTGTAGCAGTATGGGCATCCCTCGCAAAACCAAGCGAAGGATAATTTTTACGAGGACAGGAAGCATCTTTAAAGAGGGGCGGAAAATCCGCCCCTCAACTTATTTCAGAGATAGGTATTTACAAACAAATTTGAAAAATATTTTTGTATCTGATTGCATTAACTCTTTGCCGAATAGGATGTTATCCGTGATTGAGGTTGCCCATAGGGCATCAAATATTTTATCATTAGGTTCCTTGCAGATAAGAATATGAAAAAAAATCATCACAACGGAGGTTTGTAGCCATGAATCTTACACAAAAGATCCTTCGGGCTCACCTTGTCGAAGGGAAGCTTGAGCCCGGGGAGGAAATAGCCATAAAGATAGACCAAACCCTCACCCAGGACGCTACCGGCACAATGGCTTACCTCGAGCTGGAAGCCATGGGGGTCCCGCGCGTGCAAACCGAGCTGAGCGTAAGCTATGTGGACCACAACACACTACAGACAGACTTCCGAAACGCCGATGACCACCGCTATCTCCAATCTGTCGCCGCCAAATACGGCATCTATTTCTCTAAACCCGGCAACGGGATCTGCCATCAGCTTCACCTTGAGCGATTTGCCGTTCCGGGAAAAACATTGCTGGGCAGCGATAGTCACACACCAACGGCTGGCGGCATCGGCAGCCTTGCCATTGGAGCTGGTGGACTTGATGTCGCTGCTGCTATGGCGGGTGAACCTTTCTATCTCAAGATGCCGAAGGTCGTGAAGGTTTACCTGACCGGCAAGCTCAGACCTTTCGTTTCAGCCAAGGATGTCATCCTTGAACTCCTGCGTCGTGTTGGAGTTAAGGGTGGCGTCAACAAGGTTTTTGAATATGTTGGGCCGGGTGTGAAAACCCTCTCGGTGCCCGAAAGAGCCACCATTACCAACATGGGAACCGAAACCGGTGCAACCACATCCATCTTCCCGTCTGACGAAGTTACAAAAGCTTTCATGGAAGCACAGGGTAGAGGTGAGCAATGGGTGCCGCTTGAGCCCGACCCAGACGCAGAATACGATGAGGTCATTGAAATTGACCTCTCGGAAGTTGAACCAATGGTCGCATTGCCGCACAGTCCCGGCAATGTCGTGCCTGTCAAGGAGGTGGAGGGCCTCAAAGTTGATCAAGTCATCGTTGGAAGTTGCACAAACTCCTCGCTTCGCGACCTCAAGATAGTGGCCAACCTTCTTAAAGGCCGCAAGGTTCACCCAGAAGTCAGCATGGCACTATCTCCTGGCTCCCGTCAGGTCGTCCTGCATCTTGTTGAGACCGGAGAGATGAAATACATCATTCAGGCAGGCGTGCGTGTGCTTGAAAACGCCTGCGGGCCGTGTATCGGCATGGGACAGGCTCCTCCGACGAACGGCATATCCGTGAGAACTTTCAACCGCAACTTCCTCGGCCGTTCGGGCACAAAGAGCGCAAAGGTATATCTGGTGTCACCGGAAACCGCAGTCGCTGCCGCTGTGTTCGGAGAACTGCGCGACCCAAGAGAGCTCGGAGATTACCCCGAATTCGAGCTGCCGAACAAGTTCATCATCGACGACTCCATGATTCTGCCGCCAGCCGAAAATCCGGACGAGG
The DNA here is from genome assembly GCA_015489175.1 of Caldifarciminota bacterium. Taxonomy (GTDB): domain Bacteria; phylum Hydrothermota; class Hydrothermia; order B15-G9; family B15-G9; genus WGAI01. The sequence goes on along the minus strand of WGAI01000024.1, from coordinate 33,915 downwards.
TCGAGATAATCCGCGGCCCCAACATCCAGCCGCTGCCTGATTTCCCGCCTCTCCCTGAAAAGCTTGAGGGCGAAGTGCTTATCAAAGTTGGAGATAACATCACAACCGACCACATTCTCCCCGGCGGCACCAAAGTGCTGCCTCTGAGAAGCAACATCCCTGAGATCAGCAAATACACATTTTCGGTCATCGATCCTAAGTTCTACAAGAAGGCTCAGGAGAAAGGCGGAGGCTTCATCATAGGCGGCGACAACTATGGACAGGGGTCAAGCCGTGAGCATGCCGCCATTGCCCCCAAATACCTCGGCATAAAGGCTGTCATAGTCAAGTCATTTGCGAGGATACATCACGCCAACCTGATAAACTTCGGGATCCTTCCGCTTCTCTTTGCAAATCCTGAGGATTACGACAAGATCGACGAGGGCGATGTGCTTGAACTCAGCACAGAAGGCCTTGAAGAGGGTAAGGTTATCCTCCACAACAAAACCAAGGGCGTTGACATTGAGCTCACACATCAGATGAGTCCTCGCGAGATTGAAATTATCAGGAAGGGAGGGAAGTTAGCTTACATCCGCGAAAAATTCACCAAAAAGGGAGACTGATCATGGCTCAGAAAGGCATCAGGGAATACCACGCCAAGAAGATTCTTGCGCGGTGGCTCCCTGAATACTCAAACGGTGAGTTCAAACTGCATGGCAAATATGCACTTGTCACCCCTGAGACCTCTCTGGACGAGCTGGCTGAGAAGGAGAAATGGCTGAAGGAAGACAGGCTGGTAGTAAAGCCCGACCAGTTGTTCGGTAAGCGCGGAAAACACGGCCTGGTCCTCCTAAATGCCACTTTCGATGAGGCCAAAAAGTGGATCGACGAGCACATGGGCAAAGAGGTGCAGATCGGCAAAGTGAAAGGCAAACTGACCCACTTCCTCGTTGAGCCGTTCATCCCACACGAGAAAGAATACTATGTCGCGATAAAGGATGACCGAGATGCAGATCACATCTACTTTTCAACTGAGGGCGGCGTTGACATCGAGGCAAACTGGGACAAGGTAATTCAGATCGATGTCCCTGTGCTCGAAGACATCGATAACATAGACCTGAGGACGCCGCTTTCGGCTCAGCTTTCGGGCGAAGAACTTGACAGGATCGAGCGGTTCATTCGCGCACTCTATAAAGTCTATCGTGACTTATTTTTTGCATTCCTTGAGATCAATCCGTTTGCCGTTACGGAATCGGGCGAGATTGTGCCGCTTGACCTTGTGGCGCGACTGGATGATTGCGCTGAATACTGGGCTGCAAAGAAATGGGGTGACATTGAATTTCCTGCGCCGTTCGGTAGAGAACTGACGCCTGAGGAGAAATACATCAAGGAACTGGATGAGAAGACCGGCGCAAGTCTCAAGCTGACGGTTCTTAACCCCAAAGGCCGTGTCTGGACCATGGTCGCTGGCGGCGGCGCAAGCGTGATCTACACCGACACGATAGCTGACCTCGGATACGCAAAAGAGCTCGCAAATTACGGTGAGTATAGCGGAAATCCTTCGACACAATTCACTTACGAGTATGCGAAGACTATCCTTGACCTCATGACGCGCGAACCGGATCCGAGAGGAAAAATCCTTATCATCGGCGGCGGAATAGCCAACTTCACCGATGTGGCAAAAACCTTCAAGGGTATCATCATGGCACTGCGCGAATACGCCGACAAGCTCAAAGAGAACAAGGTCAAGATCTATGTGCGTCGTGGCGGCCCGAACTACAAAGAGGGACTTAGATTGATGCGCGAACTTGGAAAGGAGTTAGGCATACCGATCGAGGTCTATGGCCCTGAGCTTCATATGACCAGAGTTGTCAGATTGGCACTTGAGGGTAACCCTGAAACACAGGAGCAAAAAGCATGAAAACCTCGAAACCAGATTACATTTTGTTTGACAGGGACACTCAGGCGATAATCTTTAACGAGCAAAGGAAAGCGATCCAGCGCATGCTGGATTTTGACTACATCTCGCGCAGGGAGAAGCCATCTGTTGCAGCTATCGTCTCCCCCGGACGCGAAGGCTACCTCAAGGTATTTTTCGGCAAGCGTGAGATTTTGATACCCATCTACCCAACGCTTAGAGAAGCCGTTGAGCAGAAACCTCATGCCGATGTGCTTATCAACTTCGCATCGTTCCGCACGGCCTATTCGGTTACGAAAGAGGCGCTTTTCTACGACACGATTCGCACGATTGCCGTTATCGCTGAGGGCATTCCTGAGCGGTTTGAGCGCGAACTGGCTGCCCTCGCCAAAAAGCTTGGCAAATGGATCATCGGGCCGGCCACCGTCGGCGGCCTGCGCGCGGGCGCATTCCGCATCGGAAATACCGGCGGCTCAATCGAAAACCTCACGATGCTGAAACTGTATCGTCCCGGCTCGGTCGGACTTGTTACAGTCTCAGGTGGCATGCTCAACGAGATGTTCAACATCGTGCACCAGAACAGCAACGGGGCTTTTGAAGGCATAGCTATCGGTGGCGATCGTTATCCCGGCTCGACCCTGCTCGACCACCTGCTCCGCTACGAAGCGAACCCGGACATCAAGATGATGGTCATGCTTGGCGAGGTCGGCGGCACCAAGGAGTATGAGGTCGTCGAGGCGTTGAAAGCTGGCAAATTGACCAAGCCACTCGTCGCATGGGTCACGGGCACATCTGCAAAGGTATTCCCGACGGAGGTCCAGTTCGGCCACGCCGGTGCGATGGCCACATCGGCAAGCGAGACAGCCGAGGCGAAAAATCAGGCTCTACGCGAGGCCGGCGCGATAGTCCCCGAATCGTTCGACGATCTGGGCGATAAAATCCGCGAGGTCTTCGAGGATCTCAAAGCAAAAGGCGAAATCCCGGAAATCGAGGAGTTCGAGCCGCCCAAAGTGCCGATGGACTACGCTGATGCGCTTAAAAAGGGCATCATCCGCAAGCCGAAAGAGTTTATCTGCACGATTTCAGACGACAGTGGCGAGGAGCTGCTTTACGCAGGCGTGCCGATAAGCGAGGTCATCGAGAAAGATTACGGTATAGGCGGAGTTATCGGGCTGCTTTGGTTCAAAAAGGAGCTTCCGGAGTATGCGCGCAGGTTCATTGAGCTCTCGATCGTCATCACCGCTGACCACGGGCCTGCCGTCAGCGGCGCACACAACGCAATCGTTGCGGCGCGCGCCGGAAAGGATGTGATCTCATCTCTTGCATCCGGCTTACTGACAATCGGCCCCCGTTTCGGCGGCGCAATCGCTGATGCGGCAAAGGAATTCAAACGCGCTTTCGATGCAGGAATGACCGCAGAGGAGTTCGTCAACGATATGAAACGGCAGGGCAAATATATCCCCGGCATCGGGCACAGGGTGAAATCGGTCAAAAACCCTGACAAGCGCGTTGAACTGCTCAAAGATTTTGCCTTCAAGAACTTCCCAAACACCGAGCTGTTGAATTTCGCACTTGAAGTCGAAAAGCTCACGACCGCAAAGCGCGATAACCTGATTTTGAATGTCGATGGCTGCATCGGCGTCCTTTTCGTCGATCTCATGCGCTCCACAGGCTTGTTCAGCGAGAAAGAGATCGACGAGTTCATCGAGATGGGCGGACTTAACGCCCTGTTCGTTCTCGGTCGAAGCATCGGCATAATCGGCCATGTGTTCGACCAGAAACGCCTCAAAACGAGGCTGTATCGTCATCCTTACGATGACATTCTTTACATCCATCCCGATGAGGAGAAGGAATTCTTTGGAGGTTAATCATGATAGACAAAGAACAATACAAAGATGCCCTTGAGAGGGCAAAAGAGCATTTTGAGAAGCTTATCCTTGAGCAACTTGAGCGCATTGAGCGCATGAAGCAGGATACCGAGTGGATCGATTACAAGAGCCTCAAGCCGATCATCATCGGCGTTGTCGGAGGCGACGGCATCGGCCCATTCATCACGAAGGAGGCTCGCAGGGTCGTTGAATATCTGCTTGCCGATGAGATCAAGAACGGCAAGATCGAGATCAGGGACATCGAGGGTCTGACCATAGAACGCCGCGCTCAGGTAATGAAGGCTGTGCCCGACGATGTTCTTGAAGAGGTCAAGAAATGCCATGTCCTCCTGAAGGGCCCGACAAAGACCCCGAAGAAAGGCGAGCCCTGGCCGAACATAGAGTCCGCGAATGTGGCGCTTCGCCGTTACCTCGACCTGTTCGCAAATGTCCGCCCGGTGAAGGTTCCAAAGGAGGGCATCGACTGGGTGTTCTTCAGGGAAAACACTGAAGGCGCTTACATTCTGGGCAGCAAGGGCATAAATGTTACCGAAGACCTCGCAATGGATTTCAAGGTGATCACCACTCAGGGCGCAGAGCGCATCATAAGGCTCGCTTTCGACTACGCACGCAAGAACAACCGCCGCAAGGTCACGGTGGTGACAAAGGCGAATGTGGTCAAGACCACCGACGGCAAATTCCTTGAGATCGCCGAGCGGATAGCTTCGGAGTATCCTGAGATCGAATGGGATGACTGGTTCATCGATATCATGACCGCCAAACTGATCGATCCTGCCCGTCGTAAGGACTTCGATGTGTTTGTGATGCCTAATCTTTACGGTGATATCCTCACAGACGAGGCCGCTCAAATTCAGGGTGGCGTCGGCACTGCAGGCAGCGCCAACATAGGCAAGAAATACGCCATGTTCGAGGCCATTCACGGCTCAGCTGACAAAATGGTTCAGGAAGGCAGGGCTAAATACGCTGATCCAACGAGCATAATCAAGGCCGCTGCCATGATGCTCGAACACATCGGCTTTCCGGAGAAAGCCAAAAAACTGGACATGGCGCTCGACATCTGCACCCAATTCGAGAAGAAGATCGTCGTTACAGGGAGACCCGACGGCGCCACGACCGAGGAGATGGCCAACTACATCATCGAGACGCTTCAGGATCCCAACCTCGAGGAGAAGTGGCAGAAATACTACGACGAATATCTGAAGTCGTGATGCTTTAAACCGCCCCGAATGCTTCTGTGCCCCGCCTTCGGCGGGGCACTTTTTATGGCCCTTTGCTACATACTTTGACCATGTTTCGCAGGAAATTTGCCTTTCTGCTGGCTCTCACAATAGCCTCGATCGGCATCGGCATAGCGCTTGGCCCCGACGGCCTGCCATCCAACCGCCAGATTTTGATGCTGAGGGTCGTTCGCACGATGCTCGCATTCGTAACGGGCATGTCGCTTTCGGTAAACGGAGCTGCGCTCCAATCGCTCTTTGCTAATCCACTGGTCGATCCGCACATCGCAGGTATTTCAGGCGGCGCAGCACTGGGCTATGTGTCCGCTATCCTGTTGGGAGCGCCGTTTTACATCGCATCAATGGCCGCAATCGGGACTGGATGGGGCGCCGCCCTTCTCGTGTTCGCAATTGCAGCCAGCGGTGGATATGTGAACCGTGGCAAGCTCCTGCTCGGCGGCATTTCGATCGGCATGTTCGCATCCTCGGCAGTCATGCTGATGCTGGCATTGAAAGGTGAGTCCGCACTTTTCGCCATCAGGTTCATCTGGGGCTACATCGGCGTCGTGCTGACATCAAGAGAATTGACCGCCTATCTCATCGAAATTTCGATCATCGTGGCTATGGCGTTGTTTTTGTGGTATCTATCGCGCGAGCTCGATGCGCTTCACCTCGGCGACAGCGAGGCGATGGCGATCGGCATCGATGTAAACCGATTGAAAAGCAAGGTATTCTTTGCAACTTCGATCTCCACTGGCCTGTTAGTGTCAATGGTTGGCATAGTGGGATTTATCGGACTGGTGGTGCCGCACATGACGAGGCGTATCATCGGGACGGGGCTGCACAAAAAACTGCTTCCTTCATCCGCACTGGTCGGTGTGTCCATTGCGATCATCACGGACGCTATTGCAAGGACTGTGTTCAGTTTCGAGCTTCCTCTCGGCATACTGACCAGCCTGTTCGGCATACCAATATTCGTCTATCTGGTTCAAAAAGAGCTTAGCCTGTGAATTCAGCATTATAATTTTTCGGAAAACGGAGGTATGAGATGGACATTCTGAAGGATATTCTGAGGAAGAACGACACGAAGATTCTTCTTGTTGTGCTTGATGGGCTTGGAGGACTCCCTCACCCTGAACACGGCATGAAGAGCGAGCTTGAAGTGGCGCACAAACCCAACCTTGACGACCTTGCTCGAAGGGCGGCTACCGGCATGACGATACCTGTGGATTACGGCGTGACGCCCGGCAGCGGCCCGGCCCACCTGGCGCTTTTCGGATACGACCCGCTGGAGCACATCATCGGGCGCGGCGTGTTAGAAGCGCTCGGAATTGGGTTCCACATGGGCAAAAACGATGTCGCAGCACGCGGCAATTTCGCAACTTTGAGGGACGGCGTGGTGGTTGACAGGCGCGCAGGCCGCATTCCGACAACCGAATCCAGCAAGATCGTCAGCAAACTTGCGGAAAAAATCAAGAAAATAGAGGATGTCGAAGTCATTTTGAGGCCCGGCAAGGAACACCGATTTGTGGTGATCTTCAGGGGGCCGGGTCTCGACGACAAAGTATCTGATACCGATCCGGAGAAGGTCGGCGTGCCGCCGCTTAAGGCTCATCCGACGGCCGAAACTGAAGGTGCAAAGAAGCTCGCACGCATCGTCAACGAATTTGTCCGGCAGGCGCTGGAGATCATCAGCGATGAGCCGAAGGCCAATGGCATCCTGCTCCGTGGCTTCGCAAAAGTGCCTGATATAACGCCATTCCCCGAAAAATTCCAGCTGAAATCGGTGGCCATTGCGGCATATCCGATGTATAAGGGGCTGACACGCCTCGTGGGAATGGATACCCCGGATGTCGGTGAGACCTTTGAGGATGAGATCAAAGCTCTTGAAAACCTCTGGAACGACTACGAATTTTTCTATCTCCATTTCAAAGACACCGACAAAGCAGGTGAAGACGGCGATTTCAAGAAAAAAGTTGACCGAATTGAGTATTTCGACAAGTTTGTCCCGACAATCCTGTCGCTCAAACCGGATGTGCTCGTCATAACAGGCGATCACTCAACGCCTTCGCTCATAGGAGGACACTCGTGGCATCCAAATCCGACCATACTCTACTCACGGTTTTCAGGGCTGGACGATGTGGATGTCTTCACCGAGAAGGCTTGCTCAAGAGGCTATCTGGGAATATTTTTCGCTAAACACCTCATGAAACTTGTGCTCGCAAACGCTCAGAGATTTACCAAGTTCGGAGCGTGAGATAGAGCGGGCGGCGAAGCCGCCCGCTCTACAAATCAATACTTCCCCGGAGCAAACTTCAGCATTCCATAGCCCCGATTTAGCTTGATGACACATTTGCGACGCTTGCCATCGTTCTCAAAAAGCAATATTCGGGTGAAGATGGAATCAACCCTCGCGGTGCTAAATGTCTGCCACGGCAGAAATATGTCGTAAATTGTCGATGTATCCGTTCTTGTAACGGAAAACCGCACAGAATCGACCGGCCACAGCCCGTCCGAAGGGATCGCATATCTGCGTTCGACAAGAGGCGAATCGGGATCGGGCACGAAGATAAAGCTCGTGTAGATCCCGCTACTATCGTACCTATCGAACGGATCGTCCGTGTCGAAGGCTATCACCATGGCGTCGCCAAGCGTCCTTTTCATCGAATCCCTGAGCACATAGTTGCTGTCGTCCAGGATGTCTGCAACGAAATGGATGCCGTTGTTCCCCCACTGGATGCCGATTTTACCAGAAAAATCGTTGTGTCCGTGAATATTGCGACACCAATCCGCATTGACCGAAATGGTGCTCATGGCAGGTCGTCGAAACACTACTTTTTCCCACGCAAAGTCCATGTTCTTGTAAATCGTGGTCGTCATCGTGTCGTAGAAGTTCAGGGAATAAGTGAGCACTGGCCTCTTTCTACCACGGATGTAGTTGAAACACAGGCTCGTCTGCGAGTCCGATGGCAAACTCACCGATACGGTTTCGGGCGAGATCTCCCAACCGTTTTCGTCCCACCTGAAATGGAATTCTCTTTCGCCCTTGAGAAGGTTCCGGACCTTCATGCAGAACCTTCCGCTGTCCCTGTCTCTGAAGACCCACGGATTTGACACCATGAAACTCCTTGCAAACCAATGATCATGCGCCTGCTGGTATGTCACGACATCGGGTGGATGGACGCTTCCCGGCTTGATAACTGCCCACGAAAAAGAATCGCCATCGACCGTAACTATCAGGTAGTGATAGAAATACCCTGCCTCTGGATAGCGACCGATATGAGCGCCTGCGCCGCCTGAGACGATATACCAGATTCCATCGACCCTGTCAGCCTCATAGACATGCCAGTGCCCGGCGAAAACCGCATCGACGCCTGCTTTCACAAGTATGGGATGGATCTCATCCATCCACCACTTGGCGGTTGCCGTTTCCCAGAAAAGCGGCCTGTGGATGAAGACGAAGATGTGGTCGTATTTTCCGCGCGAACGGGTTAACAGCTTTTTGAACCACTTGAGCTGAGGAGGCGAGATAGTCTCCCGATAGCCCGGCTCGTCCGAGTTCAGCACAATGAAAAGGGAACCAAGCGTGTCGAAAGCAAAATAGGTAGGCCCGAACCTGCGCTTGTAAATCCTGTAAGAGACAGAATCCCAGATATCATGATTGCCGGGAACATGGAATATGTGGCTTTTGAATACGGAAGTTACAGAGTCATAGACATCCCATTCCCGCTCGATTAGGGCGCTATCGCTCGTGTAACCGAGTATCATGTCACCTGTGTTGAAGCCAAAGGCAGGCATGAACAGGTTCATTTCTTTGAGCATCTGAGAGAATACGGGGGGCTGTTCAGGGGGATTGTCCCCTCTGTTGTCGCCAAAGACGGCAAAGGTTAACCTTTGGGCCGTCAGCGAACCTGCACCTGACACCAGAATTAGCAAAAATACGATTCTCTTCATGCCGTTCATTTTAAACCAGATTTTTTGAGTGTCTCAATTTACAGGTTCTGCATATCCCGTCTGTTATGTGTCGGAGGCCTTAAGGTAAACACAATTATGCTTTATCCTCTAAGCACTCAACTTATTTGTGACGGAAATTTAGCTCAAAGCGGGGGAGAAATGGATACGACAAGAAGGGTTATATTAGCTACGGTGCTATTTCTGGCATTTTTGATTATCTGGCAGATCGTCTATCTCAAGCCTCAGCAGGAAAAACGCATGGTCATCGCCGACAGCCTTGCTGCCGGCTCGACAGGTGTATCCACCGCTGACACAGCTGGAAGCCTGTCAATTGCGGCTCCCGACACTGTTAAGGACACAATCGTACAGGCAGAGAAGGCACCTGTGCCCCTCGATACCGTGTCGATAAATCTCGATGGCCCTCTTTTCACGGTCAAATTGGATGGACATGGCACCATACACAGCTTTTACATCAAAAAATACCATGCTGAACTTGTGCCCGAAGACGGATACATGTTCGCGTCTAAACTGGACGATTACATCAGGCCGGCGTTCCCCGTTCGTGACACCTTCCAGCTCAGAGATTCGAGTTTGACGCTTGTCTTCTCGGTGCCGATCGGCGATTCGTTCACGGCAGCCAAAATCTACACATTTTACCCCGACAGCTACATTGTGAAGTTTCAGGGGCCTGACACGCTCCTCATGACTGGCATCAATCCGAACGAGGAGAACGAGAAGGACGAATTGAGATACACAGGATTGCTCGTTTTCAAAGATAAGCTCAAAAAATACCCGCCCAAGAAATTCAGGGGGAGTTACAGCATAGACCTCGAGGACGCCGAATGGGTTGGGTATCGGACAAAATATTTCATGTTCGCTGTTGTCCCGAACGGGACGAAACTCGACGACATCACAGGCATTTCCGATGGAAAATTTGATACGAAACTGGTTCTAACAGCTCATGGCCACACGACAGTCGCCACGGTCTATCTCGGCCCCATCGATTACTACCTCCTGCGAAACATAGGCTACGGCCTTTGGAAGGCTTACGACTTCGGCCCCGGCATAATCCGCCCGTTCTCCAAAGCTCTGCTCGCGATCCTGAGGTTTATTTACAACCACATCGTGCACAACTACGGATGGGCGATCGTCCTGTTCTCGGTTTTGATGAAGCTGGTATTTTTCCCGCTCAACATCAAAAATCTGCGTAACATGCACAGGATGCAGCAACTTAAACCCAAGATAGACGCTTTGAGGAGGATGTATAAAGACGACCCGCAGAGGCTGCAGCGTGAGACGATGGAGCTTTACAAGCAATATGGCGTTAACCCGTTCTCCGGTTGTCTGGTCATCCTCCTACAGCTGCCGATATTCTGGGCCATGTTCCTCGTGCTGAAAACTTACATCGACTTAAGAGGAGCGCCATGGATACTCTGGATACGGGATCTCTCGGCTAAAGATCCATATTACATTCTGCCGATACTCATGGGGCTTGCAAGCGTGGGTCAAGCTTTGATGCAGCCCACACAGGACGAACAGTCAAGGTTAATGGCAATAATAATGCCTGTGGTCTTCACTTTCATATTTATAACCTTCCCGTCAGGGGTTGTGCTGTATTGGTTGACATTTAACCTGCTCGGCATAATTGAGCAGTTCTGGATAAGAAGGACACACCACTGATACTTTAAAATTAAGGGGTTTGCAATTGTTGGTGGTGGAGCGGCTCATGGTGAGCCGAAAATTAGGTCATGGCATAACACGGAGGCGAAAAATGCGGTATATCGAGGAAGAAGGCAGGACAGTCGAAGAGGCATTGGAAAAAGCCCTTGAAAAAGGAGGTATAGATAGAGCAGATGCAAGATTTGAGGTAGTTGATCCGGGAGGGGAAAGCAGACCCGCCCGCGTCAGGCTTTACCTCGACAGTGAGGAACTCGACCTTATCGAAGAGACTATCATGGAGTTCCTCAAAAGGCTTGGAACAACTGGCACAGTTGACATAAAGCCCGGTCCAAAAGGCTATTATGTGAATGTCAGGACGCGCGGCTTCGATTCCGCCCTGATCGGCAGAGATGGCAGAAATTTAGAGGCCTTCGAGCACCTGATCAGGCTTATGGTTCAGCGTAAGAACCACAGGATTGAACTTGAACTGGATGTTTCCAGTTACAAAGAGCGGAAACGCCGGCTCCTGTTGAACAAAGCGTTAGCCGTGGCGAAAAGGGTTAAGGATACCGGCAAAGAGATGCGGATAGACCCGCTTACCCCTGAGGAAAGAAGGATAGTCAGGGAGGAGTTGAGGAAGGATAAAGAGATCAGGGTCTATACCATCAGGCGCGGTCGTAACATCTACCTGATCGTAGCGCCTGCCAAGAAGCGTTGATGGAACCTATTGCTGCTTTAGCCACACCTCCGGGCATCGGCGCTATAGCCCTCATAAGGCTTTCGGGGGATGATATTTTTTCTGTCGCTGACAGGGTTATCAGAAGCAAAATAAGGCCTTCCGAAAGCCAACCACGAAAGGTGTATCGCGGCATTGTGATCGATCCACGCAGCGGCGAAGAGATCGACGATGTGCTTTTCTGGACATTTCGAGCCCCCAGGAGTTACACCGGCGAGGACATGGTCGAGGTCTCAACGCACGGCGGGCTGACCGTGTCCAACATGGTCCTAAACGCATTTCTGCGGGCTGGCGCGAGGCTCGCCAGAAGGGGCGAATTCACTCAGAGGGCGTTCCTGAACGGGAAAATAGACCTTGTGAGGGCAAGGGGTGTGCTCGATTTGATCGAGGCAAAGACCGAGCGCGGCGTCAAACTTGCTCGGCGCAAGCTTGACGGATGGGTCTCAAGCAGGCTCACTGTCATAAACGACCGCCTTCTGGAACTCGCAAAGGAAATCGAGGCAAGCATAAACTTCGAGGAAGATGTTGGGGATTTGGAGCTTCAACAAATCCACGACGAGATAGTCTCCATCTCATCGGAACTGGAAAAATTCATCGATGAGGGGAAATCGGGTCGTGCATACCTTTTTGGCGCCAGAGTGGTCATCGTCGGCAGGCCGAACGCCGGCAAATCCACATTGTTCAACGCCATCCTCGGCAGGGAAAGGGCCATCGTGACCGAGATACCGGGCACAACACGCGATGTGGTCTCCGAAGAGATTTTGATTGGCGGGATGCCGGTAAAACTTATGGACACAGCTGGGCTCAGAGAAACCGAGGACATAGTCGAACGGATCGGCGTAGAGTTTGCTATTCGCACGGTCGAGGAGTCCGACCTTGCCATACTCGTCGTCGATGCCACACTCGGCAATTACGAAGATGAGCTCGAATTCATATCCAATATCGACCTGCCTATCATAATAGCCGTCAACAAGATGGATCTTGTTGATGAGAATGAGATGCAGCTGCCCTATGAGTTCCAGAAACACAGGGTTGTGCGCATTTCCGCCTCAAGCGGTATGGGAGTGGACGAGCTGATGAGCCAGATCACGGAGGTTTTACACCTGATTTTCAATCCGGAAAGCGGGTTTGCCCTTTCTGATTTCGAGCTGAATGTGGCGCTCAGCGCCCTCCTTGAACTCGATCAAGCCAGAAAGCGACTCGAAGAAGGCTATCCCGTGGACATCGCATCACATCACATTTTGAGGGCTACGGCCGACCTGAGTAAACTTCTCGGACTTGGTGCAATTGAGGATGAGATACTTGACAGGATTTTTTCCGATTTCTGCATAGGTAAGTAAGCAACGAAGCCAGCCCTTATAATACTCCCGATGGAAGATGAGGCAAGATCCTACGAAATCAAAATATTCGAGCGGGTAGTTTCCCAAAAAATGGAAGGAACCCGTCTGGATATCTATCTTGTCAAAAGCGGCATCGGCATAACGAGGAGTCAGGTCGGAAAACTAATCAAGAAGGGAGTCGTCCTTGTAAACGGGAAGCCGTCTCGACCGGGTTATCGCGTTAAAGCTGGCGATCACATTTACGCTGAGATCGAATTTCAGGAAAGCTTTGAGGTCATTCCGGAAATGATTGAGCTCGATATAATTTACGAGGACGAAAACATAATCGTCGTGAACAAGCCTCCGGGCATGGTTACGCATCCTGCGCGAGGCAACCTGACCGGCACATTGATAAACGCCATCCTCTGGCGTATCAAGAACCTGCCCGACATGGGTGATCGCACTCGGCCCGGCGTGGTGCACAGGCTGGACAAGGACACCAGTGGTGTCATGGTCGTCGCAAAGTCGGAGCGGGCAGTGAGAAGCCTCGCTCGCCAGATCGAGATCAAAGAGGCAAAACGCATCTACTGGGCGATTTTATGGGGCGTGCCTCCACTTGACAGCTCAACAATAGAGGCGCCTATCGGCAGGCACGCAATTGATCGAAAACGGATGGCTGTGACACCGTTCCACTCGAAACCCGCCATAACCGAATACCGTATCCTCGAAAAATTTGGCAGGGTTGCCTCGCTCGTCGAGGTCAGCCTCAAAACTGGCCGCACTCACCAGATAAGGGTTCATTTCGAGTATTTTGGATACCCTGTGGTCGGCGATCCAACATATTCCGGCAGGGAGACACGCAAAATTTTCAATGTCGTGCCCCCCAACTGCGTTGACCATGTCAGGGAGATGCTGAAACTGATAGACAGACAGGCACTTCATGCAAGGAGATTGTCCTTCAAACATCCCGCAACCGGCAAACCTGTCGAGTTTGAAGCGCCCATACCAGAGGACTTTCAGAATTTGCTGAATTACCTCAGATCAAATTTCAGTGAGATCCGTTCCTCATGAGAAGCTTTTTCGTCAAAAATTTTGGCTGCAAGGTGAACCAATATGAAGGGGAGCTTGTTGCGGTAGCGCTTGAGGCCGCCGGATATCGAAGGAGCAGCGAGCTTTCGGATGCTGATGTTATCGTGATCAACACCTGTGTCGTGACGCATCGCGGCGAGCGGGACGCACTCCGCTGGATCAGAAAAGCGATGCGCGAGCGGAAAGATGGGGCGATTGTCGGCATAATCGGCTGCCTGCCATCTCTGAAATCGGTCGATGCAGTGGACTTTCAAGGGAGGTATAAGGATTTTTTGAAGTATCTGGGCATCAATGCCCCCTCTATCACGCCTTATCAGCACAGGGCAAGGCCGTTTCTGAAGGTTCAGGAAGGTTGCAATTTCCGTTGTTCGTATTGCATTGTGCCCCGTGTTCGCGGCAGATCGAGGTCGCGCCCTCTGGATGAAATCATCGGTGAGGCTATCCTGCTGCGCGACAGCGGCTATGAGGAGATAGTCATAACCGGAACGCAGGTCGGTGATTGGGGCAAGGAATGGGGGGCAGACCTAACGGTTCTTTTGGAGGAACTACTTAAAATTCAAGGAGTTAGATACAGGCTCTCGTCGATATTGCCACTTCATGTTACCGACAGGCTTATCGAGCTCATGGGCTCGCATCTTGACAGGATAGCGCCCCACCTCCATATCTCGCTCCAGTCCGCAAGCGACAGGATTTTAGCGATGATGCGCCGCCCATACAGGCTCAAGGAATTTGATGCCATAATCAGAAAGCTTGTCGATAGTATCCCGAACATAGCTATCGGGACAGATATAATTGTTGGCTTCCCAACTGAGACCGAACAGGATTATGAGGCCACGAGGGCATACATCCAGTCCTCGCCCATCTGTCACATCCATGTTTTTGAATATTCTCGCCGTCCGGGCACGGAAGCGGAGAAGTGGCCACCTGTCCCGCAGCACATAAGGAAGAAGCGGGTCAAGGAACTGATCAACATCGCTCACAGGAAAAAAGTCGATTATATCTCTGGATTTATCGGCAAGGTGCTGCATGTCATTGTAGAAAAGCAGGTCGATACCTCCATCTTCCAGGGGACATCGGAGAACTACATCCGCGTCAGGTTTGAAGGAAAAGGATTGCGGCATGGCAAGATTTACCCGGTGGAAATAACCGATTTAGACGACATCACGGCCGTCGGAGAAGTATCGCAGGAGCTGTAATCCGCCGCGCTTTTCGACCAATCGAATCGTTTTCGACAAATGCTTTAGGTTCGATGCTGCTCCAGCCCTTTTGCCCCTTGTGAAGTGGCATCATTTCAGGTCACACAAAATACTACCGAGAAAGTTGCTTCTCTGCCCTACAAATCTGTTCCTGTGGCAAGAGAGAGGCAATCCATTCCGTAAAAATATTAAATGGAATTTCTCCGCTTTTCTGAAAGACTTGTTGCGCATGGTTCACATGCATTGAGGTGATATTATCATCTGGCGTGATGTCTCACTTAAATGACATGTTAGACAAGCAATAACACCTATCGGCATTAAACTTAATCTAATTTAAATTAGTCTAACCATAATTAGATTTATCAACCGAAAAAAAGAGCTTGAAGTCCTTGAAAGTTAACGGGGAAATCCACATCTTGTATCCTTGTGACTAAATAAGTTGCAGGTAACCAGCAATCGTCCCCAAACGAGCTATATCACGAGTTGAACTACATCATATCAAATACGATGTAAGGTGCCGTCTTTCGGGCTGTTCGGTCACAAACGAAGCCGCAAAACAAGTGCAGCCAATTCGGACGGTATAGCGCCGTCCTCACAAGAAGGTTCAAGAGCATCCGTTCACGGAAGTATTTAATGAAATAAAACTTTTGCAAGGTAACGGCGTGAAACCCAAAGAAAGCCCCGCTTTGGCACCGATGTTTTCCTCAGCCCATTCCAATTCTGAAATCGTCCAGATTGAGATATAATTACAGCCTAAAAGGAGGAGGAAATGAAGAAGACAATGTTTGTCATGTTGATTTTTCTGGCAGGAGAGGCTTATGGGACAAGACCCCACCTTTATTCGGGGTTAAATCTTGGATTTAACGGCGGCGCAGGATTTAATTTCTACACCGAGCTTGACAATGTTGCTGAGGATTTCCCATTCTCCATGCGCGTGGCTGTCGGGTTGTTCTTCCGTGACCCCGGCAATGCCGACAGTGCGAGACGAATCTTTATCAACGATGCGCGCAATGGCACACCTGAGGACAGGGGTCATTTCTGGCAGTTCGATTTTGACCTCGTCTATCAGAAGAACAGGTGGAAGCTGTATTTCGGGCCAAGATATGCCCGATTTGTTGGGAATTTCAAGTTCGTCGGCGGGAACGAGGATTTCGATGTGAAGAGCAATCCGTGGGGCATAGGTGTGGGAGCTGAGCGGTATTATCGGATAAACAGAAAGCTAAGTCTGACTCTTGGTGCGGGCCTCAACTACTTCTTCAAGTCAGTGCTGTATGCTCACGACACATCTTACAGTCCGGACGGCGAGATTATAAATGGCCGTCATGACTACACTTACGATGATGCGGATAGAGCCATCAAGCAGCCGCGGCTGGAGCTCAGGTTCTTCAGCGGATTGCGTTACTCTCTGCGCTGAGGTGGACTAACTCACCGCTATCAGGAAAGCGCCGACAATCATTATGGATGCACCGACAAATCGGCTGCCAAGCTCCTGTTCTTTGAAGATTATGCCGCCCCAGATGACGCTGAAAATGCCTGAAAGGCGCTTGATCGCAATCATGTAGGCTACATTCGCATTTTTGACCGCCATCATGTGGGAAAGTATCGTGATAGAGAAGGCGAACCCCATGCCTAAAAGCTCCCATTTCGCCTTGCTCAGATCACCACCTATGTTGGCGATGCCGGTCGGCGTGAACACTATCAGCATGGCAACTGCGTAGTAGATGCCGAAAAATATCGGTCCAGCCTCGTTTACAAGCCCCTTACCCGCTACAGACGAAAGGCTGTAAAGGAAGGCTGTTGCGGTCATCATCCACGCGCCCTTTTCGTGCAGCATCCTGCCAAAGGGCACCTTTGTGCTGCCCGTTCCGAGAATGAATGATCCGAAAATTATCAACAATATGCCCGGAACCTTCCTCCACGACGGGACTTCGCCGAGAAGGAACCACCCAACGAACAGGGCGAAAAACGGGGTAAGTGCCATTATCGGGCCGACAAGTGAGATGGGAGAGATCTTGAGCGCTTTTAACGAAAGATACAGCCCCACAGACTCCGTCGGAATCCAAAGCAGATGCCACATAAAAAATCGGGCGCTCAGATGCGGGATGGGGACTTTTATCAGGAGCGGCACCAGAAAAGCGGATGCGAAAATGTAGCGTAGCCAGATAATGAAGAACTCGTTTATATTCGCCTTCTTCATGGCGAGCTTGGCGAGCGCATCGGATGTGGCAACCGAGAAGGCTGAAATCAATGCGTAAATTACCCACATCTGGTCATTTCAGGTGTTTTTCGAGGAATTTGACGGTGATCTTTATCAGCTGTTCCTCGTGTTTACGCTGCAAATAGGTGTGGCCAGCACCTTCTATGATGTGCAGTTGGGCGTCGCTGTTGTTCCTGAGCGCCTCGAAATAAGTCTTTGCGTGTTTGGGGCTTACTGTTTTATCCTCACTACCGTGAGCTATGAGCACGGGGCCATGATAGTTCCTGACATCGGCGAGTGGACGCACCTTATCCAGCTCCTCAAAGAACCTCCTGCCGACAAGGTATCCGCTGTGCTCGACCCAATCGACTGATTTGTTCGGCCTGTTCTCGAACATCAACCGGAAGTAATCGAAGTTATCCGAGGGCTCCTCCGAGACTGCAGACCACAGGACAAGCGCTTTGAGCTGGTCGGTGAGCCTTCCAGCGAGCATTGCCGCAACGCATCCGCCAAGACTAAATCCCAGAACTCCAAGCCGTTCGGTGTCGAATTCCTCGATCTCCGCCTTCATAAATTTCCACGCTGCCATTGCGTCCGACAGCTCTCCGTGCACGGTCATGTCTTCAAACCTGCCCTCGCTATCGCCTGAACCCCTGAAATCAAATCGGAACACGCCGATACCCCTCTCGGCGAACCGCCTTGCTGCCCTGACGAAAAGGCGATGGGTCTCTATCTTATGCCCTGTGAACCCATGCAACATCAACACGGCCGGCACTTTGCCGTTTTCCAATTCAGGGATGTGCACCATGCCGACCAGCTGCTGCCCCTTGTTTCTGAAGACAATAGGTTTCTCCATGCTTTACCTCCTGTGACTGCCGCTTACAGGCTGGTTTTGAGGATAAAGCACGATCCTGTCGTAGCACCGCCTCACCTCCACACCGAACACCATTTCGATGTGCTCTCCGCTCATGACCGTTCCCGCCTTTCCTACGAGGGGCTCTCTGTCGCTCAACAGGATGGCATGAGTGGCATAGCCTGAGATCAGCTCAATGTCGTGGAACGCACCGATGACCGCAATGCCGTTTTCAAGAAGCGGGTTAATGATGTCCATTATCTGGAACTCAAAGTGAGGATCTAAGTGTGCCAGCGGTTCATCTACGACGAGCATCTGCGGTTCCTGCACAAGTATCCTTGCGAACCTAACACGCTGCAATTGCCCCATCGAGAGCTCCAACAGCCGCCTGTCCAGAAGCCCGAATATATCGATGAGTTCCACGACCCTGTTGATCACAGCTCTGTCTTCCGCTGTAAGCGGCTTGAAGGGTCCGAGTTTGAAGTATCTGCCAAGTTCGAGATATTCCCCTACTTTCATGAAGTTGTTTATGTTAATTCGCTGAGGCAGATAGCCGATGAAGTGTGCGAGCTCCTGCCGTTTCCAGTCCTGAATGTGCCTGCCGTTGACGAGCACATCCCCACGCATGAGGCCGATCTCACCGGTTATCGCTTTGAGAAGAGTTGACTTACCGCTCCCGTTTGGCCCTATGACAGCCCACAGCTGGCCACTGGAGACGGTGAAAGAAAGATCTTTAATAACTGCCCTTCTGCCGTAGCCTGCGGCGAGGTTGCGCACATCCACCAGGGATGCATGCATCAGAGGAATTCGAGCAGCTTATCCAGAACCATGTCCACTGTGATGGCCCACATGCATTTTTTGTGGCCGAGCGGACAGTAGTTTTTCTGGCAGGGCTGGCAATCGATGTCGGTAGCCCTCACGACGACGGCGTTCTCGGTCCTGTAAGGGCCTGTAATTCGCTCATCGCCAGCTCCAAAAAGCGCAATTGTTTTCGTTCCGACAGTGTAAGCGATATGCATCGGGCCGGTATCGTTTGAAACGACCGCATCTGCGAGCGAAAGGAGCGCAGCGAGCTCGCGGATTCCGAGTTTACCTGCGAGGTTGACTGCACGTGAGTCACCTATCTCACGCACTATCCTGTTGACGCGTGCCATGTCGAACGAGCCGCCGATAAACACAGGCGTTATATCACGCTCTATCAGCGCCTTGCCGAGCTCAATCCACCTTATTGGCGGCCATCTGCGGGCAGGAGCCTCTGAGTTCGGGTTCAGCACCACCATCGGACGAGGTATGTCCTTTATCATCGGCCCAACACGCTCGAAGTCTCTGTCCACAAGGTAGATCTCCGTGCTGTATTTCTCCTCAGGTGCAGGTTTTACAAGATAGCCTATCAGCTCAACAAAGCTTGTAGCGCGATGGACAGGGTGATCCGGAACAGGAACAGGATGTGTTAGCAGTATTCCGCGATTATCCGTCGAGTAACCCACGCGTATCTCAGCGCCTGCCACTTTGAGGAAGAGTGCGGAAGAGAAAGATGGTGGCAGCACGAATCCGAAGTCGAACGGTCCCTCACTCCGCATGAGTTTTGCCTCCTGAAGCCCTCTGTTTCTTATGATGTTTATCCTGGATATGTAAGGGTTCTCGTTAATGAGCTCTATGGATGGCCTTCTGCCGACAACATAAATCTCGGCCGCTGGCAGGGCTTCATGAAGGGTTCTGATAAATGGTGTGGCCAGCACCATGTCGCCCACCCAATTTGGAAGTCTGACTAATACTTTCACTTTACCTCCAGCACTTTTATTTTGAGATTCCCTATTATGGATACGATGTCGGACTGTTTATCTATCCCGCCGCGTTTCAGCATCAAGTGCTGCACATTTGCCGGGAACTCGTTAAATATGGGGTCAACGAAGACCCATTCCCCGTTAACATAAACCGCATCCCATGCGTGGTAATAGTAGGCCCCTCTCTGGTAGATCAGGCCTACGACAACATCAGTTGGGATACCTGCGGCCCTCGCAAGAGCCGCAAAAAGGACTGAATGTTCGTTACAATCGCCGTAACCCTGTTCAAGGACATCCACTGCAGAGGGCATCGTCACGCTCGGCTTCTTTTGCAGGTAGCCGAAGACCCATTCCATAATCTTCTGCACCTTTGCGCTGTCGGTGGCATCCTTCATGCCGCTTAAGATGGTATCCACGCGTGATTTAATTCGCGGATCGTCCGCTTGTATGAACGGGTCAGACGCGAGATAGCGAGCCGTGTCCTTGAGGACCGTTTTCCTGCCATCGGACACGATGCGCACCTCTGCCCATGTGTCACCGCTCTCCACCAGAAACTGCTGTGCAAAGTCGAGATCAAAGAACGACGGCCTGATACCCGTCAGCCTGAGCGCCACCTCTCTTGCGTCGTTCGGAATGTCCTTCTCGACCCTTATCGAGTAGAAACTCAGGAGATCCATCGGACTGCCAACCTTCTGAGCCTCCTTTGCGGGCTCTTCTCTGGCAACTATCCGCATCGGCATGTCGATGCGGGCGATCCTGCCGTCGTCGTAAACCCAGAATGTGTTTGATGTGCCGAGATACGATAGCCTGTAAAGTGTGCATTTTAACCGTTTCCCGCGATGTTCGAGCTCCCTTTTCCCCATGCGCTCTACCGTCGCCGTGTCAATTTTGAATGTGGACGGGTCGAACATCTGGTATCTGCCGGGCTTAACCCTCTGAGACATCAGCATACCCATGAATGTGCTCGGCGTGATAACCTTCAAACCGCCGACCGGTATCGCCCTATCCCTTGTTATGTCCCCGGATTTCACCTTCATGTAAAGCGTGTCGTTCCAGTATGATCCGTTGACGGACATGGTCTGATCCTGAGTTTTCATCTGGAACTCGAAGGCGTTCAGGTTGAACTCTCCGTCCACTTTGATGTTCGAGATGGTCCTGAGCCGCTTCTCCTGATCATACATCTTCACCTTGATGAATTCCTCGTCGGTGATCAGGAATCCGTCATCGTGCCTCCTGAGAGCAATATGCTGAAAGCCTATCTTTTGACCGCTCAGGTAAAGACCAAACCACTCCTCAGCAGAGATAATCTTCCGACATGAAGAAAAAATAGTTAAAAAAGTCAGAACGAAAATCGCCGAATACTTAACAATTCGCTTGTAATTCATGCTTTTGAGTATATCATCAACCTCCATAATAAGCAACATGCCTGAATTGCGACCTGTAGGCATAATTGCGAACACATGAAGCGTCGTCTGGTTCGGAAATCGCATCATCTTCTGAGATGTGTCTATTTTCAACTACTCCCCGTGAAATCGTATAAGAACATACCGCATGATTCCCCCCAATCTCAAACATAAAGCACTTAACAACGATTATTTCGTAACAGATGAGCGGAATATTCCCGGCAGATAAGCGGGGAGGGGGGCAATATAGTCCCCTTGATAATCGGAGGAACAGCATCAGCCGTTATTGGGAGGCTCTGTTAGCAGAGCTATTAAAGATGTGATTATCCTGTGAGAAGCGGTTTAGCGAGATGATGATGTAGAGATTGGTAAGCTTTTACAGTTTCCGCCGAATCCTGAACGAGTCATCAAGAAAATTGCAAGGTATTTGGGACTGACAAAGAGCTGGATGTACCTCGGGCCTGAATCATAGTCAGACCTCGAACCACCTGAGGGTTTTAGCAAACGGAAGTCTTCGCCACTCCTCGTGGGGAAGTTCCTCCCCTGCTCTGGCTGAAACTTAACGCTTTGATAGAGACTGGTGCGCCCAGATGCGGCCGTTCATCTACTCTACCGTGACATTGGCACCAACTTTTTCAATTTCAAAGGGATCTAAAGCATCCAATATGAGCCCAAAATCTGGGAAATGGACAGCTGGCTTCGGAGGTTCGAACAGCAGAAAACGATGTTATTGACGAAAAGATTTTAATCGTTCAAGCAGACACCAACGCTTCCGCAGTTAACCAAGACATTGAAGTGATTTACCTTCAGATGATTAGATGCACAGAGTTTCTTCGATAAAACCGCAGAAAGGCAGAAATTCACAAAAAAAACTCGTGAGCAATGGCGTCATTTTCAAAGTGAGGCACCCCCAAAACACCCACCACGCCTACAAGTGTCTCAGTTTGTGGCTACTTCTTCTATCCTCAGGTGATTGTTGTCAGATTGAGAAAGAAAGGAACCTATTTTATACTTTGCCCGAAAATCTCAAAGCCAATTTCTGGAGGTGAACCTATGGCTGGACATTCCAAATGGGCACAGATAAAGCACAAAAAAGCCAGAGTGGACGCCCGAAGGGGCAAAATATTCAACAAGATCATAAGGGAGATAACCGTGGCCGCCAGGCTCGGAGGCGGTAATCCGGAGTTCAATCCGAGGTTGAGGATGGCGATCGAGAAGGCGAAAGAGGTCAATATGCCTCAGGACAACATTGATCGTGCGATTAAGAGGGGCACGGGTGAGCTTGAAGGCGTTACTTACGAGCAGGCAATCTATGAGGGATACGGGCCTGGCGGAGTGGCAATTCTGGTGGTTGCTCTTACTGACAACAAGAACAGGACGACTGGAGAAGTGAGGCATATCTTCTCGAAGTATGGCGGAAACCTTGCCGGTGCGGGCAGCGTTGCATGGCAGTTTGAGGAGAAGGGCGTCATCTACATCGAGAAGGACAAGGCCGATGAGGACACAGTCATGGAGATCGCCATCGATGCCGGTGCAGAGGACATCAAGACCGAGGGCGACACCTACGAGATCATAACTGAGCCAAAGGAGTTCGAGACCGTCAGAAAGGCATTCGAGGATGCCGGTATCGAGATAAGCAGCGCATCGCTCACCATGATTCCGCAGAACACGGTCAAACTTGAGGGCAAGAAGGCGGAGCAAGTGCTAAAACTGATCGATGCTCTTGAAGACAATGACGATGTGCAGAATGTTTACGCAAACTTCGATATCTCAGACGAGGTGCTCGCCTCCATTGCGGAGTCATGAGCAGAGTTATCGGGATAGATCCGGGCATCACGGCGACGGGTTACGGCCTGATCGAAGGCACGCAGGTGCTTGATACAGGCGTCATAAGGCCGTCTGCCCGGCTGAGCCTGCCCGAAAAATTGTATTACATCTTCTTAAACCTCAAGGAGATACTTGATCGGTGGCGGCCTGATGCGGCCGTTATCGAAGAGGTGATTTACCATCGAAATGTCCGGTCTGCGCTTTCACTCGGTGCCGCGCGTGGTGCAGTCCTTGTTGCGCTGCGCATGGCGGATGTCGAGATATATGAGGTCTCCCCGACCGCCGTTAAGCTTGCGGTCACGGGTAACGGGCGCGCCTCGAAAGAACAGGTCGCTTTCATGATCGGAAACCTTTTGAAATTCGATGTCACCGGCGTTTCTGACCATATTACAGATGCTCTCGCCTGCGCAATGGCGCTCAACAGAGGGGTCGTGAAGGCATGATTTATTCCGTGAAAGGCGTTTTGCTTCACAAGTCACCGTTTTCGTGCGTGGTTCAGGTCTCTGGAACCGGCCTCTCGCTCGAACTCAAGATTCCGCTCTCGACTTACGAAGCCCTACCCGAAACCGGCAGCGATGTCGTGCTTTACACCCAGCTTGTGGTGTCGGGCAAAAGCGGAGAACCTGTCCTTTACGGTTTTTTGAGACGCGATGAGAGGTTTATCTTCAGGAAGCTGATCGATATGCCCGGCGTCGGCCCTTCACTTGCCCTGAGATTGCTCTCGGGTATGAGTCCGGGCGAACTGATCTCAGCGGCCGATAAGGGCGATGTCAGGGCGATCTCCAGCATAAAGGGGGTAGGCCCGCGTAGGGCTGAACGGATAGCGTTTGAGTTGAAGGAGAGGCTTTCGGAGTTTCGAGAAGTAGTAGGCGAAGAAGCGGAGGAAATGGAAGTTGTGCGCGGACGTGTGGGCGACAACATCTCCAATGCCGTTGAAGCACTTGTCGCACTCGGCCTCAAAAGGCCTGAAGCTGAAATGGCTGTCAGCAACGCTGTATCAAGCCTCGGTAAAGACTTCACCATCGAGGACCTAATACGGAAAGCCCTCTCCTCGAGGAAACCCTGAGGATCAAGCACTTATTGGGCACAGTGAGGAATCCAATGCCTCCAAATGTGAAAAAATATACATTTGGCCAATTTTGCTTGACATAAGAGCTTGGGAGAATTAAGGTTTCTATCTAAAATCACCTGAGGAGGTGCTATTATGGGTGCTGTAAAATTGTTTTTAATCTTTGTAGGAATGTGGAACATCAGGTATGCGGCCGTTCCGCATGTATCCATGCTTCCAAACAGTCATTTTTCCGCAATGGGCAAATGGGTCTGGGATTGGCCAGGGCCTGAGGGCGGCGCTCCCACCAGCGTCGTGGCCGATCCGTCAAATCCTTCTCATGCAATCGCTCAAACTGATAACCTTCTCTGGGAATACAATGGAACATCATGGTCACTGGATCAAGAGATGATGGATATCGGCTCTCCTTTAAAAATTGTTGCCTTCGGCAACGACGAATTCGGCGTCTTTGCAATAGGCCGGGAGACCGGCGGAACAGATATCACATTCCTCAAAAAATCATGGAGCGGCTCATGGAACGAAATAAGGTCATTTGCGAATTTCCTGTGCGTTGCTGAAGCGGCCGGCAGTGTTAACTATGTGGTCACTGCCGATACGATCTTCAAGACGACGGACGGCGGTAACACATGGACAGCCGTGCACACAACCCCGTTCTTCTCGACCGAGAACATGTTGAACCTCGACATCGACTTCTCGCCCGCTAATTCTCAGATCGTTTACTTAGCTGTATCTTACCATGATCCGCTTGAAACGGTGCTTTTCAAATCTACCGATGGCGGCGCCTCGTGGGATACGGTCTATGTCGATTCATCGACATCTCAGGGGTTTCTGCCGACGATGAAGGAGATCGAGGTCAAATCCGACGACCCGAACTTCGTGGTGATTGTCGGCGGCCTTTTCAATGGCCCATCGATTATAAAATACTCCACAGATGGCGGAAATACCTTCAATATCTGGCTTGAAACGCTGGCTCTCGGGCTGGTATCAGCCGAAGATGTGGAGTTTATCGGCGACACGGTCTATATCTCCAACATGCTTCCGAGTATGCTTGTCAAAGGCTCGAAATTCATGGGGTTCTGGCGATTTGAGACCCTCGATACCCTTCGCATGTATGGTGACATCTTCCTCGCAGGAAACACGGCGTATGCGACTTATTCAGCGGGCATTGTGAGCGTGACGCCGTCAGGTGACATCGTGGATGTGTCCGATGAGCTCAAAGCAGTTGAGGTTTTGGGCCGTATTTTTGGAGTGGAAGGTGCTTTTGCATTCCCTCAGCACGGGGTTATGTCCAACGGCACAATGGCGTTGAGCGACCTGCCGTTTTACCTGACGGTCGGCGAATTTGAGACTAAGCCGAGCAACGCAATCTACATAACCCACGATGGAGGAAACACATGGGAGAAAAAATTCATCCCATCCGTGATCGTGTTCAATGCCATAAATGCGCCCAACAATCCAAATTACATTTATGTCGGCGGCGTTGGCCTCGAGCTCATCCCGCCGGACTCCATAGCACTTTACACGCTGTTCAGGAGCACCGACGGCGGAAACAGCTTTGAACCGCTCCAGATGACATCCGATTCGGGAGAAGTTACCCCGATGATCGTCCGATGGGTATCTCCATCGGACCCGAATGTGATAATAGCGACCCAATTTGCGACGGACAGCGTCTCACTCATGCGTTCAACTGACGGAGGGCATACATTCACTACGGTCTTAACCGTCCACGACCGGCCGATAGCGCTCACCGGCACCGACACCCTATTCTTAGTGCACGGCGATAATATGGCTTCTGTTGAAGTCAGCTATGACGGCGGAGCAACATGGTCGAATTTCACCACCATCAACGGATTTGTGGGCGATGCCGAGTATGTGGCGCGTCAACGCCGACTTTATCTTGTATGCGCATCTGCAACCGGTTTTGAAATAAGGGCTTACACGCTCAATGGGAACTACCAATCCGTAACACCGCCTATGATAGCCGCATATCCAGTTGACATGAGTGTGGATTCGCGCGGCCGCATCTTCATGGCATACTACGCACAGCCGATTTCAATCATCGCTCGCTACGACGGCAGTTCATGGGATGTTGACACAACTTCGATGAATTTCGTATCGGAAGTGCTCGCAAGCGACACTGCAGTAATAAGTTTTACCCTTTTCACGAGCGGGTTCAGGAGCAGGGAGGCGGCTTTTGCCATCGAGGAGCCACTGACGCCGATCGCCCCTCCATCTCGCTCGCCTGAAGTTAGCTATTCTCATGGAATTTTGACCGTTGGGCTTCAGATGCCCGCTCGCGGCGCAATAACGCTGACCGTGTTCGATGTCAGCGGCAGGATGGTGACATCTTTCAGAAAGGGAACGGCATCGGAAGGGACTTTGAAATTCCCAGTTCCCGAAAAACTGCCCGCCGGCGTTTACTTCTACGAACTTAAGTGCAGTGCAGGGACTTACAGAGGAAACTTCCTCGTAATCAACTGAAAAACTGAGGCATGGGGCAGTGCGACCGCTGTCCCATGCCTAACCTGAATTGAGGGGTTATAATATTCGACATGCCGAAAGATATCAGAATTGAGAGGTTGAAGAAGAAATTTGAGGAATTGCGAGATTTATTTGATCCAGAAAGGGTTAAGTCTGAGATTGAGCAGATAGAGCATGAAAGTCAGCAACCGGATTTCTGGTCAAATCCTCAGAAAGCGCAATCCCGAATGTCGCTCTTGTCATCGTTGAAAAAGCGGCTTGAGACGATCAGGAGACTTGAAGAGCATTTAAAGTATGTTGAGGAGCTATCCGAACTTGTCGATGAGGACGAGGAGTTGGCGGCAGAATACGATAATGAGATCGTCAGGCTTGAAGAGGATCTTAATCAGGCCGAACTTGAGGCTGTTTTGAATGAGCCGGAGGATCGCAACAATGCGATCCTCACGATCCATCCCGGAGCAGGAGGCACGGAATCGCAGGACTGGGCGGAGATGCTCATGAGGATGTATATCAAGTGGATAGAGCGCAAAGGCTTCAAATACAAAATTCTTGATTACCAGCCAGGCGAGGAGGCTGGCATAAAAGATGTAACTATACTCGTTGAAGGCCCTTACGCTTATGGCTACCTGAAAGCCGAGCGTGGCATCCACCGTCTCGTAAGGATCTCTCCGTTCGATGCGAGCCGCAGAAGACACACCTCGTTCGCATCCGTGTTCGTTTACCCTGAAATGGAAGATGTTGAAGTTGACATCCGCAAGGAAGACCTCAAAATCGACACATTCAGGGCTTCCGGGCCTGGCGGACAGCACATGCAGAAGAACGAGACGGCGGTCAGGATCACACATATCCCAACCGGCATCGTTGTGAGCTGCCAATCCGAGCGCTCTCAGCATCAAAACAAACTCACGGCCTTGAGGATCTTAAAAGCAAGGCTTTACGAGTATTACAAAGAGAAGGAAAAGGAAAAGCTCGCCGATGTCGAGAAGGAGAAAACCGACATCGGCTGGGGCCATCAGATAAGATCCTATGTGCTTCACCCGTATAAAGTTGTAAAAGACCACAGGACGGGATATGAATCATCCAACCCCGATGCAGTTCTTGACGGGGGTATCGACGAGTTTATCCGTCAATTTTTGATAAAAAGTAAGAAAAAGTAGTGGGGAGGATGTGTAATGTCGGGCGATATTGTTGAGTTTGTTGATGTTATGAAATATGAACTTGGTGATAGTCTGAAAGGCGTTTGCCTCTACAGTTTGATAGATGGGCAAAGCTTGTTTGATGTGTCCTTCATAGGGGCAGACGCTTGCAAACTCTCCGAATGGATTTCAATCGTGAACAGAGATATTGAATATCTTATTTCGAACTCCGAACTTGCCAGCAACATGGAACTTATGCGTATAAAATTAAAATCTGGTCGCAACATATACCTTTATCCCATCCTCAAAGGACACATCATGTTGGCGATGTCAATTGTTCCAGATATACCTATGACAAGCATTTATGAGATGTTTGAAAGGCATAAAGATAAAATTGAGCAAATTGCGAGGTTATTACGATGAAACCTAAAATTTTATGTGTGGACGATGATCCCGACTTTCTTGAGATGTTTGGGGAATATTTCGAGAAAAACGGGTGGATGGTAATCTATGCCTATGGTGGGAAAGAAGCAATCGAGAAATTCGCCGTTTTCATGCCGGATGTTATCACCCTCGATGTCGTAATGCCCGGCCTTAATGGATTTGAGACACTGGAGATCATCAGGAATCACATTATGGGTTATTCTTACCTGCCTTTTTTCGTCAGTTTTGTGGAGGACATAAAATTTATAACTCAGGGGCTTAAAAAATATCACGCGATCGAGTATTTCACAAAAAGAGCATTCAGGCATGATCCGGGCTATGTTTTTAAAACGATAGAAAGCAAATACAGGCACATTAAAGCTGTCCGGGAAAGCGCTTATGTCAGCAAACTTTCACCACATGACATTAAGACTTTGATCACCAGTAAAATATGGTCAGGATTTAGTGGAATAATTGAAATTTTCTGCAAAAACGAAAGTTTCACTATCAGGTTTGATAGTGGTAATCCATGGTGCATGTACGAGGATGGCTCCGATGTGGGATTGGGCTATGTGCTTGAACATATCAGGCAAAACCCTGATTGTGAGGTTAAAATCATCGATGAGATGGGAATTAAAAACATCGTCTCAAGCAGAGTCGGATTGCTTCTAAAATCCGTTAACATTTTGTTTAGCAATAATTTAAATTTCACAGTAAAAAACGCCAAGTCGGGAGAAATTATCCACACAACGGTCATGGGCAAGGAGCTGGAAAATATCAAGTCGATAGCTAACGCCAGTTACAACTGGCACTCAGGTTTTCAATTGATAGGGGAAGAGATAGAATACATCGATTTTCTTGCTGATAAATTTGCCGGGATATTTTATCCTATAAACAGCTCTTACGATTTAGTTGTCTCATTTGACCGCTCGAGATGGAAAGATTTCGAGCGGAGCCTGCATAAAGTGCTTAAAAACAAAGTATTACTGCTTAATAGCATACTGAAGGAAGAGGTAATTGGATGAAAATACTTGTGATCTTCAATCCAGCTTCTCACAAGGCCATCAAATGGCCTGATGTTGTCAAATCTGTGCGAGAAAAGATTGAACAAAAGCCACATACAGAGCTTGTATGGATATATACGGAGAGCGCTGGTGAGATTGAGGAGGTCGCCCGTTTGGCTGTGACAGAGGGATTTGACATAATTGTTGGAATGGGCGGCGATGGTACAGTCAATGAGCTTGTGAACGCCACATGCTGCACGGGACAGACTGTAGGAATTATCCCTTTCGGCATAACGAATGTCTTTGCCCTTGAGGCCGGCATACCGCTTGACCCTATTGACGCCGTCGATGTGCTGTTTGAAGGCAAGAGGCAAAGGTTCGACCTCGGTGACGCCAACGGCAGAAAATTCATGTTGATGCTCGGCGCGGGGCTCGACGCTCAGGCAGTCCACCTGTATAAACCGGAGCTAAAAAAATACCTGAACCAATACGCCTACATAGCTTCAGGGGTTAAGGCTTTCTTCACTTACAAACAGACGCCTCTCAGCGTAACGGTCATGGATAACGGCGAGGAACTTGTTGGCTATCAGGTTATTGTGGCAAACTGCGGCTATTACGGCGGCAAGAGGAAGATCGCACCTGACGCTGTTCCGACCGACGGATACCTCAACCTTGTCGTTTACAAAAAGCGCGGTATCTTCCCGACTTTCAAGTATTTCGTCACCACAGTGATAGCCCAACACCATCGGCTAAGCGACATCGAATTCAGAAGGGTGAAATCGGTAAAAATCGATGGCGATGCGCCTTACCATATCGATTCTGAGCCAATCGGACACCTGCCGGTTGATGTGTTCGTAGTGGCAGGAGCCGTCGAAATAATGGTGCCTGAAAGATGAACCTGCTGACCTTCATTCTGGCCGCATTCGTGAGGCTATACCCCGTAAACGCAGCTTTCGACTTCTGGAACGGATATCCTTTCATAGACGAGTTCTGGCATGATGGGTCCACCACGGTGTATCCGCTGGTCAGGTTTAGCGTTGACGGTCAGGAACTTCCGTTCAGGCTTCCTCTGACGATGTTTTCCCAATGGGGATTTCGGCTCTATGGGACGCGCCTCGACCTGAGGCTCTCAACCGCAAAGCCTGCGGACACGCTCCCGACCGCTCAACTATTTTCCATCAGGGGAACCGATAGGCTGTCCAGATTGGGACTTCTGTTTTATCGCCCTACAACCTCTGGCCCTTATTTCGTCTCGTATGACCATGTTGAAACGCCGTCTTACGGCGCAACATCTTCGCGCACAGGAATTAGCGCAGATATAGGATGGAAAAAAGTTAGGACTGGTTTCTCTTACATCGGGATGACATACAGCGACCCGCTGCTCAGCGAAAAGTTCTCGTTCATCAAAGGCAGCTTTGGTATTGGAAGTGCCTCGGTCAACCTGCTCTCTGCTGTGTATGGAGAAAACAGGTTTGAGAAAATCGAGGTATCGTATGCGTTCAAAGGCTGGAAAGCCAACACCGGAGGCATTGATGACGCACCGTTCTTTACACTGGAGCGCAAGTTCGGCCATTTATCTGCTTGTTTCGGCTATGTCAGGCATGCGCCATTGCTATCGGTATCGGCTCACGCAAAATCATTTGTGGTATCAATGAGGTATTCGACTGAGGGCTTTGAGGTCAATGGCATTGAGGAGGAGGCCGCTGTGCTCCGTTTCAGCTCTATGTTCCTGCGTGGAAGCAACATGGTTGAACTGGATGGGTTAGTAACTGACACCCTCAAGGCCATGTCGTGGGCATCGGTTTCTGAAGTGCCTGTCCCGATAACTTCAGGCATCTTCGTGGGTGGAGGGTTTGGCGGCACGGTCACGATATCGGATTCCGTAACAAAAGATCTTCGCGTTCAGGCGTGGCTGAGGCTCTCGAAACGCCTCCATAAGTCGCTTGCACTCAATGGCATTACAATTGTAAGATATCAGCCCGAAAGGGCTGTTTTCGCCGGGGATGTTGTTCTCGGGCTCCGCCTGTTTGAGGATGTAACGGTCAGTTACATCCTTGATAATTATCTCCGTTACAAAGTGGTCATAACAGCCAATTTCAGGGGGTAATTCCCTATCCGTTTGTCATGCCATAAGTTTTCCCTTTAGCATCAGTTTCCGATGGATAGAATTGGCATAGATATCGGGGCAACTTTGACGAAAGTCGTGGAGGATAGCAAGCTTTACAGGCTTGCCACTGGCGAACCTCTGGATACGGTCAGGAAGATAGTCGGCGAGAGGGATATTGACCTGAGGCTGACGGGATGCATGGCTCTGGAACTGCCCGATCGAATAGGGAGGGCTACTGCGATCAAAATTCCAGAGTTTGAAGCACTTGCGATAGGTGCTCGCGTGCTCTCGAGCATGGATGACGGCGTCCTTGCCACCGTCGGCACCGGGACATCGGTCATACGGATTTCCGATGGCGAACATCTCGGGGGGACCGGCATCGGATGCGGCACGCTCCTGGGCCTTTCAAAACTGCTTCTGAATGTGAGAGATGCTGACGCCGTGTCCAGAATGGCAGAGGTGGGGGATGCCCGTAAGGTGAACCTGCTCGTCGGTGACATCTGCCCCCTGCCGCCGGGACATCTCCTGTCCGATGTCACGGCCTCGAATTTTGCGAAGCCGTTGAAAAATGGCGAATTTACGCGCAACGATGTGGCTGCCGGTCTCTATTCACTTGTTGGAGAATCGGTTGCCACACTGGCAGCGTTCCTGTCTAAGAAAGCAGGGTTCGGTTTCGTCCTTTATGCTGGTGGTGGAATGGTCGATCCCGTGCTGAAAAGCGTGATCGAGAGGACCACTCAATTCTGGGGCCTGAGGCCAGTGGCTTTGCCTGAACCGCTGTTCGTGGGGGCAATTGGAGCTTATAGCAAGGAGAACTGATATGGAGCACATCATGCCGTTTATAAAACTCCTGACGGTCTTCGGATTTATGATTTTGTTGCTGCGCATCAAGGTGGACATTGGAATCGTGATTCTCGGAGGCGCATTTGCACTTGGACTGCTTTTCGGGATGAATTTCCTGAACCTGTTGAAGGTGTCAGCCCGTGCATCCATCGAGTTTGCGTCTATCCGACTTTTGCTGATCGTTATCTTCCTGAGGCTATTGAGTGGAATTATGGCACAAACCGGGGCATTGAAACGGATCGAACTCGCATCTCGCATGATATTCAGGGACATCAAATGGGGGCTTGCGGCTATCCCCGCGCTCATAGGGCTGATGCCGATGCCGGCTGGCGCGCTCGTATCGGCTCCAATGATCGAACCGATGGCGGACAGGCTGAACCTGAGCAAAACGGACAGGACGCTGGTAAACTACTGGTTCAGGCACATCTGGGAGTATTCATGGCCACTATATCAGGGGTTGATCATAGCGGCCGCCATGATCTCATCGCCCGTGAGAGCTATAATCGTGAGGCAGCTTCCGCTCTCATTGCTGATGGTTTTTATAGGTTACTTTTTCATACTCAAGCGGTTCAAATCCGAACAGACCTCAGAATTCAACCTGAAGACTGGGCTAAAAGAGCTCACCATAGCCACTTATCCGATACTCGTGATTCTGGCGCTCTCGATCATCGGGAAGCTCGACCTCCTGTATGGTTCCCTGATAGCGGTTCTCAGCGCCATCCTACCTTATTTCAAATCTCTTGACTACAAAAAACTTTTGAAAAGAGGGGTATCTTTGAAGATTGTCGTTCTCATCCTATCGGTTATGATATTCAAAAAGGTGCTTCAGGTATCGGGCGCAATAGGCACATTGCCGCGGATGGTGGCCATGCTCAATCTGCCCAACATCGTCGCCGTGGCAGCAACACCATTTGTGGTGGGAATACTGACAGGCATATCTTTCGCTTATGTAGGGATTTCGTTCCCGCTAATACTGACCATGATAACCGGTGACTGGGCCAACTTCATGGTGGCTTATCTTGCTGGTTTCACCGGAGTGCTGCTGAGCCCTGTCCACCTGTGCCTTGTCCTTTCAGCGGACTACTATGGCGCTTCACTCAAGGATGTCTATAACAAACTCGTGTGGCCTGTGACCGTTACATTTGTGATAGGGCTGATTTATGCGGTGTTTTTTGGGAGGTTCTTCTAAAAGATTAAGCGGAGAGGGTGGGATTCGAACCCACGGTAGGGGGGCAACCCCTACAACGGCTTAGCAAGCCGCCGCCTTCGACCGCTCGGCCACCTCTCCGTCGGAACAAATTATATCCACCAATATGGGTGAAATCAATACAGGTCGGGCTATTGGCCATCAAGTTACAATGTAAAATATTGCCCTTTGAATATTTCTATACTCAAGCCAACCACTTCCCTCTTGACCGAACTCCTGAAAGGCTAACGAAACAACACTTAGATAGGTTACAACATACCGATTGGCATGTCATTTGCCACTTGGCGAGCACAAGGAGATAGCAAACCGTTCTTTTAATCAAAATCAAATCCGGATTGCACCGTTTAACAGAATGACTTAAACTTAATAATTAAGTCGTGTCCAACTGCGACCTCAATAGTTTGTTTTCTATAGCGGGAAGTACAGGGCGCCACAAATAAACGGAATATACTGTCAATCAAGGAAATACCAACTTAAACGAGTAGTGCTCTAATTATCTCGAATTTCCTTGATGTGCTTGAAATATGTATTTTAGATCTTAAAATATGGCTCGTTATGAATTTACATGATGATCTGGTTTATTATATAGATACCCTGAAAAACAGGGTAAATATGCTTGAAGATA
>WGAI01000023.1 GCA_015489175.1 Caldifarciminota bacterium | reverse complement strand
TTACGGGATTACGATGGATGTCCCTGGCCAGGTAAATCTGAAGTTAAAGGCAATTTCAGGGGACGTAACTGTGCAATTTGACACCACTCAGACCGATTATCCCGATTACATCGACATAAAATCCTTGAGCGGCGATGTCACGCTCTACAACCTGCCGCCGTCAAGGCTGAATGTCGATGCGCTCAATGGCGATGTTGAGATTTACGGGTATGCTGTGCGTGACTCGGCCGCATGGGATGGCATTTCCGACACGATAACCGTCTATGATGGAGATGTCTCGATGGACATCTGTGTACCTGCGGATTTCTACATCAAGGCGTTATCGGGCGATGTGGAAATTTCGGACGCAGACGATATGTGCTCGATGCTTGGAAACTACACTGTAAAAGTGACTGGCGGAGATGTCTATATCGACAGTTCGGTTGCAGAGAAATTCGCTCAGCTCGTCGTTGAGGGCGGTGGCAGCGAAGGCTACGAACCGTCGGAATCCGAAGGCGAAAAAGAGGAAGAAAAGGGCGAAAAGGCATCCAATTTCCTCGAGCTGTGGAGGCCCTCTCCGGGCATATCTGGCTACAACAGAGTTCAAGGCTTTACTCTGGGCATAAGCGCAAATCTGGACAACACGCATGAATACATGGGCTTCAAGACGAGGGACATGCTCTCGCTCGGCGCAAGGTATGCGTTCTCGCTGAAAAGATGGGACCTGTGGCTTGGGCTTCAAAAATCCCTGTTCTCCCCGTTTTTCATAGGTGGTAAAGTCCACTCGATGGTCGCCACTCCTGATATCTGGAAACTCAGCGACCTTGAGAATTCAGCGCAGGCCTTCCTGTTCAACTACGATGCCTTCGATTACTACCTCTCAAAATCGTTTCTCGGCGGCGCTGGTATCAACATTTACCCGAAAGTGGAACTTTTTGTGGGCTATGAGATCGAACAGATGGCGTCCCTGAGCAAACGTACGGACTGGTCGCTTTTCTATCCGCACAAGCCGTTCAGGGCCAATCCTGCTGTCGAAAAAGAAGGCGAATACAGGTGGATCAGAGGGCATCTCTCTGCTGCGGTTGGACCATTGAAACTGGATGCAGAGCTCAGGAAAGCAATCGATTCGCCATACGGAAGCGATCTCATGAACATTCTGGCACAGCTCAAAGGAAAAACTGGCAACGATCGAAACGAGCTGAGGGCAAGGCTTACGGTGGGATACTCCTCGACCGAGGATTTCCCGTTCGGATTCCGTCTGGGCGGAATGGGGACGCTTCCCGGCTATGCGCTTAACTCAATTGAAACGGACATGTTCGGCCTGTTGCAGGTGGAATATAGAGCTAAATTCAGCGGCATCGATGGCATCGTGTTTGCCGACGCTGCTAAGACCGGGCGGGAATTTGCCGATACATACATCGACATGGGATTGGGAGTTGGAGCCGGCCCGCTGTCGCTGCTTGTGGCACGCTCGATCGAGAAAGAAGAGCCGTTTAGGCTCGTGTTCAGGCTTACAGACAGGATATAGGATAACAACCATGCCCATTTTGATCCTATCCTTAAATCTCCTATTTGTCAGGGTGAGCGGTTCGCTTACCGGGGTGGAGCTGCGGGTCGTCACAGGCCCGCAGCTTAAAACCACCGGCATTCCGGCAGATGTCTCGGCTCACAACGATACTCTGGATGTCCGCATCGAGGACTTCGTTAACCCGATGGCTGTGCTCAAGAAGACCCCGATGATGCTCATCCTGCCGGTCGGCTCGACCGTCAGGTTTAACCTGCAGGCCGCTCTCTCGCACCTGACGCTGGATTTCAAGAAGCTCATGGCTCTCGACCTCAGACTTGACCTCAAGTTTTCAAGGTGTGAGGTTGTATTTGCGCCTTCTGCGTCAAAACCACTTCAGGTTTATGCACTTGGAGGCGACATCAACATCGCCAACGCCGAGGGCATGACACGCGGCGCATTCTTCGACCTGAACGGGACATCGGTGTTCCTTGAGGCTCGAAAACCCATACCCGAGACGCTTTATTTCGCAGCTGACGGGGCGAGCATAACCCTTGTGTTGCCGTCTAAGATCAACCTTCTGAAAAGAGGCTTTTTCAATATCCACACCATCGCCGAAAAGAGGCGATATGGCCAGACCGAGGTCGTCCTGAGCGGCAGTTTCAACAAAATAAAGATACTTTGAGCGAATTCGGCCGTTTGAACTTTGATGTTTAGCCCTGCCCTCCATCCCGTCAGCTTAAGTGTGTTGGGCGTTATAATTTGTCCGCTCAAACAGGAGATGTGGATGTGAAAAGGAAGTTTACCACGCTTGACCTTGTGGTCATTTCGCTGGTCGCCGCTCTCGGGATTGCCGCTAAACCCTTTGTGCAGCCCCTGATAAAGCTGATCACATCGACATTGAGGGTGCCTTCAGGCACTATTGCAGGTGCCGTTTACATGTTATGGCCAGTGCTCGCCGTGTCGTTGACGCA
>WGAI01000022.1 GCA_015489175.1 Caldifarciminota bacterium | reverse complement strand
CTTCCGAAAATGGAAACCGATAACCACTGGCCGCGCGATAGAGATAGCCGGGGATTCGGAAAACCTGTTCATTTTGTTTCCTCACAAAGTGGCCAGGGTCGTCGAGCGAGACGGGGTTTACCCAATAGAGAATGTCGCAAAAGTCAATCTAACGGACCCCTGTTTCTCAAGTTTTATC
Organism: Caldifarciminota bacterium; assembly: GCA_015489175.1. GTDB lineage: Bacteria > Hydrothermota > Hydrothermia > B15-G9 > B15-G9 > WGAI01. The sequence goes on along the minus strand of WGAI01000022.1, from coordinate 8,888 downwards.
GATGGCACTCTGTTTATTGAATTATCTGACACACTGTGGATTGTTAGCGGGGATTCCCTGAAAAAGTTTACTTTATCGGAGCAGAAGGACGATGTAGTTAGGTATAATGTGCTCGTCGAATTCATTGTGAGAAAGCATTATCCCGACATCTTCGGAAATGGCAAGTTTGTTGCACGGGATAGCTCGTCGGGTTACACGGTGGCTTATATCGGAAGTTCTAAGGAGAAGGGGCATGAAAATCCCAGAGCTTTCAGCCATTATCTGGTTCTGGATAGCAGCTTCAATGCAGTCAATACCTTTTCCATTCCCGACTTTGAGCATACAGATGTCATTTTCAATGAGGGGTATTTCTGGATAATGGGCATCAAATCTATCTTTGGAGGGGCACTTTACGGACTTAAGGGTTCTGCACCCATTTTAAAAGATTCCATTTCCACAAAACTTACTCCCTTAATGGGAATTCCAGCGAATAAGGGGATCAACTTTGTAGCTTACGAGTTAGGTTTTATCGCACTTTTCCCTAACGAAGCACCTGAGAACTTATTTACATCGTATATTGGATTTCTGGAGATACACTGGCGCAAACAAAAACTGCCACTCATTCACAACGAACCTGAGGTCTTAGTTTTGTTGGCCAGCTCATTCAACTCCGCTCTCACTTTTGACGAGCGCAACAGTGGCATTGTCCTCCTCGTGCCGCGAATCGACGAGGCGCTCGGTTACGCCGCGTCGCTCGTCAGCTGGGCGAAAAGGCATCACCACCCCTGGAGCGCTCAGGAAGCACTTGATAGCCTCGATGCCGCTATGGAAATCTACCGCGTCCTGAAACCCGACACCCTCGCACACCTTTTCAAGCTCAGAGAGAGCCTTTACCGACAGGTCAAGCTCATAAAGTTCGTCAAAACCAACTGGCTCAAGAGCCTGCTTGCGGTCATCTGGGTGCTGACAGTCCTGATGTTCGTGAGGGTAAAACGGACTTTCCGCAAATTCAGGTATCAATACGCGCCGCTGCCATCTGAGGAGACAATCAAAGGCGTTATGAGGATCCCGATCTTTCACAAGTTCCCATCGCTCTGGCAGCCGATTGTCGAAAACCACGGCTTTGACTGCGATGTCCTGAAGAATGAAAACCTTTACAAAAACCTCCAGGAATCGCTCCGCATGCTGGTGGCAATGGAAAAAGATTTCCGCAATGTGCATCCGCGCTGGGAATCGCTTTTCAAACGGACAAAATGGAATTTGTTCCTGCTCTCAAACATCTTCAGCCTGCATCGGCTCTGCAGATTGGGCGGCATCTTCAAAAATCTCCTGAAGCGTTCGACTGTCAGCCTTCTCAGGCACATAGCAAATGTGAGAGATGAACTCAAGAGCATGCTTGAGAGGGAAAGGGCCGACATCATTCAGGGTGCTCTGCTCCCGGTTGTGGAAGACATAAGGAAAAATTATGCGGCTCAAGGCGTTATCGTGAATACGGAAATCACTCAGCAGGCATCTTACGCTTTCTATCCGTCGGAACTCGCGAAATTCCTGTGTTGCTTCAAGGCCATCCTCGAAAATGCCATAGAATCCTATACCGATGGCAACACGATAAAGAAGATAGACATCAAAGTCCGAGCGCTGCCGGATGTGCTGGAAATATCGATCAGAGATTACGGAAAAGGGATGCCCCCGCAGATGGCCTCAAAGATATTTGAACCGGGATTTTCCTACGGCAAACAGGGCAAAGAGCGTGGCTACGGATTAGCCGGATGCGATGAACTCTTCAGAAAACACGGCGAAATCGAGGTGAAATCGGAGCCCAACAAAGGCACATCGTTTAACATAAAGATCTATTTCCTGCCGAAAAGGAGGCGATAAAACATGTTCCTTGTGCTCGACGATGAGAACTATGTTGAAAAGGTGTTAAAAAGCGCCTTTCCGAACAGGGAAATCGTGCACACCCGCACATCCAGACAGTTTATAGAAAAGTTAAGGAGCTTTAAGGACATACGGGCTGCCGTTGTCGATCAATACATTGAACACGGGAGTTATCCGGAATCCGAATTCCTGTCGGATTCGCCAGAATATGAGGGTTTCTCCGTCGCCGTGGAGGCCAGAAAATTGCGACCCGATGTCCCCGTTTTCCTTTTGACCCGATTTGCTGAAAGCTCAATCTTCATGAGGGCATATCAATATGGGATAATTCCGATAGAATTCGTTGACGAAAAGTTGACCGCAAAAATTCTGAGAGAAAGGATATTGAGAACCGACCCTGAGATAATGAGAGAGCTTGTCAAAGAATATCGAAAATTGGGCTGGGTGGCCGAATCGCCCAAATCCAGAGAGCTGATCTGGGAGATAGAGCACAATTACAAGGATTCCGATGAACCGCTTCTGATCACCGGCGAGATCGGAGTTGGCAAGACCTTGCTGGCGAAGATCATCCATAATCGTTCTAAGAGGGCCAACAGCCCCGTAATGACCTTCGTGATAAGCGCATATCCCAGAGAAAACCTGTATTACATGCTGTTTGGTGCCGCTCCGCGCGCTTTCACAGGCGTAAAAGGCGGCCCGGGACTGGTCGAAACAGTGGGAGAAGGCACACTCATCCTCGACGAGATCGGCGACCTGCCCATCGAGGTTCAGCTACACCTGCACACTCTCCTTGAGGAGAGAAGGTTCAGGAGGATGCAGGAATCGAAAGACAGGGTTTTCAAAGGCAGGATTATCGTCCTGACGCACAAAAATTTGAAAAATCTGGTCAAACAAAATCTTTTCAGAGACGACCTGCTGAGCCGAATAAGCGGCCTGCACATACACATCCCACCTTTAAGAGAACGGAGAGAGGACATAAAGCCGCTTCTGGAATTCTATTGCGACAAAATGGAATTCACGGACAGGGCTATGGAGCTGCTTGTGAACGAGTATCCTTATCCCGCAAATGTGAGAAGCCTCAAGAAGATCTGCCAATTTTTGAGGCACGAGAGCAAAGACCGATTGGTCACGCTGGACATAGCTATCAAGGCACTCACCCACTATGAACAGGATGAACCCCAGCATGAAAATGGCTTAAGTTTTGAGAGGATACTGGACTGGATGCTCGAAAACGGGATAACACTGAAAACATTGAGAGACAGCATCGTGAAGGCGGGCTATGAGAAATTGGGTAAGACATGGAACGAAGAATGGGAGAAATTGGGCCTCACAAAAGCCACATTTTACAGGATGCTGAAGTCGGACAAATGAGAAATGAGCTCACTCACGCCCAAATTCGGGCGAAATTTGGTGCTCGTTGGAAAAAGTGGCGTTGGATAGCTCCGGCCGAATTGCGATTCTGCCATCAGAATCGCTCCTCAACGGGCAATGGGCACGAAAATTGCCTTAAAATACCCACGCAATGAAAAATGGAAAGATAACGATAAGCCTGGCCCTGCTGATATGGGTAGCGGGGCTTTACGGCGAATGGAGCGAGATAAGCCACCTCAGAGTAAAGCGTTACGGAGCGGCGGCCGTAGTCGATGGCGACAGCGTGATCGTCATCGGCGGCTTCACAAGCGAGCGCCATCGCAACTACCCCACTGCGAGCGTCGAGGCGCTCAACAACATCCGCGGAGAATGGCATGACGGTGTTGAGCTCCCCGAACCGCTTGCGTTTTCAGGCGTGGCCGCATGGGGAGGAAAAATTTTCGTATTCGGTGGGTTCAACCGCAACCGCATGCCGACTGACAAAATCTACATGTTCGACCCCGACAGCGGGACGTGGCAGTATGTAGGCCCGATGCCTATGAGACTTGCGGCCTTTTCCATCGTGAAAATCGACAGCTTCTTCTATCTGCTCGGTGGCGTCATGGAAGGTTATGCATACAATCCGCTTGTATTAAGATTTTCTCCCGCCGACTTATCGTGGGACACGCTGGTGATCGAAAACTGGGTGCCGCGCTCATACATGGGCGCTGCCGTGGTAAACGATACCGCTTACCTGATGGGCGGCTTTTATTTCGGTCAGGTCAACTGGATCACGGTTTTCGACGGCCAATCGGTTGTCAGCACTTCCTCTATGCCGGAGGAAGTCTCTGGCATGGCCTCCACAAGCGACATTCTGGGCGAGATATTTGCAGTCGGCGGATATTACGGACTGGATGAATCAGACAGGGTATGGAAGCTTAACAGGAACGACATGACATGGCAGGAGCTACCGAACATCCCGGAGCCAAGAGGTTTCTCAGCGGCGGTTGTGTTCGATAACTCTCTCATAGTCATCGGCGGGAGGCGAAGGAGACACGCTGTGGAAAATGTTTACGCACTCTCGCTCAACTCGATCGGAGAAGAACAGTCGCTCGTAGGGCCAGAACATGTTATCGTCAGCGCACCCAACCCGCTGCGCCCGTCTGATATGATAACGGTGAGAACACCATCTGATGGCTACCTCAACATCTATTCGGCATCAGGCAGACTTGTGGCCAGACTTCGGGTCCAGCAGGGTAACAATATGATTCCGGTCAGCAGGCTCAACCTGCCTTCAGGCATCTACATCTACCGTTTTCATAGAGTAAGCGGAAAATGGTTATTCTTGCGCTGATTTTGACGCTCCCATCCCCCATAGCTCGCATGGATTCGCTGTTCTATGATGGGCAATACGCCGAACTTATCGCTTATGCGGACTCGGTTGCCGGATCCGACACAGGCCTTATAAAGCTTGAAGCACTGAAGTTTATGGCGTTTGCGTATGTCGCCCTTGACAGCTCGGACAGAGCAGTTGAGGCCTTCAAAAAGCTGCTCGCCGTCAACCCCTACTTCAACCTCGACCCGATCTACACATTTCCGGGCGCCTACAGGACATTCCAGCGGGCACAATCGGAGCTGAAGATCGAAAATGTGCCGACGCTGGACTCCATCAAAACCCTGCTCCATGTTATAAACGACCATGAGAGGAAACGGAGGTTGAGGATCTATTCCCTTGCGATGCCGGGACTTGCCCAGATCAGGTATGGCCAGAAGGAGCGCGGCAAGCGCATAATGGCTGGATTCCTTCTGTCCGTTGCAGCGTGGGGACTTACGAATTACGCATATCTCCGCTCAAAAGAGGCTTACATGAAGGCCAGAGAACTATCATCCATACAAAAAACTTACAGAACTATGAACATCTGGTATAAACTCAGGCTCCTTTCAGCCATTTCCACAATTGGAATTTATGTTTACGCTCAGGTCTCCTTCTGATTAAATTTTTCACACCTGCGAAAATTTTTCATAGCTATCTCAGCTGCCGACAAACGCATTCTCAACGCAATACGGTGATAATCAAAAACTTAACTCCAGGCGGAACTACTTGGCACACATCTTGCGTCTAATACTGGCGTAAAGAAAAAAAGGAGGTCAGAGATGATCAGGAAAATAGGAGTTCTGGTAGCCCTCATGGTCGGAGCCACGATGGCTCAGACAGGTGGGATCTCCGGGCAGGTGACCGATGCGTTGAACGGAAATGGACTGCCCGGAGCCATTGTCAGAGTGTATCAGCTCAGCGGACACCATCCGAGGCCAATAGCATGGACAACCACTCTGAACGATGGAAGCTACGAAATCATGGGAATGCCAGATGGAGCTTATTTCGTCAAGGCTCACAAATGGGGCTATCTCGATAGATTCTACCAGAACGGAACAAGCTACGATGATGCTGACACGGTATATGTTACTGATGGGCAGGTTGTTACAGATATTAACATAGCTTTGCCGCCGCGCGATAGCGGGTCAACGGGGAGAGCGGCTATTATGGGATATGTTTACGATGAGGTAACCGGCCAGCCCATTCAGGGAGCGCTTGTCATCGGCAGGCTGAGGAGATCAACTGAGCACGGCCGCCGTCATTTCACAAGGGCATTCACAGACGAGAACGGGTTTTACACGCTTGCAGCCGATTCCGGAAGCTATGTGGTCAGCGCTTTCTACTGGGGCTATGTCCCTGAGTGGTATGACAATGTGTCCAGGCCTGACAGCGCCACACCCATAGCGGTCAACCCCGGCGATACCGTGTCCGGCATCAACTTCACGCTCATGCCGTTCAATGCCGTTTATGCGACTGCGACAATTCAGGGCACTGTCGTTGATTCAACGACAGGTGAGCCGATAGCGGGCGCCATTGTCCGCGCAATCCCTCACGACACTACGGGAAGCCGTCATGGCAGGCGCGGCCACTGGTATAGGAGACACGGTGGCATGTTTGACATAACCGATTCGACAGGTGCCTATTCGATGGATGTGGTTGCTCCATCCGAGTATCTGCTGCTTGCACGTGCACCGTTCTACTATCGCGAGTTCTATGACAACGCAAGAAACCGCTCCGATGCCACGCCTGTGCAGGTCGATTCCGGGGATGTCATGAACATAGATTTCGACCTCGTCCCGTGGATGAACTATGGAACAGCCACCGTCAGCGGCACGGTGATAGACGAAAACACTGGCGAGCCCATATCGAACGCCGTGGTGATCGCATTCATGCCCGGCGATTCAACGCATCACAGAAGGAGAATTTCGGTTGCCCTGACCGACTCCCTCGGCAACTACACGCTCCAGTATCTGCCTGAAGGGCAGCCTGTTATACTGTTCGGAAAGGCTTACGGATATCGAGGCGAGTTCTACGACGACGCTTACACTCCGGACAGCGCAACACCTGTGATTCCAACCGCTGATAACATCACCATCGACCTCGTGCCTCGTGACAGCACAATGGGCTCAGGTGGCGTATGTGGCTACACATTCGCAGATGGCAATCAGCCGTTCGCTTACGGCCTCGTGTTCGCAAGGGACATTAACACCGGTGCGGTTTATATCGATGTGTCCGATGAGGCGGGCATTTATTCCGTGGACAACCTGCCGCCCGGCGATTATGAGCTTTACGCCACAGACTTCACCGGTAACGCAAAATACATAGTGGTTGACACCGTTGAGGTCCTGGATTCCTATGTGGATCAGGATATTGTGGTCTCGCCTTCCGATGTGGCCGAGCCGGTTGTGCCATCGCTCGTCGGACCGGCGCTCTCCATCAACAGGATCTCCGGCAACCAGTTCGCCATCAGCTTCTCGCTTGAGGACGCCCACAATGTCTCGCTCAGGCTCTACGACGCAACGGGCAGGCTCGTCAAAGACATCTTCAGCGGAAGGCTGGCAAACGGCACATACTCGTTCACGGCCGAAGTCAACCGTTCAAGCGTGTATTTCGTCAGACTGGCACTCGACAACGGTGCCACAACTGTCAAGAAAGTCATTGCGCTGAGATAAGCTGAGCCTCCACCCCTCCGTGCACGGATAAGAGGGCGGGGCGTAACGCCCCGCCCGATCTTTTATCTCCCGGTTTCGCAACACATCGTTTCATGTTAAATTAAAAGCCTCCCTGAAACTATCCTCTGGAGGTGATAGATTGAACGAAATCATCGTCATAGGAGCTGGACTTGCAGGTTCCGAAGCCGCTTACCAGCTGGCGAAACGCGGTGTCAGGGTCAAACTATTCGAGATGCGTCCTATGAAGCTCACACCCGCCCATAAAACCGGGCTTTTTGCGGAGCTCGTTTGCAGTAACTCGTTGAAATCGATGGAGATTTTCAACTCTCACGGGCTACTCAAAGCGGAGCTCAAAAGGCTCGATTCGCTGATTTTGAGGGCAGCGGAACATGCGGCTATCCCCGGTGGAAAGGCGCTTGTGGTCGATAGAGATAGGTTCTCACGCTATGTGACCGAAACATTGCGCTCAATGCCTGAGATCGAGGTCATCAACGAAGAAATCAAAACCGTTCCATCCGACGGCATCGTCATAATAGCCTCCGGTCCACTTACATCCGATGCGCTCGCCATGTCGATCATGGAGATAACCGGAGAGGAATATCTCTCGTTTTACGACGCACTTTCGCCGATCGTTGATGCTGAATCTCTTGACATGTCAAAGCTTTACTTCAAAGACAGGTATGGATGGGACGACAGCTCTTACCTTAACGCACCCATGAGCGAGGAGGAATACGACAGATTTTGGGAGGCACTGGTCACAGCCGAAGTCCATAAACCGCACGATTTTGAGGCCGAAAGCAAGTATTTTGAGGGATGTCTGCCAATTGAGGAGATGGCGAAGCGCGGGCGCGATACTTTGAGGTTTGGGCCGCTCAAACCTGTTGGTCTGCCCGATCCGCGCACAGGAAAGGAACCGTTCGCAGTGGTTCAACTCAGGCGCGAGAATGCGGAAGGCACAGCTTACAGCCTCGTTGGGTTCCAGACACAGCTCACATATCCCGAACAGAGACGCGTCTTCCGAATGATACCGGGTCTCGAAAAAGCCGTCTTCCTCAGATACGGCGCGGTGCACAGAAACACATTTGTGAATGCACCGCGCGTCCTCACAGAGACTTTACAGATCAAAAAGAGTCCCAAACTCTTCATAGCCGGTCAGCTTTCAGGGTCAGAGGGGTATGTCGAGGCCGCCACCGGTGGACTCCTCTCGTCACTCAATGCATTTCGGCTGCTCAAAGGGCTTTCGCCCGTGCCGTTCCATCGTCACACGATATCGGGCGCATTGTTCAGATACATGGCTTACGCAAATCCGCGCCACTTTCAGCCCATGAATGTCAATTTCGGACTCATGTCCGATGTCCCTAAAATGAGCAGAACCAAAAGGAAGGTTTTTATGGTCGAGCGTGCGCTCAAATCGCTCATCAGGTGGATGGAGGAACACTCGGAAATGTTCTCCGAGAACGAAATCGCGAGGGCAAAACGCCTCAACGAAGAGCTGCCCGACCTCATCAAAGACTACATCGACAGGTTCGGCAGGAAAAAGGACAGAAGCCCAGCCCGCTGATTTGAGCACCCAACCGCTCAGAATCGCCCTTTCAAGCGTTGAGCTCATCAACTTCAACCCACGAATTGGTCTCGAT
>WGAI01000021.1 GCA_015489175.1 Caldifarciminota bacterium | reverse complement strand
TCCCTGAGGTGTCCGCTGAAACGAGATGCCGCCGTGTGCTTGAATGGCATCCTTGACCGTTTTCATGACCTTCTCGAACATCCTGAGCGACGAGTCAAACCTGACCTCAAGCTTTTGCGGATGAATGTTGACATCGATCAACCTCGGATTGACATCGACAAACAGGATGTATTGCGGATACAGGCCTGTCTCATAAGCCCGGTATATGGCGGCCCTGAACTCGTTCTCCTTAACACGCCTGCCGTTCACAAAAAACATCTGGAGGACAGGCGATTCCTTCAATCGATCCGGCCGTGACACGCCGCCGATGATTCTGACACGGTCGAAATTCCGCTCAATGACCAGCATGTCGTCCCAGAAATCGTCGCCGTAAATCTGGCTGAGTCGTTCGCGGAAGTCGAGGGTGGGCATCAGATTCATCATCTCCCTGCCGTCCACAATGAGTTTGAAGCCCACTTCGGGATGGGCGAGTGCGTATTCGGTGACCTTTTCGATGGCGCGTCTGGCAGTTCGCATCCTCGAGCCTATGAACCTGCGCCGAACAGGAAGGTTGAAAAAAAGGTCCATCACGATGATCGTCGTGCCGACGGGGTGTGGGATCGGTTTCAGCTCCTTCAGCTCGCCGCCGTCAAATCGCGCCTCCCAGCCAACATCTTCGTCTTCCATGCGTGACCGAATAATCATCTTCGACACGGACGAAATCGAATAGAGCGCCTCGCCGCGAAACCCAAGCGTCGAGATCGATACAAGGTCGTCCGCCGACTCGATCTTACTCGTCGTATGTCGTTGAACCGCAAGCGGTATGTCGTCTTTAGCAATGCCGCAGCCGTTGTCCGTGACCCTTATGAGCCCCAAGCCTCCGCCTTTGATCTCAACTTCGATCTCAGTGGCGCCTGCATCGATGGAATTCTCGATCAGCTCCCTGACAACCGAAGAAGGCTCCTCGATAACTTCACCCGCGGCAATCCTTTTGACGACCTCAGGATCAAGTTTCCTTATCTTCATCAGGCACCTAATGTAGGCCTTTTGTCCATTACGGTCAAGAAAATGGCATCCTTCGGCTCGCAGCTGCCAAAACGGAGCGGACGGTGGGATAGACTGTATAGCCCTCAATCGGACAGGTAGCCGCCGCTCAAGCCGCCCAATTCGCTGGTTCTCAAACATTTTGGTGATGATAGGGCAATTCCGTCCATCGAGCTTGACAGATATTTAGACATACATCAAAATATCGAGGCTATGCAAAAAGTGTGGAAAGCGTTATCGGATCCGACAAGGCGAAAAATACTTGAGCTGTTGAGGGAGAGCGATCTCAGTGCTGGTGAGATAGCCGAGCATTTTGATACCAGATGGCCCACCATTTCACATCATCTTGAAGTCTTGAAAAATGCCGGCCTCGTCACGGCACACAGGCATGGCCAGAAGATAATCTATTCGCTGAACCTCACCGTCCTTGATGAGGTTCTCGCTTACATCGTTGAGCTTCTGGAAAAGGAGGGCAAGAAAAATGAAGAATAGGTGGTTTTTCTGGAGCATATTTGTGGTATCGCTTTTGCTGGGGTTGTGGGTGTATTTCACGACCCCGAATGTTCCCGTTCCCGTGCATTTGAACATGCGGGGCGAGGTGGACGGGTATGGCAGCAAGTTCATGGGCACCTTGCTGTTCCCGCTCGTAATCCTTGTCGTCGGGCTTCTCCTGATCTATCTCGAGAAGATCGATCCCTTTCGTGAGAATGTGAAACGCTCAAGGAAGGCAATCGACGCCACTCTCGACATCGTGGCAGCGTTCATGCTGTTCTTCCAGATAGCTTTTGCATGGTTGATAAAAACCAACTCGAATAAGCTCGACACCGCCGTGCTTTATGTCGGCATAGGTATCATGTTCATCCTGATAGGCAATTATCTCCCCACTATCAAGCGCAACTTTTTCGTGGGTGTGCGCACGCCGTGGACGCTCGCATCCGACAGCGTATGGCGCTCAACGCATCGCATTGCAGGCTGGGCATTTGTGCTTTTGGGGATATGGACAATCCTTGTGGGCATCCTTAAGCTCAACTTCTGGCTCTGGTTCGTTGTGTTCATCGTGGTGGTCATCTACATCTCAATAGTTTACCCGTTCGTGAAGTTCAAGAAGGAGCAGAGCGGGGA
>WGAI01000020.1 GCA_015489175.1 Caldifarciminota bacterium | reverse complement strand
GTCCCGCAACGAGCGCAACCCCTGCCCTTAGTTGCCATCGGCGCTCATGGAGCGGCCGGGCACTCTAAGGGGACTGCCGGCGATGAGCCGGAGGAAGGTGGGGACGACGTCAGATCCGTGTGGCCTTTATGCCCAGGGCTACACACGCGCTACAATGGGCGGTACAGAGGGTTGCAACCCCGCGAGGGGGAGCCAATCCCTAAAACCGCTCCCAGTTCGGATCGCAGGCTGCAACTCGCCTGCGTGAAGGCGGAATCGCTAGTAATCACCTATCAGCATGGGGTGGTGAATACGTTCCCGGGCCTTGTACACACCGCCCGTCACGCCATGGGAGCCGGGAACGCCTGAAGTCGCTCGCCCAACCCGCTTCGGCGGGAGGGAGGCGCCTAGGGCGGGCCCGGTGACTGGGGCGAAGTCGTAACAAGGTAGCCGTACGGGAACGTGCGGCTGGATCACCTCCTTTCAAAGGAGCTTAAATAATTATCCCCTGTCTCACTGTCTGGAGACACTCCACTTTCCTTTTTTCTTTTCCCCTGATTGGGGGCCCGTAGCTCAGTTGGTTAGAGCGTTCGCCTGATAAGCGAGAGGTCGGTGGTTCGACTCCACCCGGGCCCATTTAAGCCCCTGCTTGGGGCTTTTTTATTCGCCATCCTTCCACCTAAAAATCTTTTTCACTTCTCAAAATCCCGATATCCCACTTTGCGAACTCATAGGTCATGTTTGATAATTGATACAGCATCGAATCTGGAGGAAATTTCGCGATATGGTGGGTAAAAACGGACAGGTGAGGCGGTTTCGCATCTATTTTTATGGTGCTGTTCAGGGAGTTGGGTTTAGACCTACCATTTACAGGCTGGCAAAATCGCTCGGCGTTAAGGGCAGCGTCCGTAATACAACTGAAGGAGTTATAGTTGAGATTGAAGGAGATGTCCATGCGGAGGATTTCGTTGACCATGTGAAATCTAACCTTCCGCCCCTTGCGAAACTCACCGGTGTCGAATGGCATGAGCTTGAGCCTGTCGGTTACGATGATTTCATCATAGAAAAGAGCAGCCATGGCAATGAGGTTCAGGCTCTCGTTTTGCCTGATGCCGCCATCTGCGAGGATTGTAAGCGCGAACTTTTCGATCCATCTGACAGAAGATACCGCTATCCTTTCATCAACTGCACCAATTGTGGCCCGAGGTTCACCATCATCAAAGCCCTGCCCTACGATCGACCCAATACCACCATGGCCGTTTTTAAGATGTGTCCGGAATGCGATGCTGAATACCATGACCCATCATCGAGGCGATTTCATGCTCAACCGAATTGCTGTGCCGTTTGTGGGCCAAGACTTTTCCTGATAGGGCCTGAAGGTGAAGTCGAAGGTGACCAGATCAAGCTTACTGCTAAGGCGATCCTTGAGGGCAAAGTCGTGGCAATCAAAGGGCTCGGTGGATACCATCTCGCATGCGATGCCACGAATGATAATGCGGTTAAGAAGCTAAGAATGCGGAAGAAAAGGTATAACAAGCCTTTTGCCCTTATGGCTCGTATGGAGGACATAGAGCGGTTATGCAGTCTTTCCGAGGGCGAGCTCGCGCTTCTCCAATCGACTGCTGCGCCTATAGTCTTACTTGAACCTAAATCCGACGGCGTAGTCTCGCAGTTTGTGGCACCGGGCCAGAAAAGACTTGGTTTTATGATACCATACACCCCACTTCATCTCCTTCTTATGGAAGATCTTAAAAGGCCGATAGTCCTCACCTCCGCAAATCCGACCGGGGAGCCAATTATTTTCCGAGATGAGATAAATCGGCTGCTGGAATTTGCTGATCTTGTCCTGACGCATAACCGTGACATTTACATCCGTGCAGATGACTCCGTCGACATGGTATTTCGGGGGGTGCGATACCCGGTCAGGCGTTCTCGCGGATATGCTCCGTTGCCGGTGAGACTTCCCATAGATTCAGAGAGGACAATCCTTGCCGTTGGGCCGATGATGAGGACGACATTCACACTTCTCATAGGCCGAAACGCATTTCTCAGTCAGCACATAGGGGATACTGATACGCTTGCGGGGCTACAAGCTGAGATAGAGGCTATAAACCATTTCATCAACCTGTTTCAGGTTGGTAAGGTCGATGTTGTGGCAATAGACGAACATCCGCTTTATCCCAACCGTTCGATCGCCGACGAATTTCCGGATGCCGAGGTTATCGAGATACAGCACCACCGTGCTCACATAGCAGGTGTTATGGCAGAACACGGTTTTAAGGGCGAGGTCATCGGTGTGGCAATGGATGGCACCGGCTACGGCGATGATGGTGCTATCTGGGGCGGGGAATTCTTCGCGGGAGAAGTTCGTGCTCTCAAAAGGGTTGGCCATCTGCGATATGTTTTCCTGCCAGGGGGCGATTCCAGCATACGCCACATCTGGAAATTTGCGCTTTCGATACTTTATGAGTTGGGTGAAGATCCATGGAGGTTTGAGGAAAGATTTAGCAATGATTACCCCATGTTGCTGGGTGCCATCAAGAACCGTTTTGCCGGTGTGATGACATCGAGTGCCGGTCGTCTGTTCGATGCGGCATCTTACCTGCTTGGAATTTGTGAGGAAAACACATTCGATGGGGAAGCGCCTATGCGACTTGAGGCAGCTGCTGTTGCCACAGATGGGCGATATGGATTTGAAGTCCAAAATGATGGCAATGGCTATGTGCTCGACATGTTGCCTGCGTTCAGGGATATGCTTCAGGATGGTGATGATGTCAGTCACAGAGCCTTCAAATTTCACCGCACGCTTGCAGATGGCATTGTCGAAGTTGTCCGGCGCATCGCAGCGGATACAGGTATAAAGCGTGTTGCCCTTTCAGGTGGTGTCTTTCAGAATTTGACACTGTTAGAATTGGTAGTTTCGTCCCTTGAGAGCATAGGATTTGATGTGCTCATACATCATGAAGTGCCGCCTAACGATGGCGGACTATCGCTTGGTATGGCCATACTTGCCGCTATGCAGTCCAATCAATAGTTAAGTGTGTGTTGGGGCGTTTGACGGCTGGTTTTTGCACGGCTATAATAAACATCCGCTAATTCAGGAGGTGAAAATAAGATGAAGAAGGGGATTCATCCGACTTACTACGAGGATGCGGTAATTCGTTGCGCCTGCGGAAATGTGATTGTTACAGGCTCTACAAAAAAAGAGATAAGGGTAGAAGTCTGTTCCAAATGTCACCCATTCTACACGGGCGAGCTGAAAGCAAGAGCTGCGCTCGATGCGGGCGGCCGTGTCGATAAATTTGTCAAGAAATATAATTGGAAAACAGAGGGGTGAATATGAAGAAGTTAGTTTCATGGGTTGTGATGGGGGCTTTTTTAGCTGCTGGTCTCAGCTGTGCACCCAAGAAAAAGCCCACCACATCGCCTGTTACCACAGAGCCAGGCATTATGCCCTCCGGCAAACTGGCCAAGAAGCCGCCACCACCTCCGGTGCCGGGGGCAACTGGGGAGACTACGATAACAGAGATTACGCCTAAAGAGAGTAATCCGATATCTGATACGACATCGTCGGTAAATAAGGTGCCTCCGGAATCTCTGCCGCCTAAAAAGACGCAATCTCCTGCTCCTTCGACGACGGGCAAAACAACAACAACGCAGTTCACAGAGACGAAAGAGGTGAAACCGAAGCCTCAATCGCCGCCACCACCGCCTCCACAACCTGCGCCAACACCTTCTGTGCCTCAACCTGAAGCTGGGCAACCTACGGCTCAGACTTTCGTGTATCAGGTTCAGCTTTTTGCATTCAGTTCGTTCAAGAAAGCGACCGATGTCATGCGCCAGCTCAGAAAACAGTATCCATCTTACAAATTCGTGGTCGAGAATGAAGACGGACTTGCCAAGGTTCGTGCTGGAGATTTCCCAACTCGCATGGATGCGGAGAAAGCCAAAGAGTTCTTCAAGTCGAAAGGCTACAAGGACGCTTTTATCGTGGGTGTGATGACATCCACGCCCTGACACAACCCATCAACAAAAAACATGTCGTTTGAGCTCATAGTCGCTACGACTAACAGGGAGAAATTTGTTGAAATTTCGGACTATCTAAAACTTGATGGGTTGAAACTTATCCCTCTTTTCGGGCTTTCGGATGTCCCTGAGATCGAAGAGACAGGGTTCACATTCCTTGAAAACGCAACTTTGAAGGCTGAGACGATTTACAAGCGCTATAAAAAACCGGTTTTTGCGGATGATACAGGGCTTTGCGTCGATTATCTGAACGGTATGCCGGGCGTGTTCTCGGCTCGATTTGCTGGTCCAAATGCAACTTACGAGCAGAACAGGAAGAAGCTTATGAAACTGCTTGAAGGTGTGCCGTTTAACCGAAGAAGGGCATACTTCATAACCCAGATCGTTTTTTTTGATCCCGATGGCAAGAGGCATGCCATCGAAGGGCGAGTGAACGGATTTATCACCGAGGAAGAACGCGGCAGCGGCATCTTCGGCTACGATCCTGTTTTCCTGTATCCGCCTATGGGACGGACATTTGCAGAGCTTCCAGTGAGGATTAAAAACCGTGTTAGCCATCGGGGCAGAGCGCTGTCCGTGCTAAAAGAGATGTTGAAACAATGGCTTTAATTCCCGCCGTATTTCTTGATCGCGACGGCACTATAATCGAAGACAAGCATTATCTGAATACACCTGAGCAAATCCGTTATCTCAAAGGGGTTAGAGAAGGTCTGGTTTTGCTCAAGCAACATGGGTTTGAGCTGTTTGTGGTGTCAAACCAATCCGGCGTCGGTCGGGGCTACTTCGGATTTGAGATGATGAGGCGGATAAACAGGCAGATTGAGCTCGACATGCACTCATGGGGCGTGTCCATCACACAATCCGAATTCTGTCCGCACCATCCCAACGAGCGATGTGGCTGTCGCAAGCCAGGAACCGCCATGTTCGAGCGGATTTTTCATCTTCATCCCGAGATCGATTTAAGCCGCAGCTTTATGGTCGGTGACTCGAAGCGCGACATGGTCTCCGCAGAAAAAATTGGCCTCAAAAAGGTGCTGCTCTCCACCGGACCCCCGAATTTCGATGTCGATTACTGGACGCCTGACTTCTTTGATGCGGCCAGATGGATAATCCAAAAAGCCATGCCCTAAAGCCAACCGTTACGAATATACCACTCAAATGTGCTCAGAAATCCCTCTTTTTCGTCTATGTTTGGCCTCCATTCAATCTCGTTTTTTGCCTTTTCGTTGGAGCACAACCAGCCTGTGGCTGTGAGCTCCTTGATCTTGTCTGGGTTCACAAAAGTTGGTTTGCCTATCATTCGGGCGAAGAAATGTGCCACATAAGCCGTTGACATAGCTATCCACTTTGGAATTCTGATGTTGAGGAGGGGAGCGATGTTCAACAGCTCCGCCAGAAATACCCCCCAATCCCTGACATGGAGATCCCTTTCACCGCACACGAAGTAGGCCTCTCCGTCCCTGCCTTTATCTGCGGCTTTGACGATGGCGTCCACGAGGTCAAGCACATGGATCATGCTGACATAGGTGCCCTTTCCGATGTAGATGTTGAGGTGGTTCTTTATGAGTTGAAAGAACTTGTAAACTCCGTAGTCCCTTGGGCCATAGACTGCGACGGGCCTGAGCACCACGAAAGGGACAGTGTGCCTTTCCCTTAGAAAATCTTCCGCCATCCGTTTGGAGATACCGTAATTCGAGATCGGTGAGGCTGGATAATCCTCTGGAATCCTTGTCGTTGGTGGCGATGGCCCTACGGCAGCGCGACTGCTCAGAAGCACAAATCGCTTAATTCCGGCCTTCTCGGACGCAACATACAGGTTTTTGGTGGACAGATAGTTGCCTGCGATGTAGCCATCCCTGTTAAGTGCCCTCACAACGCCCGCCACATGGAACACGACATCTATGCCGTTTAACGCTTCCTCGATCCCATCGTTTTTCGCAAGATCCCCGTAAGCGTATTCTACAGATAGGCCTTTGAGCCATCTCAGATTGCTGGTTTTTCTGACGAAAACCCGCACATTCCATCCGTCGGACAGCAGTTGTTCAGTCAAATAACTGCCCACAAAGCCGTTAGCGCCTGTGACAAGCGCTTTCATAACCGCTTGACCTCCGAAGCATCGATCTGGTTCTTGTATTGATACCTGCCGATCCTCTTGACCTTGCGGTAGATTCCCTTGACTAACACCCTGTCGCCGTCTGATATGCGCGGATGGCCTTTGCCATAGTAAACTTTCAGTGTCCTTCCATAGTTGTCGCTGAGTTTGAAGGTCGTGTATTTCCTGCCGGATTTGGATGTCTTGAAATTGATGTCGCCTGCAAGCCCTTCAACTTCAACAATCCTGCCGTCGTATTCCTCCGGGTTTTTCAATATCTGGCTGACCGATGGGCGAACGATGACAGTGTCTTCCTCTGGCTCATGGGATTGTTTCCAGACCTTCTCGAAGTATTTCTCGAAATCGCTGACATTGCCCCTTATGAGCGCATTGCTTTCATTGTTGCTCGTGAACGCCTGCATCGTCCAGTTTGTTGAGCCAACAAGTATGTTTCTACCGTCAACTATGAGGAGTTTGGCATGGGTGGTGCGCCATCTTGGATCAAAGCGGACATCGACATAGCCGCCGTCTTCAAGGAATTTGGCCACCTGTTGCGCCTCTTTCTTGAATGCCTTGCCGAGAAACTCGTCGTCGCCACCTTCCAGCACCACCCGCACATCTGCCCCACGCTGCCCCGCTTTCTTCAGTTCCATCAATAGGGTGTCCGTTTGATGCTTGCCCTCATAGTATTTGAGGGCGAACATTATGAGGTGCACAGATGATCTGGCGGACTTTATCATGCGCAGTGCTGTGGGATAATAATCGGTGTTGAAAACGCCTTTCACACTTGCCATCGATGAGCTGGCGGTCAGCTCGCCGCCACTACTGCTACGCCCAAGACGATAACCCCCGTAAAATACAATGCCCAGAATTATCAACGCTATAACCACATATTTTTTCATTTTGTTACCTCCCTGTTCGTCTTTTCAGAAAAGATTATAATGCCCAAAGATGGATTCAGCTCTGCATTAGCCGATTTCATAGTGTAAAATAGGCAGTCACAGGAGAGAGATATGGTTACAGGTCTCGAAAGATTGCTAAAATCACCGGAATTGCTGTCTGGCAGGAGGGTAGGTTTGATGACGAACAGGAGCGGTGTGACATCCACTCTCGAACGCAACATCGAAGCGCTCCTGTCAGCTGGCGTCCATCTTGAGGTCATATTTTCGCCGGAACACGGGCTTTACGCTGCTGCACGCGATGGAGAGCCTGTGAGCGAGACAAAGGACAAACCGACCGGCATAACTGTAATCTCCACATACCCCAGGATAGACGAGGCCATCTCGAGGGTAAACGAGTTCGCAGATGTCGTGCTGTTCGACATTCAGGATGTCGGAGTTCGATTTTACACCTACATCAGCACATTGAGGAAGTTCATCGAAGGCGCAGCGGACAACGGATACGAGGTTATCGTCCTTGACAGGCCTAATCCGATAACCGGGCGGGTAGAGGGCTGGCTGCCTGAGCCAGAATTTCACTCATTTGTCTGTGCGGCAGACATCCCGGTGCGTCACGGGTTGACTATTGGAGAGGTGGCGAGGCTCTACGCCACAGAGCTTGGCGTGAACGATCTCGTTGATGTCATCACCATGCCCGGATACGATAAATCTCTGTGGCTCGACGAGTTGGGACTCCCATGGGTGCCGCCATCTCCGAATGTCCCAACGCCTGACACGGCTCTGGTCTATGCTGGCATGGGGTTCATAGAGGGCACGAACATGTCCGAAGGGCGCGGGACGACACGCCCGTTCTTTACTGTAGGCGCGCCTTGGATGGACGCCTTCAAGGTGGCCGATGCCATGAACTCCGTTAACCTGCCGGGCGTGAAATTCCTCCCCGCTTTCTTCAAGCCATCTCTCTCAAAACACACCGGTAAGCTGTGCGAAGGGGTTGAAGTCTTTGTAACGGATAGGGATGCTTTTCGACCCGTGCTGACTGCGTTGAAACTCATAGAGATGGCCATGAGACTTTATCCTGATGATTTCGAATGGGTTAAACACGGTGATGAATATTGGATCGACAAGCTCGCAGGGACATCAAAACTCAGAGAAGCCATTGAACAGGGCGGCCTCGACGATTTTCTGAACGAAAACTCGGTCAACAGCCAGATGGACATCTATCAGGATATGTTGCTTTACTAAAAATGGAGACAGCCATGAACCTGTTAACCTTTTTTCTCATAGGGGTAAATCCGATCGGATTTAATGTAAATGCTGGTTTTGGAGTGCCTTCTGGGCCGATCGCCCGCGAGGTGATAAGTGCGAACCGATTTTCTATCGGGGTAAGGTTTGGCGACGATAGGTGGGTCGGCGCCGAGATGACCATGACATCCATGCCCGGAATTGCGGCTCCTTACTCGGTAGGTTTTGCTGGCCTTGAACCCAACATCGGTATGGCTTTCGGCAAGTTCTACATCATCGGCAAAGCTGGAGCTGGCAAGTTCTGGCGCAGGTTTTCCGGTGCTCAGGAAAGCGGTTTTTCATCCATCGTTGAGGTGGAATTGGGGCTCAACATCGTGGAATCGTCTTTCGGGGCGCTGGCGACCGGCATCTACACGACCGTCTTCCCGTCGAAATCCAATTCTATCATCCTGTATGGCATTAACTTAAGCATAATGGGGTTGGTGTGGCAATGAGGTGTTGGGCTGAGATAGACCTTAATGCAATCAGGCATAATATCCTCACGATTAAAAAGATCTCTGGAGCGGCGCGCGTCGCCGCCGCAGTGAAGGCGGACGCTTACGGGCATGGTGCCGTTGCCGTTTCCCGAGCCATCTCGGACATAGTTGATTTTCTGCTTGTTGCCACTCTGGACGAAGCAATCGAGCTTCAGGATAATGGGATTGACAAAAAAATACTCATACTCGGCGTCCTGATAGACCGTGAAGAGGTCGAGGAGGCGGTCAGGCGCGGCATAAGGTTCAATCTCTCAAACGACATAGTTCTTAAAAACACAATTGAGGCAGTAAGGAGGCTTAACAAACCGGCTTATGTGCATGTGGAGTTCGACACGGGCATGACGCGCACGGGTTACGAGATTTCACGGGGCATACAGGTGTTAGAAGATATCAGTTCTATCGATGGCATTGTGGTTGAAGGTGTTTTCACCCATTACGCGACTGCGGATGTCGATGTGAGTTTCGCACGCAAACAGCTTGGCCGATTTTCAAAGCAGGTTGTCCCACATGTGAGGAAGCTTTTCCCGCAGGCGATAATCCACTCAGCGAACAGTGCAGCCTCTGTCAGGATGAAAGATGCGGTTTTCGACATGATAAGGCCCGGGATCTCAATTTATGGACTTCTGCCTGATGTCAGCATGGCCGATGAGATGCCGTTTCTCAAGCCTGCACTCACATGGAAGACGCGCATCCTGCAGCTCAGGGATGTGCCTGCTGGCGTTGGCATAAGCTACGGCCTGACCTATAAGACTACCAGAAGATCCAGAATTGCAGTGCTCGGAGTCGGCTATGGCGATGGATATCCGCGCATCCTATCTAACAGGGCTGAGGTTATCGTCAGGGGAAAACGGGCGCCGATAGCTGGTCGGGTCTGCATGGACCTCACCATGATTGATGTGACACATATCGATGGTGTTAGCGTGGGTGATGAGGTCGTTCTCCTCGGCCAGATGGGCGATGAACGCATAAGTGCCGAGGAGGTTGGCACATGGGCCAAGACCATCAATTATGAGATCGTGACGAGGATAATGCCTCGCACAAAAAGGGTTTACATCTAACAAGGAGGAGGACTATGGAATACACGAAACTTGGCAAAAGTGAGCTGGAAGTTACCAAAATTGGGCTTGGGACATGGCAATTTGGGACTGAAGGGTGGGGCTTTGGCAAAGATTTCGATCGCAATGATGCAATCAATGTGGTCAAGGCTGCAATCGATAGCGGCATCAACTGGATAGACACCGCTGAGGCGTATGGCGGAGGCGAATCCGAGCGGATAATTTCGGAAGCACTGGGCAGCAAAATTAACGATGTGATAATAGCCACGAAGGTCTCTGGGCCCCATTTTCAGAAGAACGACCTTTTGAAAGCCGCTGAGGGCTCACTGAAAAGGCTCAATCGCGACTGGATCGACCTCTATCAGCTGCATTGGGTTAACGGCTATGTTCCGTCCGAAGAAGTAGCGGAAGCGTTGCAGCTCTTGCTTGAGCAGGGTAAAGTCCGCTATGTCGGCGTGTCCAACTATCCGCCTGAGCTCATAGAGCCGTTGCGCAACATCATGGGCGATAAATTGATAACAAATCAGGTTCGCTATAACCTGCTCGACAGGAGTATCGAGAAGGCGATAAAACCGTATTGCCTGAAGCATCAGATTCACATCATCGCGTTCAGCCCGCTTGCCATGGGCATGTTGACCGGAAAATACAATCGAGACCATCTCCCATCTGACGCAATCCGTTCCGGAGCGGCATATTTCTGGCGCAAAAACCTTGACAGGGCGCTCAAAATCATCGAGCTCCTGTCTGAACTGGCCGATAAATACGGGAAAACCATACCTCAGGTTGCGCTTAGATGGCTGATCCAGCAGGACGGTGTTGTGGCTATTCCTGGTGCCAAAAAGGTCGAACATGTGGTAAGTAATGCAGGCGCAATGGGATGGGCACTTGATGAGGAGGACTGGAAACGGCTCGAAGAGGCATCGAGGGGCGAGTTGAGCTATTACTTTGAGGAATGAGATAGGCTTCAGCGGCCCAACAGGCTGCAACTCAACCTGATGATCTCGCGGACGGAGGAGGCGAGGAGTTCCTCCCCGTCCGCAATCCCTTTTTCCACGCTGAGTTCAGGCCTGTCGATAATCGAGATTGCAGCGGTTATCCCAAGTGAATGGAGCACATCCCTGTCCTCGATTATTGCAGCGAAAGCCACAACGGGGATGTCCAGACGGGATGCGTGTTTTGCGACCGCGGCAACCCCCTTTCCGTAAGCCGTTTGCCTGTCGAGCTTGCCTTCTCCGGTCAGGACGAGCGAAGCGCCCCGAACCTTCTTATCAAATCCCACGAGTTCAAGGAAAAGTTCTCCCCCGTTCTCGATCGATGCACCTAAAAATCCGTAAAACGCAGCGGCTATCCCGCCGGCCGCACCGCCGCCCTCGACCGTAGAGATGTCAACTCCCATCGTCTCTTTTGCGATTTTAGACAGCCGTTCAAGGCCACCTTCCAGCATCTCGACCTCAGCTTCGGAAGCGCCTTTTTGAGGCCCGTAAACCCGCGCAGCCCCTTCAGTTCCAAGCAAAGGATTGCGCACATCGGCCATAATCCTGATCTTGACGGTATTCGGAAATCCAGAGGGTGGTTCAACACGGCTGAGCTCAAGCAGTCCAGCTCCGCCTCTGCGGACAGGAGCGCCTTTTGCGTCGGTGAAACGGAATCCGATCGCCTCCAGCGCGCCCAGCCCGCCATCAACTGTAGCGGAGCCTCCTACGCCGATGATGACCTCTTCCGCCCCCATCTCAATGGCTGCTTTGATAAGTTCTCCCGTGCCGTATGTGCTTGTCCTCATGGGATTTCTGAGTTCTGGCGGGACAAGGGCAAGACCTGACGCCTTCGCCATTTCGACGAAGGCCTTTTTACGGCCATCCCACAAGAGAAGCGGGGCTTTTATGGGATTGCCGAGCGGGTCGTGCACATCAACAGCAACGATCTCGCCGCCGACCACCTCAGCTAACGCCTCAAGTGTGCCGTCACCCCCGTCGCCTATCGGAAGGACGACGATTTCGCTGAAACACGAACCAGCGGCCGTATCCCTCATGATATGTGCGGCCACGACCGGGCTCATCGACTCCTTGAACGCATTTGGTGCGACTACCAGCTTCATTTTATCATTGCGCCGCCGTTCAAAAGGATGAGCAGCCCCCTCGTAAACACGGCTCCGATTATCAGTGCCGACACGGTCCTGATGATGCCCTGTCTGTGCATCCAGTATGCCATCAGACCGGGGATGACATATCCTATGACTTGCAATTCTATAGGGATAGCCCGAAATGCCATCGGTGCGAGCAGGTCGGTCATGCGCCCGATGGTGTAACCCAGAAGCAGCGATATGACGAGCAGCCGCCTGCCGTAGATGATGGCTATCTTTTCGATTAATTTCAGCAATCCGATGACCACGAAAGCTATTGTGGCAGTCAGGAGAACCATGTCAATTCTGTCGAAATAGAAAGCGAAATAGCCCGGCACGACGATGCCGCCGGCCGCTACACCTACAAGCTCTACCATGAAAAGGCTCACAATTATCCCGATACCGACGCTTTCAGCCAGCATTTTCAGCCCTCTCCGTTATGAATTCCATCAAAAGTTCGCCGAACGGAACCATGTTGCCCATTCCAAACACACCAGCGCCGTTCGGCGCAAGCTCGAAAATGGCGCGATAGACTTCTTCCACGCTACATCCCTCGCAATCAACTATTTTGCCCATGTATTTAGGCTCAACGACCTTTGTGAATGCGGAAACGGCTTTCCCGGTCACAACCAAGCCGTGCACATCCAGCATGTCCTGAACGAACAGCTCGCCCAGCTGGATTGAGCGCTCAATTCGGTCTTCGCGGCAGTTCATGACGATTATCCAGCTGTCAAACCTGTTGCGGACGAGGTTCCAGATAACCCTGAACGAATCGGGATCGTTCGCAGCAAAGGCGTTGACGAAATGGATGCTCTTTCCGAAATCGTTAACTCTGAGGATTTTTAGGGCGCCGGGATCAGGTTTTGCCGAATGCATCCCTCTGATGGCCACATCGTGCGGTATGTCGAACAGCCCCGCCACTTTCAATGCAATAGCCACATTATCAGCATGTTCGATGTAGCTAAATCCCTGCATAATGGACGGATCTACAGAATCGCCTGTGACATAGTGCACTTTCGTGTTCCTCTCATCAGCAACGGTTTGAAATATCGGCAGGTATTCGCGCTCGGCCGTTATGAGATGTCCGTTGAACGGGATTGTAGATGCGAGTGCAAGCGCTACATCGCGCACGGTCGGCCCCATAACATCGAGATGGTCACGGCGCACATTGGTTATGACGCCGACAGTGGATTTCATCATCGCGTGTTCCGCCGTCCATTGCAGGTCTGGTCTCAGCGCCATGCATTCGGCAACAAGCGCTTCGCCGCCGAGCTCGGCGGCCGCACGGATGACTTTGATGTATTCGTTGATGTTTGGCAGCCCATGCTCTCTGAAGTCACGCGTCCCTGGACGGGGAATGAAGACCTCTGAACCGTCATCGTAGATGAAGACCGGTAGCGTGCCAGTGACTTTCGCAAAAGTTTTAATTCCACCAGCCCTCAGGACGGCGGCAATGAGCCTTGTGGTCGAGGATTTGCCTCGCGTGCCGTTCACATGAATCCGTATCCGCAATCTGTCCCTCGCCCGCGCTAAGGAAAGCTTTTCGTAAAGCCAATAGGCAAGAACCGATGAAGTCATGAGAATGAATTGCCACATAACGGGGGATATTTAAAAGCCCTGCTTTTCTCCCGTCAATGTAGATTGGGAAAACTCTAAGGCAGTTTTTTTTCTATTGCCACCCTGCCTGATTGACAACTCCGAGCAAAGAAATGATAATTTTGGCACGAAACAAGCCGGGGTGGCGGAACGGAAGACGCGGCGGATTCAAAATCCGCTGGGAGCAATCCCGTGAGGGTTCAAATCCCTCCCCCGGCATTGCTTTTTATCCCCTTGATTAGTTCAGCTGCCTCTTCAGCTGTCAGTTCACCTCTCTCGACCATCTCCAGTATCTCGTTGATGCCGGTGCGCTCAGTCTCATCCTGTTGGTAGGGCTCATAACCCAGTTCCTTGATGATTGCGTTCAACCTCGCGCGCGCAGTCGGATGCGATATGCCCAACTTCCGCGAAACAAGAGATAGGTTGCCCTTGGAAGCTATGAAAACCCGAAGGAAATCCAGCTGGCTTTCGTTGAGCCGACAGAACTCGCACATCTGGAACTCGCCCCGAATTTCAGTGCCGCATGAAGGGCATTTCAGGGAAGTTATCACAAGCTCGGCGCCGCAAAGCGGGCACCGATGCACGCTCTTTCTCATCAGACACGCTCCTTTTCAAGGTATTCGCGCAATTTCATGGCCGAAAACCTGACCATCTGCTCGAAGAACCCCGGCACCTTAGGTGCGAGATGCGGGGTCATCACGACATTGGGCAGCTGCTCGATCGGAAATGGTTGTGCGAACTTCTCGCCCCTGCGCGGATATTTCCACCAAACATCAAGGGCGGCCGTAAATTCTTTGTTTTGCAGAAGATGCTTGTAAAGCGCTTCCAGATCGATGACTTTTCCTCTCGCCACATTCACGAGGACGGCGTCTTTTTTCATGAGTTTAAGCTCCTTTTCCCCGATAAGGCCCCTTGTTTGAGGCGTTAAAGGGATGGATATCAGGAGGAAATCGGCCTCCCTCAGCACCTTCTCAAAGTCGGCTCTGTCGAATATCCGGCCGACGAAATCGGCGTCGCACCTGCCCCGTCCGCTCCTGTTCAATCCCATTATCTTCATATCGAAACAGCGGGCTCTTTTGGCGACTTCACAGCCTATGTGACCAAGTCCAACGATGCCAAGCGTCGCATCTGCGAGCGGTTTTGAGAACGCCTCCTGGTGGAACTCGCCGTTTCTCATGGTGATCGTGTGGTAAACCACCTTTTTGGCTGCAGCTAACATCAGGGCGAACACATGTTCTGCTATCCAGTGGGCAGTTGCACCGCTCCCTGATAGGACGATAGCACCATTCGGCAATCTGTCAGTCGGGATGTGGTCAGTGCCGGCAGTTATCGTTTGGAAAACCCTCGCATTCTCAAGGTAAGGCAAGAGTTTGTCCACAACTCCTTTGAACTCAAAGAACAGCATGGCCTTAACATCCCTGAGCGACGACTTGTCGCTCACATCCTCAAGGAAAACCACATCGCTTATGCCGTCGAAAATGGCCCTGATTTCATCTTTCAGAGCATCGGGCAACGGATTTCGCATTGCGACCAGAACCTTCATCTCATCACCTCCCTGTGGCAAGGATCATGCATAACTGCGAACATGTCAAACAGTTCCATTCATTTTTTCCTCAGTCTGCTGGAGCATGCTGAGGAACAGCCTGACAAGCTCATCGTCAGGCGAAACCCCGTGTTTTTCTCTGTAAAAACGCCTGAAAACCTCCTCGTGGCTCATAGCTTTGATGTTGATCTCGCCCGCGCGCCCCTTTTCGTCGCCAAATGAGAACCTCAATGTTATCAGGTTGTTCTGGTAGGCCTTTTTTATCGCGGATATGTTCTCCGAGGACACCGCCATCGTCCTGATTTCGAGGAAAACCAGCGTTTCGCTGTATCGAGCCGCTGCATTTAGGGCATCTTCGACTGAATTGAAGCTCAGCGATTTGACCCTGTTTGGCGGCAAAATGGTGATGGGCTCGAAGTGTCCGCTTCCATCGGCCAGCACAACGAACTTTTCCGGGCTCCTTTGCGCCTCGGATGCTGACAGCGGGAACAGGGAGCCAGAATACACAGCCCGATTTCCTATCGTCTGGTATGAGTGCAGATGGCCCAAAAGCATGAGGTTGAAGTGGGGCGGGACAGCCGAAAGCGGCACGCGATAAGCTGTTCCGAGTATGAGTTGCCGCTCGGAACCCGCCTCCTCGCCGTTCTCCATGAAAAGATGTGATACGCCTATGTAATCTGCGCCATCGAACGGGGGCTCCGATGCCATAATTCGGGCTATTTTCTGAGTGTAGTCGGACGCCTCCTGAGCCGCAGAATCGCCATTTATGGCTTCTCTGAGCCGCACTTCCGATGCATAGGGCAGCAGAAAGAATGCGGTCGGGGAATCCCTTTTCACGAGGACGAAATGGCCGTTTATCTCTACCTCGAAATCCCTTACGCCGTCCTGAAAGATGGTCAAATCATCCGATGGCGTGCCTGAGATGATGATGTTTCTGCCTTTGTAAAGGGGAATTTCCGCGCGAAGCATCTCAGGCGAATCGTGGTTCCCAGCGATTATGATGACCAATTTCCGCATGTCCGACAGCTCGCACACGGTTTCGTAGAACAGGCGTCTGGCGGACGCAGATGGAGAATACGAATCGAAGACATCGCCGGCTATCACCACCACATCGACTTCCTCATAGCGGGCGATGTCAACGATTGAATGTAACAGCTTTCCCTGTTCGGTAATAAGGTCGAACTCACTACTATCAAACGACTTACCGAGATGCCAGTCCGCAGTGTGCAGGATTTTCATTTCTTCAGCTTCTCGAAATAGGGTTTAAGTCGATTGTATGTCTCTCTGAGCCCCTCTGGGATGACCTTCACATCCCCGATGATGGGCATGAAGTTGGTGTCGCCGTTCCATCGTGGCACTATGTGGATGTGAACATGGCCGTCGAACCCCGCGCCTGCCACCCTGCCGATGTTTGCGCCAACATTGAACCCATCCGGCCGCATCGACTGGCGCAAAATCTCGATGGATCTTTGAACGAGCCAGAACATCTCGCTGCTTTCCTCATGATCGAGGAGCTCAAGTGTGTTTTTGTGGGCATAAGGCGCCACCATCAAGTGTCCCGTGTTGTAGGGGAAGATATTCATTATCACAAAGCATTTTTCGCCGCGATAGAGGATGTAGTTCTCCTCGTCGTTGCCGAGAGGCTTGGAACAGAAAATGCAATCGTTCTTGGCTGTTTCATCGGCATGGAGGATGTAAGCCATTCGCCATGGTGCCCATAACTTTTTCATCTCTGCTCTCCTTTTGAGGGAAATTATATTGTCTGATTTCGGCGCCCCTCAAACTGGCGATGATTGGGCAAATTGTTGTCTCAATTTGAAACAGGCTACAGCCAACTGCTATACTCGGTCGCAGATGCCCTAAACTCAAACAGGAGGTGCGTTATGTGGAGGTATTTCAAGAAGTTTGTTATGAGAGGCAACATCTTCAACATGGCCGTGGGCATAGTGCTGGGCGTGGCGTTCGGCAAGATTGTGACTTCCTTTGTCAACGACATTCTGATGCCGCCTATCGGCCTGCTGCTTGGAGGAGTTGACTTCTCTAAACTCGTCATAGTGCTGAAAAAGGTCACGGACACATCAGAAGCCGTCACGATAAACTACGGTGTTTTCATCAATACCATTATCAGCTTCCTGATAATCGCTTTCGTCATCTTTTTGATGATGAAGCAGATAGAGAAAACACAAAAGAAGGAGAAAGCGGCAGCGCCACCGAAGCCATCAGAAGAAGTGCTTCTTCTGCGTGAGATCAGAGATTACCTGAAAGCAAAAGCTCAGTAACTCAGGGCATAAAGGACTATGTTGACCCCCATCCTGAACGCCTGCTCCCTTTTCTCAGGCGGATCGTTGTGGTTGGGTGTCCACCCGTCTGAGATGTTGGTGTTGTAGGTGTAAAAGACGACCATGCGTCCCTGATAAAAGATACCGTATCCGCGAGGCGGCCCCTTGTAATGCTCGTGTATCTTGGGCAATCCCATCGGAAATTGGTAAAAGATGTGGTAAATCGGATTGTCAAACGGTATTTCGACGAGTTGTTTGTCCGGAAAGACCTTTTTTATCTCCCTTCTGAAGGCCTCATCCATACCGTAATCGTCATCGGCATACAGGAAACCCCCGTTTTCCAGATAGCGCCTCAGATTTTTGACATCCTCATCCGAGAATTTTATGTTCCCGTGCCCTGTGATGTAAACGATGGGGTATGCGAAGATAGCGGGATCAGACGGTGAAACGACCTCCTGTTTCACTGCTACCCTCAGCGATGTCCTGCGGTTGATCTCTTTTGCAAGGTTGGGAATAACATCGGGATCGTTATACCAATCTCCGCCTCCTTGATACTGAAGTCGCGCAATTACAATGTCATAGTCGCCGTTCGACGCCCCCATCGATGTCAGGATTATCGGAGGCACTATGAGGAGCAGTTTAATCGCCGTTCTGACTATCTTCGCCATTGGTCTCAGGCTCCTTAGCCCCGTGCTGGAACTCGTCCTCAAGTTGTTCAATTCTCTGGATCAGAAGCTCCACCTTGTCCCTGTCCTCAAGCAAGCGAATAAACCTATCGTAATCTTTTATCGTGAAAATTGACTGCACGATGGGCTCGAAGAAGACCAGGACCTGACTCGCGACGAACGACAGAGGTTTGCCACTTTCGAGCACCACGATGGCAGGAATGGACATTCTCCAGTCCACGACACGCCTTGCGACTTTCTCGATAAGCTCCTCAATCTCGGCATCGTTCAGCTCATCCGATTTTGTTTCCGACGATTGGATAGCTGTTTTAAAGAAGTCAATCAGTCCCATAAGCTTTCACCTCGCTCTTGATTTTTATGTGGGTCAACCCCGGGTCGGCCTCAAAGCCTTTGCCTTTCAAAACCTTTCCGCTTGAATCAACGATCGTTATGTAGTCGTCTGTGTAGATTTTCTCTCGATTGTTGTCCCAGCTCAGCGTGTTGGTGGTTAGTTTTGTGCTGTCGAGCGTCACGACGGTGACATGCCCGATTGCCGTCATGTCGCCGGTGGCTTCATAGACCATGCCAGAATCGGCCTGAAGCACCGAAACGACCAATCCGTTTACACCGAAAAATTTCAGCTTAAATCCATATACCTTTGTGGTGCTATCGACAAATTCAATTCTGGCAGCTTTGAGCTCCCACAATTTTCTGTCTTTCTTGCTCTGGACGATGAGGGCCGAGTCGATAACCTCGTCCCCCGCAAGATCACCGATTGACGCCCTATTTTTATCGGATTTGTGACATCCTGCCAACAAAACAATCCAGATTATCAGCGATAACTTTTTCATGACCTCAGATTATAACCTGTAGTCAAGCCATTCTCGATATCTCAATGTAAACCTTTTCGTCGTCCTTCAGGGCGTTCGGCAAAATTACAGCGATACGCCCTTTAAGCAGCATGCCTTTATCTATCAGGTAGCCAATGTGATATGCTATCGTGCGCCTGAGCCAGCCCAGCATCTCACCGTTCTCGTAAAGGACGGCCACGGCATAGTTGTCGTGGGGGTTGCCGTAATCGCGATGTAGATAGACGGGTGCGCCGACAGAAAGATCAAGTTTTCCATTTTGCGAGATAAAACTGTGCTTTCTGTATCGTAAGCCAACCACACGCGTTCTCAGGCGCGAGAAGTCGTCGCTGAAAAAGTCCGAGACAAATTTTTCGTAATCATCCCTGCGCCGGTATCCCATG
Organism: Caldifarciminota bacterium; assembly: GCA_015489175.1. Classification (GTDB taxonomy): domain Bacteria; phylum Hydrothermota; class Hydrothermia; order B15-G9; family B15-G9; genus WGAI01. The sequence goes on along the minus strand of WGAI01000020.1, from coordinate 39,372 downwards.
ATGCGGGCGATGTTGGATCTTTCTATGTTCCCCTCATCAAAGTGCCACACGCCGAGATAGGACTCTATCACCAATTCCGGCATGTAATCGGATAGCAGCTTTTTGATGATGTTGATCTCGCAGTCGTTCAGATGCCAGTGTTCCTCGATCATCTCATAAGCCACTGTCACGGCGCCTTTTGCCAGATACGGGTGTGTCCGTGCGAGGTTGCTGAGGAAGTAGATGCTTCGGGCAGCATTGATTTCTCTTTCCCTGAACATGTTCAGCTCAGCTGTAACATCTCCGAGGTCATCGAAGCTGAAAGAGAAGATATTGACACCACCCGTCAAAGGGGCAGATGGTTCCTCGATGGGCACGAGGTGCCTGTATTCGTCCTGACCAAACCAGAATACCGAACCGATACCGCCAAACGACAGTTTGAAAATGGCTTCCCACACCTTCATCACCCCCTTGTTTTAAAAATCAGAGGTATTTCAACAATCTACATCGAAAATGGCTACGAGGAAAGTGTGGTCTGACGGCTTAGTCCATGCCCTTGGCTCCCTGTCCACATAGGCATCAACCGACTTGTCCGCCAGCGGTTTTGTCGCGAGTATGTGGTCCACGCGCCAGCCTATGTTTCGCTCAAGCGCTTTCGGGACGCGGTAATCCCAGAATGTGAATTCACCGGGGCCCGGCCTGTGTTTGCGGAACACATCGACAAATCCCCATTCGAGCGTCTTCTGGAACTCCCTCCTGACATCGATGTGGAAATCGACATGGTTTTTCTTGGTTTTGGGGTTCGTCACATCCAACTCAGTAGGAGCGACATTGAGGTCGCCAACCCAGAGTAGCGGTTCGTCGGGGCTGAATTTCCTCGAAAAGTAGTCCCTCAACCTCCTGAACCACCATAACTTGTATTGATAGTCTGGATGGTCGATCTTTTTACCCTGTGGCACATAGGTGTTCACGATTGGAATGCCCTTTATCACGGCCTTGATCAGCCTTTCCTCGTCACGGGGATCCTCATCGAAGCCGTATTCCACATCTTCGATGGGCCATTTGCTGGCTATTGCAACACCGCTGTAAGCTTTCTTGCCCCTGAAGACGACATTATAACCCCACTCCTCAAAGGCAGATTTCGGAAAGAGCTCGTCAACGACTTTAGTTTCCTGTATGGCGAGGACATCGGGCTTTTCTTTTTCAAGCCATTTCTCTATTATGTGCAATCTGCTTCTTATCGAGTTTGCATTGAAAGTGGCTATTTTCAACATAATGTTGAATTTTAATGCCACGTTCATGGCACATCAAAAGCGCTCGTAAAAGGCAGTTGAGAGGCTCGGTGAGATTCCGCCCCTTCTTTGGGTAAAGTGTTTTTTGCGATGCATGTCGTCCCCGATGAAACGGATGATGGAATGCTTTATAATGAAGCACTCAACAGAAGTGGCGGAAAAGCAAAGTGGGCGGTTGCGATAGGTGTTACCTGTCCTTGACAGGTGATTATTGGCTTCTTAAAATAAGTGCCTATTTTTCTGTGAGATAGATAATTGAGAAAGAAAAAGAGAGGGATGATACCATGAAAGTGCGTTCATCGGTTAAGAAAATGTGCCCTAAGTGCAAAATTATCAGGCGTAGAGGGGTTGTTATGGTTATCTGCGAGAACCCCAAACATAAACAGAGGCAGGGTTAGGAGGTAGAGCATGGCGAGAATTGCTGGTGTTGATCTACCCAAGAACAAGCGGATTGAGATTGCCCTGACTTACATTTACGGTATAGGGCTTTCCAGATCCCGAAAGATACTTAAGGATGCAAATGTGGATCCGAACAAGAGAGTTAAAGACTTGAACGACGAGGAGATAGCGAGACTTCGTTCTGAAGTTGAGAAATACAAGGTTGAGGGCGCCCTTCGCACAGAGGTGCAGATGAACATCAAGAGGCTCATTGACATCGGCTGTTATCGTGGAATTCGGCACAAGCTGGGGTTGCCTGTTCGCGGCCAGAGAACGCGCTCGAATGCACGCACCCGTAAAGGGCCGAGAGGCAATATCTTCAAGAAAAGGGCTAAAAAATAGATTCTCAGGAGGCGTTGATTTATGGCGAGAAGATCAAGGAGAGGCGAAGCTCAGAGGCGCAAAAAGAAAGCCAAAAGGGTTGAGCCTGTGGGCATCGCACATATTCAGTCCACATTTAACAACACCATCGTCACGATAACCGATTTGAAAGGGAATACGATCGCCTGGGCCAGCGGTGGCACAGTCGGATTTTCTGGCACGAGAAAGAGCACCCCGTTTGCCGCTTCTAAGGCCGCTGAAAGGGCTGCAAGCGAAGCCAGAGATCTTGGAATGGAAAGGGTTGAGGTATGGGTTAAAGGGCCGGGCCCGGGACGCGAGGCCGCTATTAGGGCAATTCAGCAGGCTGGCCTTCAGGTGTTCGCTATCAGAGATGTCACCCCCATACCGCATAACGGTTGCAGACCGCCCAAGAGGAGGAGGGTGTAGTAACTATGGCAAGATATACCGGTCCCAAATGCAGACTTTGTCGCAGAGAAGGCGAAAAGCTTTATCTCAAAGGCATAAAATGCTATACGGATAAGTGTCCGTTCAACAAGAGAAGATACCCGCCTGGAATTCACGGAAAGAGTAGCAGAAGGAAGATAACGATTTACGGAATGCAGCTGCGTGAGAAGCAGAAGGTTAAAAGAATTTACGGCGTGCTTGAAGGACAGTTCCGCAGATATTTTGAGCTTGCAAGGAAGATGGGCGGTAACATCGGTGAAAACCTGCTATCAATCCTCGAAAGAAGGCTCGATAATGTCGTTTATAGGCTCGGGTTCGCCTCATCGCGCTCTCAGGCCAGACAGCTGGTCACACACGGCCATGTGATTGTGGACGGCAGAAAGGTAAACATCCCTTCGTATCTCGTTAAACCCGGTCAGGTCATAACTTTGAAAGACAAAGCAAAGAAATTTGGTTTCGTTCAGGAAGCTTTGCAGGAAAAAGACCCTAACGCTTTGCCGGCATGGTTGAGCCTTGACAAAGACAACTACAAGGGCACCATCCTCAGAATGCCTATCAGATCGGACATTACCCATCCGATCAACGAAAGGCTCATCGTCGAGCTTTATTCTAAGTGATGAGGGGTGTGAAAAATGCATTATGATGAACTTTTACTTCCTTCCGGCCTGACAAAAGAGGAAGTTACTGATTCTTATGGCAGATATGTCATAACCCCACTCGAGCGCGGTTATGGTGTCACCATAGGTAACGCTCTCCGCAGGGTGTTGCTTTCTTCTATTGAAGGCGCTGCTATCGTGGCTGTCAGATTTGACAATGTGCTTCACGAGTTCTCAACCCTGCCGGGAGTGTATGAGGAAATCACCGAAATCATTTTGAACCTCAAAAAGATACGCATAAAATTCGATAATCCAGAGGCCAAATCTGCTACCCTCAGGATCTTTGCAGAGGGGGAAGGCGAGGTTAAAGCGGGCGACATTCAAGCGCCTGCCGATGTCACTATAGTAAACAAAGATGTGCATATCGCTTCCCTCACATCCGATGATGCCAAACTCATCGGAGAGCTTTATGTCATAAGGGGGCGCGGTTATGTGCCTTCCGAGGACATACCGAAGGAAGGCTTCCCTGTTAACACCATTGTGATAGATGGGATATTTTCGCCTGTAACAAAAGTAAACTACACAGTTGAGAATGTCCGTGTCCGCGCAAGGACGGACTACGAAAAGCTCACCCTCGAGATATGGACTGATGGCACAATTCATCCCGACAGAGCTCTCGAAAGTGCCGCTGACATACTGAAACGTTCGTTTGAAGCCATCTTCTCATCAATTTCGTCGGGGGAAGAAAAGGCTGAACCTGAAGGCGAGGCAGCTCCTGAGGGTCAGAAGAACATTTTGGATGAACCCATCGACAAGCTCGGTATATCCAAGAGAACTCTGAATTGCCTGAACGAAGCCGGCATAATGACGATCGGCGATCTCGTGTCGAAGACCGAAAGCGAAATCCTTGCTGTCAAAAATCTCGGCGAGAAATCCCTTCAGGAGATAAAAGAAAAGCTTGAGGAGTTTGGCCTCTCTTTCGCTACTGAGGAGGAATAACCATGAGACACATGAAAAAGGTTAAGAAATTAGGCAGAGATAAAGAACATAGATTATCGTTGCTTAGAAATCAGGTCATATCATTGCTCACAACGGGCAGGATTAAAACGACGCTTGCAAAGGCGAAGGCCACGCGTCAGGTAGCTGAACGCATGATCTCGCTTGCACTCAAAGCATCCAAACAGGAACAGCCTGAGCGTAAAGTGGCGCTTAGAAGGCTTGCCCGTAAGTTTCTTGTTGACAGAACTGTAACCAACTGGCTTTTTGATGAATTTCCTGCCGTCTTCAATGGCAGAAATGGCGGCTATACAAGGATTTACAGGCTTCAGCCGAGACGCGGCGATGGGGCTGATATGGCTATCCTTGAGCTCGTCGAGTTTCCTGAAAAGTCCTTCCAGGACTATTACACAAGGGGCAGAAGACACAGAATTAAAAAGGTCGCCAGATAGTGGACAAGTTTGTCATTGAAGGTGGGCACAAGCTGCGTGGCACAGTGAGGGTGAGCGGCGCAAAGAACGCCGCTCTTCCTTTATTTGCGGCCACTATCCTCATCCCCGAGCCGATTACATTCCTTAATGTGCCTGATGTGGCTGACATCAGAACAATGGCGCAGTTGCTGCGTGACCTCGGCGCAAAAGTCCACCGCATTGAGAAGGGGGTATGGAGGATAGACACATCGACGATATCCGAGACCGTCGCGCCATACGATGTTGTCAAACGCATGCGCGCCTCCATCTATGTGCTCGGCCCTCTGATAGTCAGGTTTGGAAAGGCGCGCGTTTCGCTCCCAGGTGGATGCGCTTTTGGGCCGAGACCTGTCGATTTCCACATACGCGGCTTGAAGCTCATGCAGGCTGACATAAAGGTGGAACACGGTTACATCGTGGCTCAGGCAGAGCGACTCCGCTCCGCGTCGATAGCTTTCGACAAGAAATCCGTCGGTGCCACCGCCCACCTTATGATGGCTGCCTCGCTTGCCGACGGGAAGGTGACTATTGAAAACGCAGCGCTTGAGCCCGAAGTCGTCACGCTGGCCGAATTCCTGAAGCTTGCGGGTGCAAAGATCAGCGGTGAGGGCACGGATGAGCTCGTCATCGAGGGCGTTGATGCGTTGAAGTCGCCCGGTGAGTTCGAGGTTATCCCCGACAGAATAGAGGCTGGCACCTATGCTGTTGCTGCATACATGACCGGCGGCGAAGTCACCATTACCGACTTGTGCATCGAGCACCTCAGAACGGTGCTTGAGAAGTTGCGAGAGGCTGGCAGCGAGTTTGAGATGGACAAAAACTCCAGAAGCTTGAGTATTTTACCCCGCAATTCCGAGATAAAACCCCTCGACATCTTCACTTCGCCATTTCCCGGATTCCCGACGGACATGCAGGCTCAGTTCATGGCCATGCTGGCGATCGCAGACGGGACAAGCGTCATAAGAGAGGGCATTTATCCAGACAGGTTTAAGCATGCATTTGAGCTTACTCGACTTGGAGCCGACATCAAGGTGGATGATGGGATCGCAGTGGTCAAGGGCGTCAAAGAGCTGACAGGAGCCCCTGTCATGGCATCTGACCTTCGAGCATCCGCTGCACTTGTGCTTGCCGGACTTGTGGCTCGCGGCACGACCGTGGTTGACAGAATTTATCATCTCGATAGAGGGTATGAAGATTTCGAGCTGAAGCTGGCGGCGCTCGGCGCTCACATAAAAAGGGTTAGCTGAAGTTCATTCCTTTAGTCCAAGAGTTGCTTTTTGTATCTTGATCACCTGCTGAACCCCTTCCCACGCCAGATCGACAAGGGTGTTGAGTTCCTCCCTTGAAAAAGGTCTTCCTTCGCCTGTGCCCTGTATCTCAACGATTTTGCCGCTTTCCGTCATTGCCACATTGAGGTCAACAAGCGCACGCACATCCTCATCGTAACTCAAATCCAGCAGAAACATATCGTCCACTATGCCAACGGAGATGGCCGCAACGAATTCCCTGATCGGGTTCTCCTCTATCATGTTGTGTCCTATCATGAAGCGTATGGCGTCATAAAGGGCGCAAAATCCAGCGTTTATCGCGGCTGTCCTCGTGCCGCCGTCCGCCTGAAGCACATCGCAATCTATTATGATCGTGTGTTCGCCGAGCTTCTCGCGATCGACCACCCCGCGAAGGGATCGGCCTATCATGCGCGATATCTCTATAGCCCTTGAATCCACTCTGCCCGAACGCGATTCCCTGACATTCCTTTGTGGCGTCGAGCGCGGCAGGAGAGCGTATTCTGCGGTTATCCAGCCCTCACCTGTGCCCCTCAGGAAGTTAGGCACCTTCTCAGTTACCGTTGCAGTGCACAGCACCTTTGTATTGCCCATCTCTATAAGGGCAGATCCTTCAGGGTCTTTCAAAAAATTACGATGGATTTTTGTGGGACGAATTTCATGCCGTTTCTGAAAAAGTTCCCGCCTGACATTTGACATATCCAATTTCATCTCTTTTCTCCTTGTCTCACACGGAGCTTTATGTTAAATCCCTATGGTTTCACATTCAATGGATTCTACATCGCTCTATAAAAACTGCTTGAAATAACATAATAGGTTGATAAAATCCGTGAAATAGTGTGCAAAGGATAGGGAAATACGCTTTACAAATCATCGCATCAGAGTAGATGAATCCACATAGTTAGGTTATCTGGGGTGCATTGATATAGTCCAAAATGTCTCCTTCGGGTTCGGTGCCGATTTCCTGAAGGTAGAGCTCCCTAAACCTATCATAATGGCGTTTCACAAGCTCACGAGCTCCCATCATGTAGTAGGCCTTTAATAACAGCAGATTTGCTTCCTCATCGATCATATCTTCTTTCAACACTCTGTAAATTGTTTTAGCGGCTCTTATTGGCTCTCTGTTCATCAACCAGATCTTTGCAAGTTTAATGGCTGCATTTCTGTGGAGTGTTGACAACATCGACCTGAAAATTTCGACATCATAACTTCTGGCATCTGGCATGAATGGGCCATCGTAGAGCTTTACAGCCTGTTGAAGTAGCTCTATGGATTTGCGTGTGTCTGGTTCTTTCAAACCAAGGTTGGCCAATCTCTCGAACTCAATGACATCAATCCAGAGATATTGGTAGTTGAGTTTTATCTTCCCGTGTTCAGTTATAGTAAAGTCCTTCCATATCAAGCTCTTAAGGTTGCTTATAGCAATATCAAGCGGATTAGTGGATGACTGTTCCGGCCATATTTTAACGAGCAATTCCTTCCTGTTTATTCCCCTGCGACCTTCTGCGATCAAAACGCCAATCACATCGAGGGATTTTTTATACTTTATATCCTTCACAGTCAACGCCCTACTTCCCCATGGCGTGTCAACTTTGAATTTGCCAAGTGTATGAACTTTTATCTTATTCCCTCTCATCAACAATGTTCGTTTGGTGTTATCCGGGTCGTCATACCACCCGGGGGCATCCATCTCTAATGTCAGCCGTCTCCACTCATTTCTATATTTTCGCTTGCCAGTTACCATTGCAACAAACCTGTAAAAGAACATCAGTAGGCTCATCAACCGCCACTCCTTGAACTTCTTGATGCCCTCATCCCAAATAGCTTCTGCTCTTTTCTTTTTGCCTCTTTTCCACTCGATAAATCCCTTCAACCTGTAAAAATCGAGTATCGCAAACGCTTCGAGCGATTCAAGATCTATTTCCTTCTCAATCTCCTTCAAATTTTTATAAGCTTCTTCAAGGTCGCCTTCATGCGCTTTGATCCATGCATCTTCTATTAGCATAAACCTGTCAAACCATCCTGTGGGATAACAACCGAAGTCTATCCACTTGTGAGAAGTGAAAATTTCCTCAACCCGATCTATCATGCCCAGTTCTTTGCTGTGATAAAGCTCAGCTCTCCTAACCTCCTGCGTGAGCAGCAGGTTAGGAAAATATCTCGACACATCGTTGAAATACTTGAGCGTCTCATAGAAACACTTGTGACCACCTTTGAAAAACAAATACACAAGGGTGATTGCAAGGTAGTTTAGATATTCTATTGGAGCGACCATCGGCAGGAATTCCTTTCTGTATCGGGCAATCGCTAACCTCGCTGTTTTTAGATCCCCTGTGTGGCAAGCGGAATTGGCGAGTATTATCAGATTGTGTCCGTCAAGTTTGTAATCTTTCCATTTCTCAAAATTGTCAACCACCTCCCTCCATCCGTTCAAGCAGGCTTTACGCCCCAACATGGCAAGAACCGCTTTTTCTTTCAAATCATCAAATGGGGTATGCTCTATAAATTCCTCATACTCTCTGATTATTTCATGACTGCTGTTTTTGGGTATATAACTTCTTCTGACCAGATCAAGGTAATTGGCATAATCTATTTCCCATCTGGATTGAGCTTTCTTTTTCATTTCTTTGATTATCTGCAAGGTTTTTTCTGACATGTTGTTGAGCAGGTAATATATTCCACGCTTAACCATCAATTTAGATCGGAATTTTATGTTGTTCAGCTCATCGATTATGCGATCGGCTTTAGGAGAATCTGGTTTACTATCCACAATAAGCTGGCCATATTCAAATAAAAACTTTTCTCTTTCTTCGTTGTCATTTATCAATTCCAAAAGAGCTTCCAATATGTCTATGGCATCCTTATGTTTGCCGTTACTCAAATATCTTGAATACATAAACTTAAGGAGTTCAATCCAGTCGTTTATAAGTGATGGTGGAGGAGGGTGATCAAGCAAGGCTTTGTTGGCATGAAACCATAACTCTCTTCTGCGTATCATCTTAAGGGAAAAATCATGACGATACTTGTTAATGTCCTTGATTGTAAAGCAGTTAGTCAATGTTGGATGGAAGAGTGTGAATTTGCCATCCGGTGTGGCTCTGAGTAGCCCCGCACTTACAAATTTTCCTATCGTTTTAGATGATAACCCCGTGAGATATTGGATCTCGTTCATGGATAATGGTTCATGGAAACTGATAAATAAAGCTGCGACTTTCTGAGCATTATCCTCATCATGAATTTTATCTTTTACTATCTCACAGATGGCTTCTTCCATAGAACTAAGGGTTATCTCTCCCTCTCTTTTCTTCTTTTCGACAGCTATATAGAGTAGTAATGGATTGCCTCTTGTTATCTCAGAGATCTCAGCCACCTCTTTTTCATCTAGTGATAGCCCCTTTTCCATTATAAACTCACTGATCTCACTTTTGTTAAATCCTCCAAGAGTTATTACATCATCAATTTTGACCTGATTAAAATCTCTGTTGGTCGAGGACAGGATAATCGTAAGTGGGTGTGTGTAAAACCGGACTATAATCTCTTTCAGGAAGTTGCTTATTTCTGGCTCAAAATCATCAATAAAAATGACGAGAGGTCTCTCGATTGAAAGAGTTTCTATAAATTTAGTTGTCAACTGGCGCAAAGAGATCTTTTGGTTACCGTCAGTTTTGGTTTGCTTATGGAGCAAAAATGGGGCAAGATCAGGTATATAATCAACTATGTATGAGAGTTCTTCCTGCTTAAATGCGTTCCAGAACAACTGGATGAAATAAGTATAATTGAGCGCGAAAGATTTCAGCATTGAGATGGCATCGAATTTCCCTGAGAACCAAAATGAAAATGTCAGGTTTTCCACTTCGGTATAGACTTCCTTAAGAAATCTAGTCTTCCCAATACCGGATTCACCGGTCACAAGGATCACTGATAGCCCATTTTCTGGGGAAGAAGTGATAGTTTTTATAACTTTTTTAAGTTGTCCTTTTCTGCCTATAAATATTTGCTCGTCCATGGTGCGAAAATTCTACCTAAAACCTTTGTGTAAATCAAACACTCAAATTTAACCCAGCGAGCTTTGCCCGCTGGGTGGCAACGGCAATGGACTTTTAAGTCCTACATATCAAAACTTTACAGCCTTTAGAGTGAAACTTTCATCTCCTATCCTGATAATCATTAGGTTAAGTCCGGATTTTATCTCAGGGATTGTGAGCGTGTGGGGGCCTTCTGGTAGAACTCCGAACGATTTTTCAAGGTATTTTCTTCCGTCAACTCCGATCACTGTGACACCTACATAATCAGCTGAAGGTATTTCAAGAACTATCTTATCAGGGTAAATCCAGTGTGGGGCAATGGCAGAAACAGGTGGTTTTATCCTTTCCTCTAATCTGGAAGGATTTGCGGTATCCTGATTTAGAACCGCTACAAATCCATCACCCGAGCCGTTCATCTGTTGGTCAAATCCATTGTTCATCGGCAATCTGCTGGACGAACTGTTTCCAACGAGGTAAATAGTGCTATCCTTTGAAAATACGGAGTTAAGCTCATCGTAGTCATCCGCTCCATAAAATGAAAAACCGAGTATCGTATCGAGATCCCATGTCAGTTTGTAAACGAATGCATCCCTCCCCCCTCCGCTATATGTGGGATCATAGGGTATTATGTTTTGAGGCCCCCAAAATCCGCCCGAATCAGCATTGCCCGCTACGACTATCTCTGGAAAAATTGTATTGCCTCTTTTAACTTTTACTACCTCATCCATGTATCCATAACCGCCAATAAATGTTGAGGCGACAAGGCTGTCGAGAGCCGGCTCGAAGATTGCCACAAATCCGTCCTGATCCCCATTCATTATGTCATCGAACCCATTTATTATAGGAAGATTAGGAACGCTCGTATAGCCTCCCACGAGGACTTTGCCCGATATGTTGAATGCAGGAAACTGTATGTAATCCACATCAAGCGCCACAGTTGGGCGAACCTCACTTGTATTTATTGAACCATAATATGTCGCATCGTAAAGCGTTTGAAGATCGCCGCTGAAGTTTGCAATATAGGCCTCCTGGCCCCCGTTGTTTCTATCAAAAGCATTTGCTGATACGGGTATGTCCGTCGAAAATGTGGTGCCCACAACATAGATGTCGTCAGTTTCTCCAAGCGTGACACCATTAAGTTCGTCCGTGCTTGTCCCTCCAATGTATGTAGAAGCAACTATGTTACTTACATCGGGTTCGAGCACAGTTACAAACCCATCACCATTCCCTCCATAGCTTCTCTGATACCCGTTTGTGCTTACTGGAAAGTCGCTCGAATATGTTGTGCCGCATACATAGATGGTGTCATCTGGCCCTATCTCCATATCTGTTAGGTTGTCGCCCTGAGATCCGCCTAAAAAAGTTGATGCCACAAGGGATTGAAGATCACTCGATAGTATAGTGACAAATCCATCGCTAACTCCTGAGAAAAACGGCAATGCAGCCGATTGAACCGGGAAATCCATTGAGGCTGTCACGCCAGCTACAACTATCTGTCCCAAAGAGTTTACGCCGATTGCAGAGGGATAATCAGGGGAAGAACCGCCAAGGAATGTCGCGGCAACGAGCGTATCAAGCTCTCTGGTTAACTTGGCAACGAATATATCCTCCTGACCGTTGTGTGAGCGGTCGTATGCTCCCTGTGTCACGGGAAAATCAGACGAATCAGTTGTGCCAACTATGTAGATGTATCTCTCTGAAACAACAACATCTTCGACATTTTCAAACCCGCCTTCACCTATGAATGTGCTTGCATAGAGCATGGTTAAATCAGGATCTATCACCAGCACCTCGTTGGGATCGTAATTCATAACCGCAAAACGAAAAATGCCATCATCCTGAACAAGTTTTAGTGGAATCTCGGTGACGCCTTGATACGCCTTAAAGTTCGTGATCTCAAGATTTCCAACTTTTATTGTGTCACCGTTCACCTGAAACCCGCTGCCATCTATGCTGAACTTTATCGATCCCGGATCAGCCCCCGGTTCTACAATCCACGATATGGATATTTTGCCACTTCTTTTGGCCGTAATGACCCTATGCACTCCCGGATAAACCTCATGAAAAACGATTTGGGCGTAGGAGCTTACACTATTAGCCCATCCCATAGAATCGCGTCTAATAAAAAAGCTGAAATTGGCCTTGAGAGGATATTTGAATGTTATTCGGTCGGGGGCGTTTTCATCGATCCATCTTATAAAAACGCCTCTGCTCTGGATGCTGTGATTGCGGATTGTAACATTTCCAGGGAAACTGAATGCAACAATATCTCCACGACTGGATGGTATGAAATGCGATTGAATCCCGTTCAGGGATGTGACCACCAAAAGTGTCAATATCATGTGTCTCATTACACACCTCCATTGATTTGCTTCCGTTTTTCAGGATACCATATCGAGGTTTGACATCCACTTTGAAAATGTATTGTGTTAATATACAATGACTTATATTTTTCTGAATAAAGGGAAGTTAAGACTGTGATAGGGGGGAAAGCTCCAAACTAACATTTAAAACGGAGCTGATATGAAATGCCTTAAAAAAATACTCCCGATTACATCAACCGATTGAGGATATGTTCGACCTCTATGGATCGGTTCATTACGATGATATTATTTTGCGCCGGTGTGCGTCGTTGTATTTCCCTCTGTTTGGGGTTCGGGAGAGCCCGTGGCTCCCGTGTCCCTACCCGTAAGACTCTCCTTTTCATTTTCCACGGAGTCGCCCTGGAGTATATCCCTGATCTTAAGCGGGAGCCTTTCATCGACAAGGGAGTCAAGTCCAATCGTATCAGGTTTGATTTTCCCGATCATGGTAAGGTAGCGAGTTTTTGATATGTAACCTGTCCGATACATCCAGTAGAGTATTCTTCTGCGTCGCCTTTCGACGAACTTTGAACCGTCGTATGGCGAATGTTTTATAGGCGACGGCAAAATCACGGCAAGCCTTACCGCTTCGTCGAGGGTCAACTGATTTGCGTGTTTGTGATAGTAATACCTTGATGCGGCCTCAGCGCCAAATACCCAGCGCCCCCATTCGGCTATGTTCAGGTAGAGCTCAAGGATTCGCCTCTTACTCAGGGCATTTTCCATGCGATAAGCTATTATCAACTCTTTGAACTTGCGCCACAGGCTTTTGCGCGTGCTGAGATACAGGTTTCTCGCCAGCTGTTGAGTTATCGTTGAACCACCGTAAGCAAACCTCTTTCTTTTCAAGTTCTTTTCGGCAGCAAGCTTTATGGCCTGAAAGTCAAAACCATGATGCTGATAAAACCTGGCGTCTTCCGAAAGTATCACTGCACGAATTAGATGCGGCGAAATTTTCGACAGTGGCACCCAGATGTAACGGATTCGCGGCTTAAGTCCTGCTTTTTGGGCTTCTTCAATACGCTGGCGCATAACAGCCGTGAGCTTCGGATTTTTGTGCTTGAACTCCGATCCGTCAGGGAAACTGGAATAAACGGCATATCCGATGAGCAACAACATGAAGGTGGCGATCAGTATTCTCAGAAATATCTTAACGCCTTTCCTTAACATCATTTATGCCATATCTGTTTCCCTCTGACAAAGGTGGCGACCACATTGCGGTCATCGCCAAGAAACATCAGCTTGGCAAGCACATCGGTCAGCTCATCGTTGACATTCGCCAGCGGTCGAGGGTCAATAATGGTAAAATCCGCCTCACGACCCGGCTCTATTGTGCCGACCTTCGTTTCCCAGCCCAGCACCTTCGCCCCGCCAAGGGTCAGATGGTAAAAAGCCTTGATGGGACTTATCCTGTTGGCGTAGTAAGCGTCACGCAGCACTTCAAGCATGTTTATAAAAGGCCCGCCTGCCACATCTGAACCTACACCTACATCGAGGTCATATTTTTCTATCAATTCCATGTCCATGCGGCCGCTGTGGAGGAAGAAGTTTGACGATGGGCAGTGTGCAATCTTCGTTCCGGTATCTCGTAGAAGCTCCAACTCCTTATCTGACAGATGGATAGCGTGTGCCATTATCGTCTTCTCGCCAAGCAGACCGGCAGCGTGATAGACGGATGTGTAGTTTGGAATGTCAGGAAATAATTCTCTGACAAATTCGACCTCAGGTACCTGTTCGGAGAGATGGGACTGGATGTAAAGCCCATTTGCGACGGCCACCTCTGAAGCCGCTTTCATGAGCTCCATCGAACAGCTTATTGCAAAGCGCGGTGTCACAACATAAAAAAGTCGGTCGTCATAGCCGTGCCATTGGGATGCAACAGCTTCAATATCCTTTTTCGCTCTCTCAGGTGTTGTCAGCATCTCTAAAGGGGCGTTTCTGTCCATCAGAACCTGCCCTATCAGAGCGCGGATACCTATCTTGCGTGCCTCTTCAAATGCTATCTCAGTGGCGCTGCGGTGAGCGGATGAATAGATCACCGCCGTGGTCGTTCCGTTGCTCACCAATGAATTGAAAAATCTGCGCGCCGTGTCCCTTGCGACTTCGTCTCTGGCAAATTTCTGTTCAGCAGGGAAGATGTAATGTTCGAGCCACTCAAGCAAGTTTTTACCCCATCTTGCCCTCTGGTCAAATTGTGGCAGATGAACATGGATGTCAAAAAAGCCCGGAAATATCACGAATTTCGAGAAATCGAACACCTCGAACTCACCTGATGGAATTTTTTTCTGCCCCACCTCGATAATTTTGCCCATGTCATCGACGATGATGTACCCATCGGGTATGTCGATGGTTTTCTCATCGCTTTTGAAGGACACTATTCTGCCTTTAAATAGTTTCATTGCTCGCTCCTTTCTCCGTTTTCGTTGGCATCTCTGAAATCAACAAGTTTGAGATCGTCCCCTTTTATTGAGAACAGGATATCGATTACTCTGCCAACCCATAAATCCTCAATCCTTTCAATTCCATCGAAAAATATTACTGCCCTTCTGTCCGTCCCATCACTTACCGAAAACTTAACATGTCTGTTCTTAACGATTCGGGGTTTTGACACTATCTCGACATTTCTTGCGAGGAGCAGTGGCTGGGGATTGCCGTATCCGAACGGCGCAAGCTTATCGTAATAAAACATGAATTCCCTGTCGATTTCGGCAAGGACTACCTCAGCATCATATTCAAGCTCGGGCAGAAACTCGGTATCTGACAACATCTCAGACGCTATGCGGTTTAAACTCGCCGCAAGTTTATCAAGGTTCTCCTCGGTGACTTTAAACCCGGCTGCAAACTGGTGGCCACCAAATGATTCGAGATGCTCCTCCGCCTGTTTCAAAGCGTCGTGCAATGGGAATTCCCTTATGCTGCGGGCAGAGCCTTTTCCAAGCCCATCCTTAAAACTGACAAGCAGCACAGGGCGGCGATATCGATCCACAAGTCTTGATGCGACAATGCCGATAACGCCTTCGTGCCATCCATCTTTGCCTAACACAAGGACATGTTCGCTGTCAAGGTCTATCTCATTTTCTACGATCTCCACAGCCTCTTTGAATATCTCACGCTCAATTGATTGTCTGTTCTTGTTGGCAATTTCGAGCTCACGCGCAAGCTCAAGCGCTTGCTGGCCGTTTCGGGTTATCAAAAGCTGCAAGGATTTCATGGCTGTGGATAGTCTTCCCATGGCATTCAGTCTCGGGCCAAGTATGAATGAGATGTGCCACGCCTGCATTGGGCCGCCGTTCAAACGAGCGATATTCTTCAACGCCATCAATCCGACCTTACGCGTTTTTTCGAGCACGATGAGGCCGTATTTCGTCAGAATGCGGTTCTCGTCTATCAAAGGCACGAGGTCTGCAACCGTTCCGAGAGCAACAAGATCGAGATCCCACATCAAACTTTTGGTGGGGATGTCGAACTCGCTGTAGAAGGCCTCAAGAAACTTGTAGGTAACCCCCACGCCCGCAAGCAATTTGAACGGGTATTTGCCGAGCTTGGGATTGACAAGAGCGAGTGCCTTAGGCAACTCGTCTTTTGGCTCATGGTGGTCGGTCACGATCACATCTATGCCGAGCTCCGATGCGAGCTTGATTTCCTTGATGGCAGTTATCCCGGAATCGACGGTTATGATGAGGGAAGCTCCGTTCTCCTTCGCCTCGTAAATTCCTTTTTCTGACAATCCGTATCCCTCGACGAAACGGTCAGGGATGTAAGGAATAAGCTTTTTCGCCCCAAGCCGTTTCAGGTTTCGGTAAAGCAATGCGAGGGATGTCACTCCATCAACATCATAATCTCCATAAATGAAAATGGTTTCCCCGTTATCTATAGCTTCGCGCAACCTATAGATCGCCACATCGATGTCATTGAGCAGCAGGGGAGAATGCAATTTCTTCAGATCAGGATCTAAAAATTCAAGGATTTGAGAGGAGGAGATTCCTCTTGTTGCCAGAATTCTGGCTATCGCTCGAGGTATCCGATATTCTCTGGCTACCTGATCGCTGTTAAATGAGTCAGGACGCTTTATCCACCTTTTTCTCATAACAAAATATCAACTATTGAGCGAATCGGCTATCGCATCAGCAACAGCGTTGTAAAGCAAACCTCTTGCAAATCTGAGGATCAGTTTATCTACTGACCCGCTCATGAACGCATTTTCGATGATCACAGCGACAGGGTGTGTCTTCTTTATAAATCCAAGCCTGCGCCCGAGCTCTTCAAGGCTTATATCTCTGGCTTTGTGGCCTATGCTCTGCATGGACGCCGCCATAATCCTCGAGAGCTGCCCACCGGATTCGGAGCCGTAAATAAACCATGATCCGTTTGCCCTCACCGAAGAGGACGAGTTGTGGTGAAGGTCTATCGCCAGATCTATTCTGCGTGATGCATGCGTTTCGTTAATTATCTCTATCCTACGCGTAAGATATTGTGGATAAGGTAGATCATAGACTGCCTCATCGAGCTCTATGACCTCGAAACCCATCTTTTGAAGCCGTTTTGATACGATTTTCAAAGCCTCGTAGTTCAGATCAAATTCCCTGAACTCACGGGTAACATAGCCGGGCGATACTTTACTGTGGCCGGCGCACAAAAATATCCTTTTTGCCATGATTTAATCCTCCGTTCATCTAAATTTCGTCGTCATCAAAGTCAAGTTTTATAAGCTCAATCACGCCGATAGAGGCCACACCACCGCTTGTAACCCTAACATGATCGACAGTTCTATCCAGATAACCCTCTCTTTCAAATGTCAGGGTGTATGTCCCTGGAGGCACATCTTCAATAACGAACTCGCCTGAACTTGAAGTAACGGCAGAAGCTCCCGTCTCCTCAATTTTGACTCTGACCCCTGAGTGGTCGTTACTGCCTTCAAGTTTCACGCGCCCCCTGATAGTGCCATGCCTTTCCTGAGGCACAACATGTTCTCCAGCTGATGAACTCGCCCTCGATCCAAAATAGAAGCCTACAATCGCCATCAAGATGCCAAACAGCTGCTCAGGTACATCCGGCTTTCCGTGCACGGCTGTGGAGACAAACAGCCACAACACGAAGATAAAAATGAAGCTCAAAGTAACAGTCGATCTGACAGACCCTTCAGGTATGCCAAGTGGAAGACGGCTCATATCAATATCTAACTTGTTCTTTCTCTGGAGCTCGGCTGTTTTGTGGAGAAGGTAACCGAAATACACAAAAATGACGATTATGTAAATAGCAAAGACTATCAGCGCAATTGTAAGCAACGACACACCATGTGGCCCAACCATATAGTTCTGAGTTGTGTCTGGTAAACCCCCACCAGTCGATGTGGTGTCCTGGGCTAAAAGAGTGTATGGCAATGCCAAACCTATTAAAGCAAATATTCTTTTTAACATCCCCAACCTCCTTCTTTTGACTGGATTTTAATGCCATAGCGAACTGGCGGTCAAGAAATTTCCGAAATCCTTGAGCGTTTCTCGGTTAGAATTTTGCAGATTTTGCGTTATGGCAAGTGCGTGGCCAATTGAGCAGAGCTACCACATTTAGCGATAGTTTATTAGCCTCACCAACTTATAGAAAGCTATGTGCGTTCTAATCGACGACCAAAATCTTCTGGGAACTCGACCGTGTCCCCCATGCGGCATGTAGCACCGACCTAAGGATGTAAACCCCCGAATGCATGGTCTTGCTCAGGTGATGTTTGCCCTCGGTAAAGCTTCCATGCCACAGCCGACGGCCTGATATGTCAAACAGTTCGATATCCATCGTTGCGCCTCTCTTGACTGTAAATGTCAGGTTCAGAGAACCGTTTGAGATTATGATATCGGACGGTATAGCTGATTCGTCGCCCTCACTTATGGCGTTATCGGGATGATATTCGTAGATCCCCATGCCTGCATCATATTCCGCTGTAAGTAAATACCCCATGCCATAAGCAAATTTATCCACAAAACCGGCAACTTCGTAATATCCTTCAAATTGAGGGTTTGTAGGATTGGTGATGTCAAAAGTATAGAAACTGGCTCCAAGTGAGAGATATAGTTTATCGATTGCTCCGTAAACCCTGATAGCGTTTGCAGGTGTAGAATAACTTGATATCTCAGTTATGTTATGCGGGTCACTGACATCCAAAACCTTAAGGCCAGCCCATCCATCTGCAAGGTATGCGTAATTGCCCCTAACATAGATGTCGTTCGCTGCCCCATCATCGCGATAGTTTGAGATCAATGCCGGGTTTTGAGGATCGCTGACATCAAGGACAAATAAACCCGCGGTGTCGTCTGCCACATAGAGTATAGTGTCGGCAAGGAACAGGCCCACCATCCCGTTTGGTGTGTAATATGGCATATCGTATCTGCCAACCTCATAAGGGCTCAAGCGATCGCTGATGTCGATAATGCGGACGGAGGAATCGACAAATGCGTATGCATGATTGCCGTATTTCGTTACCCTGCGCAGTTCGGTGTAGGGGTAATTCAGTGAAGCGATGACACGAGGAGGTGATGTATCGACTTCCACAATCTGAAATGTCTCAAAGCCTACGATGTAGGCGTAATTGCTATCAGCCGATATGTCTCTCGGTGACTGCATGATGGGTGCATACCCTGTTTCCGTTGGGTTAGATGGGTCACTGATGTCAATAATTCTGAACCATCCTGATGTGTCGTAGATGTCGCCTTCGCCGACAAGATAGGCTGAGTTCCCCGACGCACTTATGCCGAATGCGTATCCTGAAATCGTGTTATATCTTCCTACGATTTCGAGGTTGGCTGTGTCCCTGACATCGATTATGCTGAGCTCGTCATAACCGTTGGCCGTGTAAGCATACCCGTTTCTCACATACACATCGTTGAACAGCTGGACGCCGTAATAATAGGAAACAGCTTCAGGGTTAGAAGGATCAGAGACATCTACCATGTAAAGGGTTGGATTTCCGCTTGCAGCATAAGCATAGCCATCTGCCACAAAGCATTTAACTGCTTGAATGTTATCCACATAACCGATCTCATGTGGTGACGACGGAACGCTCACATCGATGATCCTCAGACCTGAATTGCCATCTGCGACATAGGCGCAGTTGCCTGTGACATACACGCCTGTTGCATATCCCGGAGTGTCAAATGACGCCATGCTCTGAGGATTGGAAGGGTCGCTCACATCGACAATCGCAAGCCCGTTCCTTCCCTCTGTAATGTAGGCGTAATTTCCGACAACATAGACATCGCTGGCGTATGGGGCGTAAAATCGGCTTAGCTGCACGGGATTTGATGGATCGGTTACATCCATAATCTTGAGCCAGCCGTTATATCCGTCGGCAAGATAAGCGTAATTGCCGGAAACGAAAATCCCTAAGGCATCTCCCTCTGTCTGTAAGGAACCCAATCTATGCGGGGCAGACAAATCGCTGATGTCCCATATCTCAAGTCCTCCATCTTCTCCGTCAGCGATATAGATGCGGTCGTTTTCCACAAAAATGTCCATAACGACGCCACGGGTGGCGAATTCGGATATGAGGTGAGGAGCCACATCATTTTCGATGCCAATTACATACACACCATTGCCTGATCCCAAAAAGGCCAGTGTATCCTGCATGTAGATCGCTCTCGCCATGCCGAAATTCCACCTTCCGATGAACCTGACATTCATGGAATCGTGTTCGGTGAGCGTGACATTCGGCTGTCCTGTGAGGGCAGTCGCTAACATCAGCATCATGAACTGTGACATCTCAATGCCTCCCTTTTATAAAATTTGTGTCAATGGTAAATCTACCTGTAGAAGATTGCAAACCGATTTGTTTATCACCTGAACCCACTTAAGGCCTGTAAAGTGTGTGTATACAGGACGCACTTAACATGCACGAGGTGAATGAGTGGTTTATCATAAAAGTCCCAACATAAACACTTCATTGAGACAAAGGGGTTAGGTTATGGACTTACAGGATTTTTTTAACAGTTCAAAAGGATGGCAAACCGGGATGTTCCTCGGGCGACATGCTCCGCCATGGTTCATCGAGATGCTTGCTCACATCGTGACAGGTATATCCATGGCGCAGAAGAGTAACCTGTATCGGGCTGTCACGAGCAACCTCAGGGTTGTATTTCCACACTACAAAAAACGCCAGATTCACAGGCTATTCAGAAAAATCATTGTTACATCCGGATATGTTTACTATGACCTCTTTAAGGTGTTATCAAAGCCTGAGATGCACTATCTCGACAGGATTGAGTTTGATGCAGAATTTGAACAGGTGTACTATGCATCGAAGAAAAGAGGAAAGGGGACATTGATCGTGAGCGGTCATATCGGCAACTTCGACATACCTGCGATCGCTTTTGCTAACAGGTATGAGTCGCCGCAGCTCTTAACATACCCCAACCCTTACAGCGCCCACATCCAGCAGAACCGCATAAGGAACGAGCTTGGACTTTACACTACTCCTGCCAACACGCATACCATCAGAGAGGCCATCAAAAGGCTTTTAAACAACGGCATCGTGGCCACAGGCGTGGAATGGCCTGACCCCAACTCAAATATCACACTGACATTTTTTGGCAGGCCAACGCGGCTTGTCACTGCCCACATCAAGCTCGCTATGGCCACAGGAGCTACTTTGATACCTGTTTACAGCCAGAGACTTGGCAAACTTCGCTATCGTGTGAGGTTAATGGGAAAGCCGATCATCCCGGGATTGAAAGGTAATCGCACCGAAATAGTCAAGTTCTACGCTGAGCAGATACTCAGAGACCTTGAAAAACTCATAAGGCAAATGCCAGATCAATGGCTCATGTTCAGGCCACTATGGCCTGAGACCGCCCTTAAGACTTCCACTTAATCGTTTTCTTTCGATTCTCAAGATACCAATAAAGCGACACCTCGCTTTCCGTTACCACCGCGTAGTTGAATACATTATACCAATCGCCGGTGCTAAGAAATATCTTATCGTTCCAGTAATCCAGATATGGCACATGTGTATGTCCAAGCGCAACAAGGCTGTACCCTTCCTCAAAGAGTTCGACAGCGGCGTTAGGCATCGGGTTCGACGGCGCTTCTTCCTTTGATGACCTGTTCCTCGACGCATTTGAGACAAATCTCGCAATCTCATAGGCAATGTCAGGATGGATGAGAGAGAAAAGGCCGATGGAGACTTTGTTTGAGAGGATCATCCTAACCGTTTTGCCCCCGAGATCGGTGTTCCTTAGCTTGTCTCCATGTGCGAAGAACAGCTTCCTGCCATCAAGTTCAAACTCAAAACTTTCCCTGTGGACAGATATGTTGAGTGACTCGATGAAACCATCCACCCATAGGTCGTGATTACCTCCCACGAAATGGGTCTCGATGGAGCTCGCAAAATCGTGTAGCTCTTTCAGAATATGAAAGTAATGGCCCGGTATTACATGCTTATACTCGAACCAGAAATCAAAAATATCGCCGAGCAGAATTAGCAAGTCAGCATCGGACCGGGCCATCCTGAGAAATTCAAAAAAAAGCTCCTCCCTTTTACGGCTCGGAAGTTTGCCGCGATCGGAGCCAAAATGGGAATCAGAGATCAAATAAATTTTCACTTTTTGAAGAATTCTATGATAGAGTTTATCACATGGTCGATCTCTTCCTCTGTCATCTCAGGGAAAACCGGCAAAGACAGTACTTCGCGAGCCGCTTTCTCGGCGATCGGGAACATGCCCTCTTTGTAGCCAAGCGACTGGAATACGGGCTGCATGTGGAGCGGCACGGGATAGTGGATGGCAGTCGCAATTCCTTTGTTGCCGAGATACTCTCTCAACTCATCTCTCCTTTCCGTTCTGATGGTGTATTGGTGGAAAATATGCACATTACCCTCATCGACCACAGGTGTCCTGACATAATCTTTAAGAGCATCGGTGTAAACGGCGGCGATCTCCCTTCTCCTGCGGTTCCATTCGTCTATGTGTCTGAGTTTGACCCTCAAAAGAGCCGCCTGTATTTCGTCGAGCCTTGAGTTAAATCCAAGCCTCACATGATGATATTTGGCTTCTGCACCGTGTATCCGCAGCGTAACAAGCATGTGTGCAAGGTCATCGTCATTGGTTATAACGGCTCCTGCATCGCCGAGCGCTGACAGGTTTTTGGTGGGGAAAAAGCTGAGCGTGCCCATGGTGCCCGTTGTTCCAAGTTTTTTGCCATGCCGCTCAGCTCCAATGCCCTGCGCTGTATCCTCGATGACGGCAATCCCATGTTTCTTGGCTATATCGTTGATTTTTTCGATCTTTGCGCCCTGACCGAATAGATGAACGGGGATGATCGCCTTCGTGCGCTCGGTTATCGCATCTTCAATGAGATCAGGATTGATATTGAGTGTATCGTCCTCAACATCGACAAACACCGGCTTTGCGCAGGCAACAGCTATGATTTCAGCGGTAGCGACAAATGTGAACGGTGTTGTAATAACCTCATCACCGGGTTTCAACCTGATGGCTTCTATCGCAAGCCTAAGAGCATCTGTCCCGTTGCCTACACCCACAACATGTTTGGCACCAAGATATTGAGCAAGTTCTTCTTCAAAAGCTTTGACTTCAGGCCCAAGTATATATCTACCTGAAGCTATCACCTTCTGAGCGGCCTCATTAAGCTCATCCAATATGGGCTTATGATGCCTGACAAGGTCAATAAGAGGGACTTTCATCACATGCAACCTCCTAAATTTTAAGCTTCTCAAATTATAACGATTTTTCGCTATCTACGAATAAAAACTTTAACATTTGATGGATTTGTTCCAACTATTTTGACATCTTTTGGCCCTTTAGAGTTGACAGGCAGTTCCAGCTTGTCCCCTCTGTCCGCAGTGGTGTCCACCTCTACCCATGCGTGGAACTGCGTGGATTTTATATGCGTTTTTAAACTCTTGGGCACTCTGTAAAACAGGGTAACTTCTGAAGGCTCAAGCTTGAAAGAGCTCCACCTTGAGCTTCTGACCGCAATCGGGATAAGGACGGAATCTATCTCGGTTTCCTCAAGGGTCACCATGACATTCACATCAGGAGGATCAGGGGTTATCAGTCCGGTTGTATCTTGCGGCACAATGACTTTAACTCGCTTCCCGAAACTTTGTATAGTTCCGTCTATATCCACATCTTGTGTAAGCACATTTTTGATGTTTCTGATCAACTTTGATGGGCCTATGAGCTTGACTTTAGGAGGATCAACCCTCACTTCCGCAACACTATACCCTTCAGCCGGTGCACCAACAACAACAGGAATTACATTAACCTTCTTGGTTGCCATTTTATCCAGTTCTACGGCAACTTTCTGGGGCATACAACTCACAATTTCGACTTCACGGTAGTTCGGGATGGGCACTTTGACCACACGCTTACCGGGCCTGTATTTTGATAGATCCACGGTGACTCTGTGTTTGTGGAGGTTGAAAAGTATGAGCATCTTGCCCTTACCACGGACTAAAAGCTCACACTCTTTAGGCGGCGAATTTATGATGTATGTCTTTGGGGGGAGTTTGTATTCAATTTGAAGCGAGGCATGGGATATATAGACTTTCTCTGTAACAGCGTGGAACCACACGACTATTGCAAGTAGCAGAGACAAAATCTTGAGTTTGAGATCAGAATTCACGCTTGATTGCCTCCTTCACTGTCACTTGTGAACCCTTCTTTTTTCGCATGTTGATTGCCTGTGGTATTTCCAGTTTCGCTGCCAAAATGTTTTTCGAGGAGCTTCTTAAGGCTTTCTTTTGTGTGCGGAGCAGTCAATGACCCTGAGACGGCTGCCCTTACAGATTTTCTTTCCTCTGATACCACTATCGCTACGGCATCGGAGTTTTCGGTTATCCCTATGGCTGCGCGATGGCGTGTTCCGAACTCCGCCGATATCTCTGGGTTGTCGGACAGGGGTAAAAGTACTCTAGCCCCGATGATCCTGTCCCCTTTTATGATCATGGCCCCGTCGTGCAACGGGCCAGGCGGCACGAAAATGGAGACTATAAGTGGCGCCACGATCCTGGCATCCAGCTCAATGCCGGACTCTGTGATGTAATCGCGGAGCCCGATCTCCCTCTCGATCACTATGATTGCGCCAAGTCCTCTGTCTCTCAGGTTAAAAACAGCTTTCGTTATCTCGTCGATCGGTATGGGTTCCTTCACGCCGTGCATGAAAAGGGAGCGTATTCGCGGATTTCTGCCAAGCTCCATCAATGCGCGCCTGATCTCAGGCTGAAAAACTACTATGAGCGCTATGAGCCCGATGGTCTCGACAACTGAAATGAGCCATTTAAGCGCCACAAGGTTAAGAAATTGGGCGAGGAACGCCAGGAGAAGGATGATGACTATACCCCATAGCATGTAGGTAGCACGGGTGCCTCTGAACAGCTTGAGGATTTGATAAAAAATAAATGCGACAATTAAGATGTCGATTATATCATTTATGCCAGGCTTGATGAAATCCATGATGTATCAAAATCCTAAATGGAGCCGAGGGGATTCGAACCCCTGACCTCCAGAGTGCGATTCTGGCGCTCTCCCAACTGAGCTACGGCCCCATATCTAAACGGAGAGGGCGGGATTCGAACCCGCGAGGGGATTTTAGTCCCCTGCACGATTTCCAGTCGTGCCCCTTCGGCCGCTCGGGCACCTCTCCGTGAGTTTCAAAATTATAATCTCCCCCAAAGCTTCACGCAATTTTCCGATGTGCATTACATCGATATGAAATTTCTGGAGGATGAGCTGGTTTATAATATCCCTGACACAATTCGTAAAATTGCAGCAGAGAAAATAAGGAGGATGGTGATGAACGGCACCAAAAAGGGGCGGATACTTTCAGGGATGAGGCCTACTGGCAGGTTGCACATAGGTCATCTTGTCGGGGTCCTTTCAAACTGGAGGAAGTTACAAGATGAGTATGAGTGTTATTTTGAGATAGCGGATTGGCACGCATTGACAGACGCTTACGATAAAACGGATCAATTGAGGGATAACATCTTCAACATTACCCTTGACTGGCTGGCGACGGGCATTGATCCCGAGAAATCGGTCCTTTTTGTTCAGTCCCATGTCCTGCAACATGCTGAGCTTCATGTGCTTTTCTCGATGCTTGTATCGCTTTCGAGGTTGCTCCGTGTCCCTACATTCAAGGAAAAAATTGCGGAACTCAGGGTCAGCGAACTCAAACACAAGACCAAGAAGGTCCTTGAGCAATCGGCAGAGACGGCCGTCAACTCGTTCTTGGAGATTCTGGAACAATACGAACAGGGCAACCTTGACAGCGCTTCCTACAAAGCTGTCCTGAAAGCGAAACTTAAAGATGCATTTATGGAAAGCTTGAAGGATGCATTCACTGGCAGCGAGGAAGACCTCCCCTATGGTCATCTCGTGAATTACGGCCTTCTCGGTTATCCAATACTTCAGGCCGCCGACATACTTGTTTATCGAGCTGATCATGTCCCAATAGGGGCTGACCAGCTGCCTCACCTTGAATTGACCCGCGAGATAGCAAGGCGCTTCAACTCGATGTATGACAGGGTCTTCCCAATCCCGGAACCCGTGCTGACCGAATTCCCAAAAGTGCCCGGGACGGACGGCAGGAAGATGTCAAAATCCTATGGAAACACCATCTACATAAGCGATCCGCCGAACGAGATAGAGAAAAAGATCAGAAAGGCGTACACAGATCCGGCCAAGATACGGAAAAACGACCCGGGCCACCCCGAACAATGCCCGATCTTCGCCTATCACAGGATATTCAATCCCGATGAAGTCCCTCAGATCGAGGAGGATTGCAAGGCTGGCAAACTCGGATGCGTTGCATGTAAGCTCAACCTGATAAAGCACATGAACGAGCAGCTTGAGCCGATAAGGGAGATGCGTAGCAAATACGAGGCAAATCCGCAACTTGTTACCGAGATATTGAACGAAGGGGAAAAGAAGGCGAGAGCGGAGGCCGAAGCCACGATGATAAAAGTGCGAGAAGCAATGAAACTGTGGTGATGTCTGAAAAGACAATCCTGAACCTGATGGTGGCGTTTCTTGTCACGCTTTTCATAGGGGCAGGGATATTCTTCCTATTGCGAAAACAGTTCACTGAAGGATTGGTAACGCTTGTCGCCGGTGCATTACTCTACAAATTTTTAAGCAGGAAGTAAGGCGACGCCTTAATTTTCATCATATTTCTGATGGAACTTCCTACCTTAATGCAAATAACGACATTTTATGCATTATACTTTAGGCAACTCAAAAGGAGGTAAGTAATGAAGAAGATGACCGAAAAGGCCCTACACGATTCCTTTGCCGGGGAATCCATGGCACACATGAAATACATCGTGTTCAGCGAGATTGCTGAGAAGGAAGGCTTTCCAAATGTCGCTCGCCTTTTTAAAGCCATTGCCTACGCCGAGCAGGTGCATGCCACAAATCACGCAAGGAATTTGGGCCTTTTAAAAAAGACGGTCGATAACCTTCAGGAGGCCATCGACGGTGAAACATTCGAGATAGAGGAGATGTATCCTGCATACAAGGCCATAGCTGAGGTTCAGGAGGAGAATGGGGCGAAGAGGTCGATGGATTTTGCCCTTCAGGCTGAGAAGATACACGCTGAGCTTTACTCGCAGGCGAAGAAAGAGGTTTCAGAGGGCAAAGACATCGAAATAGGAGAAATTTACATCTGTCCTGTTTGTGGTTACACCCACATAGGAACGCCGCCTGAGAAATGCCCCGTTTGTGGTGTCCCTTCGAGCAAGTTCAAGAAGTTTTGAGGTTGCAGGGAGGGTAATGCACCCTCCCTGTCACATTTCAATCATTTAACATAGACGATCTTTTTCTGTAAGAGCCTATGCCCGTTGAGGTTCACCCTCACAAAATACACACCGCTTCTGGAAAGCGGCAGCTGGTAGCGTTTCCCGCCTGTGATTTCCATCTTGACGGATGATACCATACGCCCAGCAACATCAAAGATGCTGACATCTGCAGTTCCATCGGCAAGAGGGTTAAATCTCAGGGTCGGCACACTGCCATCGAGAAAGACATCCGCCACAGCTCTCTCGTCCTGAGGCATGGGATCCTCCTCGATATTGATCAGGAAATTGTATCGATATGGAGTGTAATACGACATGTAGTTGGCGATATTTCGATAGTCCCGTCCTGTTGTCGATGGATTTGGTCGCCTGTCAGTGGCCTGATAGATGAAGACATGCGTGTGATTGGAATCTGCCCATGCATCGAAGATCACCACATGGTGGCGCGGCCAATCGATGATATCACCGGGGAGCAATTCGTTCCAGTCTATTTGATGGGATATGTCCGGCAACATGCCAGTGCTGTGCTTGTATGGAAGCTGCCATGCCCTTGAGACGAGCCCGGAACAGTCCTGACCCGTGGCCCACCATGGATCGCCTCCTCCCGATATGCAGTCGTTATCGGAATGGGATCCAGCCCTGTAGCCAGCTTGAAGCTTGTCAAGAAAACGGCCTACGCGATCCCACCCTCCGTATTCGTATGCCATTCCCTGATAAGTGTTTCCCGCCTGATAATCGGGATACCAATCGGGGCATTCCGGGACAGGTGCCACATTCGCCGAATCGCAATACCATGTCACTTCCGCAAATGGCCTTGTAGAATCCATTATCTCGGCCCTTGTAAGATACCTGAATTGTGTGATCATGAGTAATGTTAGCAACAAATTCAATGAAATCCTCCAGTTTGCTAATATTTTATAGGGTGTTAGTAGGTATTATGAGTTGTCCGACGCCAGTTTGATGGCACGAACCTTTTTAATTCGCTGCTGGGTGGCGTCGGTTACGATAAATTTGTAGCCCTTGTAGCTGATTTCCGTGTTCTTGGCCGGAAACTTATCGATTTTTGACATTATAAACCCACTAAGAGTGTGAAAATCATCGGCATCGAATTCAATGCCGAGTATCTTTGACACCTCGTCAAGGTCTATCTTTGCTATAAATTCATATTCTCCCTCCCTAATCTTTCTCCATAGCTTTTCCTCTTTGTCGAATTCCTCCCATATCTCCCCGACGATCTCCTCGAGAATGTCCTCGAGGGTGACAAGCCCTATAACGCTGCCAAATTCGTCCACCACGATCGCGATCGAGATGTGGTTTCTTTGGAAAAGCCGCAGAGTATCAAGCACTTTTTTAGACTCAGGGATGAAATGAGCGGTCCATTTGAAGTCCCGAACCTTGGAAGTGGCAATTTTATCGAGGTTTTTGAGCAGTTCTTTCACATAAAGGATTCCAACGACCCTGTCAGACCTACCTGAGACTATCGGCATTTTTGAAAAACCATATTTTTTGTAGATTTCGATAGCCTCCGTTAACGGCTGGTCCTCATTCACGGAGACCATATCGACGCGAGGCACCATTATCTTGCCGACCTCCTTGCGAGACAGGACCAAAACCCTTTCAAGCATGTTGGCAACGAAGTTATCGATAACTCCTCTTTCTCTGGCAATAGAGGTGATTTCCTTAACGGCTTTCTCAAAATCGTCGATATTCTTCAATTTATGTCCTTTGAATAACCTGCCTATCATCTTTCCTATCATTTTCATCCCTCTTTTTGCCCCCCATTTGTAGCCTGTTCCTCAAGGTGTTTTGTGATATTTTCCACTTCCTGATCAGAGAACATAATCCCACCAGAAATAATTATTTTCAGAGCAGCTTCAGGTTTGATGTTTAAAAATTTAACCTTTTCCGATGGCATAATCAAATACCAGCCAGATGTGGGGTTAGGCGTGGTTGGGACGAACACATTGTAGTATTTTTCTCCAAGTGCGCCTCCGAAATCGGATGTTATGAATGCGAGGGCATAGCTGCCTTCCGTCGGAAATTCGACAAGCACTACGCGGCCTAGCGAAAGCTTTTTCCTTGTGAAGATTGTTTGTGTCAGTTCTTTAGCTGGAAGATAGATGGTTTTGACAAGCGGAAGCTTCAGAATGAGGGACTCTATCTGCTGAATCATCTCTTGACCCGCCCAATGGCTTGTCATAGCGCCAACAGCGTAGGTCATAAGCACAACAAGACCAAGTGAAAGCAAGGTCAATATAAATTTCGGAAGCCTGTTGATAAAGGGGATTAGTATCAGAAGGTTGGCGAGTGTGCCGCCTACTGATTCGATGATGAGGTAAAACACATAAAGGGTAACAAGAAGCGGCACAAGGGTGGCAAGTCCTGTAATGAAATTCCTTTTAAAGTCCTTAAGATGAACGATTTCGTTAACTATTCCAGAAGCTGAACGGGTTAATTCCCATTCGAACTTAACACCTGAGAATATCTTACCGATAACATTGCCGATTTTTCTGAACAGACTGCTACTCGGAGGTTTATCCTCATCTTTTTTCTTATGTTTCCTCTTTTCTTTGCTCATTTTCAAATCGAGTTTTTGATCTCATCGTAAAGACGGGGCAACACCTCACCAAATCTGCCTCTAAGAACGAAATCACAGAGCGGCGTCAACGGTGTATCCTCGACATTGACTTCAACAAGCACTGCTCCAGCATCCTTGGCGATGTATGGAAGAGAAGCGGCTGGATAAACGACCGCAGAGGTGCCTGCGGTTATGAACACATCGGCATTTTGGGCATAGTAGATGGCCATTTCCATCTCCCGTTCAGGGAGTGGTTCGCCGAAAAACACCACATCCGGTCGGATAAGCCCTCCACACTCGCAGTAAGGTGGAAGCGAACCGTTTATCACATCGTCCATTGCATAGGTTTTTCCGCATTCCATGCATTTAGCTCTGTAAAGGCTGCCATGGATTTCTATCACATTCTCCGAGCCGGCCTTTTGATGCAGTCCGTCGATATTCTGAGTTATGATGGCAAAATCCTTGCCTCGGTTTCTAAGCAACGCCTCGATCTCCGCAAGCGCCTTATGGCCAGGATTGGGCTGCGCTCTCTTCGCCTCCAAATACCGATCTCTATACCACTCCCAGACCCTGCGGGGATCAGCCAGAAGCCCATCAAGTGATGCAAAACGCTCCATATCATACTGGCTCCAGAGGCCATCTTTGTCACGGAAAGTGGGTATTCCGCTCTCCTTTGACGCACCGGCCCCCGTGAGCACTACTATTACTTTAGAGGGTTTTATTTTTTCAGCTAAGCTTCTGAGTTCCTGCTCCATTCTATCCTTAGGAACTTTTGCCCATCCGAAAAGCTATATGAAAGTTTACCATGAAATGTTTTCTCGACCGCTTTAGCTATCTTTTTGGCAAGCGTCTCCGTAGTTGTCTCGACGATGTAATACCCATCCTCCTCGTGGCGATTCATGATCCTTGCAAGGGGATTCCTCTTCATCTCATATTCAGCTTCGTTCTCTATCCTGCGTTTCAAATTCTCATATTCGTCGGGCCGAAGCCCGTCAAGGGAAAATCGAACAATGCCCAGCGGGTAGTGATCCCTTATCTTGCGACACGCTGGGCATTCCTTGAAATGCACTTTGTTTCTATCTTCCATCAATTCATTGTAATATTTCTCATCCCAAAACCATCTTTTGTTATGGTAAATCAGCTTACATGTGGGACAAATTGTGGGGTCTTCATAATTGGTTTTGTCCATGTAGGGGTCTTTCAGTTTGACATCATACATTTCATTTTTTCTTCCTCTCATTTTCCATCCTCCTGGTCGTATGTAACAAAAAATTGGCTATAAAGCCAATTCCCGCATTTACATGCTGAACTTTTTGCATCACAACGCGTTTTCATGCGGAAATTATGCACAAAATGATGGTATTTTTCAAGGGCACGACATGCACTACTTTGTGACATCGTTGTTTTGTGAAATAAATGAACCTCATGTAAAAAATTCATGACAAAATGTAAACATCACAAAATGTATAGATGCATCGCTAAGCTTTTACATACTAATCAGGAGCTGTTGTTAAAGTGTCCAATTGATTACCCAAAAGCGGCATTTATCCAATCGTTACCACCACTCAACAGCTAATTGTGCAGTTATTCGAAAGAATCTATGATTATGCTGCCGCCCTCTTCGGGTTTTTCGACGATGTCTTCCACCTTGAACGGAATTTTTATGTTGTATTGCTTAAGCGTAGTTACGAGCATTTTCTGAGCGGAAAGCCTCGATGATGGATCTGTTATCCTGGTTTCAAGCACATCCCAAAGATATCGAAGGGCATCTTCGACATCCACTTTGACATCCACCACTGTGTCACCGGGTATGTAGAACGGCGTGGTGAACTTTCCGGGCTCCTTGAGTTTTTCAAAAACGATGTTGAAAATATCAGGATGGCTTGCTCTCAATTTCTCAAGGAACTCATTAACGGCTATGGCGAGGGTTTCCTTCTCGGGTTTCTTCTTCTCCAACAGGTCAAGTCCGACATCAAGCTCCATCAGCCTGCCAAGGAAATCGTATACAAGATCGCCTTTTATAACATCACCGTGCTGTGGTGCTATTACTTCTGGGAACGGATCCAGCATGCCGATCCTGTCGATAGTAGCCCTGACAACGGAATTGGTTGGCATATAAATGCTGTGGAAAAGCGCAATTCCTGCCCATGATTCCTCGGTTGCGTAGATGCCCGGTCCTTTCCTCGTGTCGGTTCCTCCCATGAAGTCGCCAGTGAACAACACCCGGCTTTCAAAGTCATAAACCATCATCGCGCCTCTAAAGTGGCAATAGTAAGCCGGCACGAATTTGATGAGGTGACCCGTTTTCTTGATCTTCAGCGTGTCGGTTCTGAAGTCTTCGATCGCTTTAAATCTGTTGTCCGGCAGTCCATACATGTGGATAAGACGCCACGCATCTATCGAGGCAAGCAAAAGTGCTCTTGGTGCTGCTGAGAGGAGCGCATCGAGGTTGGAGGTGAGGTCAGGATCCTGATGGCTCACAAAGATTACATCTATGTTTTGGAGTCCGCCAAATAGATGGTTTGCAGCTGCTATCACACGGGAGAGGTCAAGTTTTGTGCCCGGATCCATGACCATATTGACTTGTGACCCATCTGGGCCAATGAACCTCTTGAAATAGATGTTTCTGTGAAATTCAGGCTCCTCGCTCCTTAACATGTAAAACTCTACACCAATCTGATGCAGACTATCTGTTATAGCCATTTCATTCCTCCTGCTGACATTTGACCAATGCACAAAGCAGCAGCGAAAGCTTAAGGCAAATTGCTTGAAAATCCAATAACCTCACATTCAGGCACGCTTCCGTTCCATTGGCCTCCAAATTTTAATGTGGAAACGGGTATGTGCAAAATCAACGATAAGTTCTAAAGAACTATTAAGCAATGACACGGCACGAGATGTCCATCTCATTTCTTCCCAATACCCTTATCAGAATCTTAAGCAGCAAATCCAGCACATCATCGAGCTCGAGCTCTCTGTCGTCCATTTTCGACGCTTGTCCCCTTGCAAGTGGTAATTCCAATGCTTTCACAGCCTGGAGCAGAACAAAGGTATATAGCCGCGTGTCGTGCACATCAAATACCCCCTGTTCGCGCCCTTCCATCAATATCTTCTCAAGCATGTCCAATTCAAAGAGGTCAAATCTCTGGCGTTCGCGTTCGATAAACGGCATCTGACCGTAATATTCCTCTGACAGGGTTTTGTAATAGAGTGCCAATTTGCGTAGATAATGAAACCGTGTATATGTGTAATTCCCGATTTTGAGATCGGGTGAGGTGTTCTTTTCAACAACTTCTTGCAGTTTGTTTCTCAGGATTTCACCTTCATGGTTGATAATCTCGCGCAGGATGTCTTCTTTCGAAGAGAAATAACGATAAAGTGTAGCTTTAGCAATGCCGACTTTTCTGGCGATGTCTTCCATGGTGATTTTTTTATAGCCAAAATGTGAGATTAATTTTTTGCGGCTTAAACTATGCTCGATTTGCGATCCATCTTCCATGCCATGTTGGGCGCTCCGATCACAGAAGAAACAAAGAACTTCAAAATACGGATAGAACCGATAACCGATTATGATATAGGTTGATTTAGCAATTCCCTTGTGACTTTGAAACAGAAGAGCGGTTAAACAGTCTGAAAGCCCGACGAAAGCATTTAAGTTACCAGCGAAAAGTCAGGTTCAAGGTGCAGCCTTGCTTCCTCTTTCAACTCATTCAAGCTCAAACGACCAGTAGTATGTAATTCCGAGCTTTTTCAGCCGCTCCTCCATCTCAGGTGTGAAATCGTGCGCAACGACTATAGGGAAGACCTTTGTTCCTTCCTGTGCCTCTATCTTCTTGATCCTTTTAAGGAATGTGTCCAGTTCTTTATTGGACATCCTGACCTTGCATTCACCAACGATCATTAAACTCTCGTCGCCCTTTCGTCCATAACCAAATATGTTTATCTGGATTCTCTTGCTCCCGACATCCAGATATCGCCGCCTTAATTTACCATCCACCTCGATGTTGAAATCACGCTTCAAAATACCGGGCAGATATTTGTAGGTCTCGTTTTCAAGTCCATATCCAACTGAGTTGGAGAGACCCTCAAGCCGCTCCTCGACGAATGACATCCTCTCGGCGAGTTTCCGAACTTCCTCTTCGGTCCTTATCTGCGCCTCAGCGAGCTGGTCAACACGCTGAGTGAGCTGGTCAACACGCTGAGCAAGTTTGTTCAACCTCTCCTCCGTTTTCTTCTGCGCCTCAGCAAGTTCATTTATGGC
Organism: Caldifarciminota bacterium; assembly: GCA_015489175.1. Lineage (GTDB taxonomy): Bacteria > Hydrothermota > Hydrothermia > B15-G9 > B15-G9 > WGAI01. The sequence goes on along the minus strand of WGAI01000020.1, from coordinate 5,508 downwards.
TGCCCACACCCTGTTGAAATTCTCGTTGGTCTGCTGAGCAAACTTTAAAAAATCATCTCTCTTTACAGTTTCCCCGACCATCTCCTCGACTTCATCAATCAGGTCGAGGAGAACTTCCCGTATCTTCGGATCAAGATCCGAGATTTTTCGTATGAGCTTACTGCTTATCACATTATCACCTCACGCGTTGTGGAAATAATAACGAAAATAATTCGGCTATTCAAGGAGTTTTACCGATTCCCTTTGCGCCATAGAGTGATGTGAAACCGCTGATAAGGCGGGTTTTTGATTTGGAAAGCGGATGTTGATATCCGGTTGAGAAACAGAAAGTAAATATTGAGACCTTGTGAAGCGTATGCGATGGCATTAAGCGCCTTCTGCCGATAGATTAGGGTTTCATTCTAATGGTGGCCTTCGATGTATTTTTCGACGGCCTCGGTGATGGAATTGGCCAGCTTTTCGTTTACTCGACTGAGCTGGTCGTTAACCGTGTGGTAAAGTGGATTGCCTTCGGCCTTCAGAATAGCCACATGGTAAGGATAGATATCCCTAATGTCGGATTTTCTCATGACGGGGAACGGCGCATCGCCAAAAGCGTCATCCAGCTCCTCAAAACCTGAGTCGTAATAAAGGATTATCCGGTCCCCAAGTCCAATTGGCCCAAGCCTAATAATTTCCTTAAGTTGAGGGAACATCTCGGAGGCTACCTCGATGAACTTTTTGAACCCAATCCCATGCATCAGCTCTGCTCCGAGAAAAGCGAAAACCACATCCTCGACCCCTCCTTCGGCCAGCTTCAGCAACTTGATGGCCGACGCCATGCGGCTGCCTTCAGGGGAATTGTAGATCGAATCCAATGGGGCCGTCACGGCGAGCGTGGGTTTTCCCTGCCACGCCAGTAAAATCCCGCTTCTTGCCCTGTCGTTAAACTCCACAATAAGCTGGACATCTAACTTTTTATCCAGATGGTTGAGAACTTCCCTGTCAACGGATATGACCGGTTTCAGTGCAGGGAACTCGTCAATGACAAGCGGGATAGGTGGCCCATCGATGCGTGCCATCAGCTCAATACCGCCTTTGCTCAGTTTCAGCTTTTTGAACCTGATGCCTTCTACCTTTATGTCTTTGACATCGTTGACGAGTCCCCTAACGCGTCCCGAAGCGGAAGCCGAATAAACCCACGGTAGAGCCGTGAACTCAGGCCCGGTTTTTGCGACGGAAACCCTTGCGAGCAGAGGACGCCATCCCATGAGGCGGAACTCAAACTCCTTTAGGTTATAGCTCCCGTGTTCCTCAAGCCGATCCCGTATCTCTTTACGAAATAACGTCTCCGCGGATGTGCCCGGGAACCTCGAATTCGGCAGTATCATGTCGCCATCCAATTCCGCCCTCTCAATCCTTTCGATTGTCTTCAGGCGCCTGATGTGCTCGGCCTCGCGCAGGCTGAACACGCATCCGCAATATTCCTGCCGATACAGTTCAAAAAGAGATGAGAGTTCGAGGCTTCGCTTGAAGCCGCCGCCTTTCTTGAGGTTTGCGTCGATCCATTCCAGGCCATACCTGAGCGCTGCGGCTCGCCCAATCCTGTTGACAAGTTCGGAATCCTTCTTCGGGGAAATGGTGAGCACAGTCGAGATGGCGTCAAATCCAAGCTTATGGGCCACCTTTGCAGTCTCTTCAAGCCTCATTCTGAAGCATACAGGGCATCGCTTCCCGCCCTCAGGCTCGTTTTCAAGACCTTTGACGGCCTCAAACCATGCGTCAGGGTTGTAATCGCCTTCGATCATCGGAACACCGAACCTTCTCGCAACACGCTTGAGCTCGATGAGCCTCAGTTTGTATTCCGCCTCCGGATGGATGTTCGGATTGTAAAAAAATACCGTGACATCGAACTCCTTTGAGAAATATTCGATTCCATAAGTGGCGTCCGGAGCGCAACAGATATGCAGAAGTAGTTTCTTTTTCATAGGCTCTAAATATTAACGCAGCTGTGAGCGATGGAACAGTGAGGGATTGGCCGTTTGTCCTATTTCAGAAAGCTTTTCCCATGTCACAGAGATGAAAAAACATTTTTCCCGCCAATTCTGTGCGTTTTGTAAAAATTGCGCCCAGGCGATAAACTTAAGAGTATGAAAGCCATTTTATTTCTGTTTCTTGTAACGGCGAATGGGCAAGAGGCCCGCAGAATACTGAGAGCAGCGCTCGACCGATACAGCGACATAAAGACCATATCTATGAGTGTAAGTGCCAGAGAGACATATTCGTTCGATTCAACGGTTGATTCTGTCGCCTATCGCTTTTTCTTTAAATCCCCCAACTTGGTCAGATACGACTTCACAGCGCCTGACACCGGAATCATGCTCGTGGACGGGAAGCGGGTGTGGATGTATCAGCCGGGCGATACAGTGGCCTATTTCTCCGTGTTGCCTTCGGACACATCCTCCGTCGAGACCCCATTCTCCTCGTTCAGAATCGTCGATAGCCTGCTTTCGCTCGGATTTAAGTTCTCCGAAGTTGAGACACCGGGCGATACCCTGATGCGGATTCATCTCGTCCCGCCCGATTTTGCTGACATAAAGATGGACATCGGGATCGAGCTCTCTCTTAAGGATACTCTTCTATCGAGCATAACCATTGAAGGTGATGGGTTTTCCAACCGCACCGAATACATGGACTATGTCGATACAGGAGATGGCGTGAAATTGCCTCAAAAGGTGGTTTCCACGAGGAAGCACGGGGATGCGGTAATCAAACGGGTTATGACCTTTCGGGATGTCAGGGTGAACGCTGAGCTGTCTCCATCCATTTTCGAGTTTACACCGCCGCACGGTGTGCACATTCGGATGATATCGGAGCAACCAAGGTAAAATCTCGGCACTCGGGGTGTGTCCGCGAGGTGCCCCACGATGAAAGGGTTCAATTACGACCAGATAAAAAAACTCCTTCCGCTCTATGTGCTGATTTCGGTCATTCTGCTTGTTGTGGCCGCATTCAGCGTCATAATCTCCATAAACAGGCTCAGAAAGATAAGTTTCAAGTTAGTGGAGCGGGACGGTGTAGCGATAGTTGACATGGCGGTTCAGGCGGGCAGAAATGGTCTTGAAGCATCCTATGTTGTCGATAACCTTGTAGCGGAACGCCTTATATCGATAGCTGATCTCATCGGAAGGTTGCCGAAACTCAACGAGCGTATCCTGCGTGACATCGTGGCCATCAACGACCTCTATGCCATCGACATACTCTCATCCGACGGAAAGGTCATCGTGACCAGCAGGATGTCCAGAACCCTTCCCTTTCCCGCGGATTCTATCACATCCAGAGGAAACGGGTCGGTATCCGTTTTCCAGCTCAACCTCAAAGGAAAGGACATCTATGTCCTTGTGGTGCCCAACGATCCGCACGGTTTCATAGCCGTGTATTTCGATGTAGGTTACCTCAATCGGCTCAAGTATCACATATCCATCGGCAGGATTATCCAGAGGCTCGGTAGGAACCCGGCCGTGGTTTACATCGCTTTTCAGGATACGGCCGGCATCATAGCTGCGACCGAGAACATACAGTCGTTGGCATCCATAAATTCGGACACATTCCTGCGCAGAGCTATGCTGGACACGAATTCTGTCCTCAGGCGGGTGACAGATTTCAGAGGCGAGAAGGTATTTGAATTCGTAAAACCCATCTACATCAACGGGCAGTTTGAAGGTCTTTTCAGGCTTGGTCTGTCGCTCAGCGGGTATCGAAGCATCGTGGCGGCGGGACAGCGTCAGATAGTCATACTTGTTGTGTTTGTGGCGGTTGTGCTCATGCTGATGCTTGCGTTTTTCCTCTTTTCGAGGGGATATGGGCTGCTTCAGGTTGCGTATGAGGAGCTGGAGCTGTCGTTCGATGAAATGCTTGAACAATTGCCGTTGGGGGCTGTCCTCTTAACTCCTGATATGAAAATTCGCTCATGCAACCAGCTGTTTTGTAGTTATTTCCCTCAAAAATTGGTGCGAGGAAGCGATTACCTTGAGATCTTCAGCGATGATCCGCTCGGCATACTGATGGCAAAATCGAAGGGTGAGCCGGTCACGATCGAGGATGTCATCCTACGTGATGCGAGCGGTAAGAGGCGCACATACACAATTCGGACTGCCCCAATCATAGCGCGCGATGGCATAGCGGGTTACATCTCCATTGTGGAGGACATAACCGACAAGCTTGAAGCCGAGAGGGTGCGTCAAAGGCTGCGCGAACTTGATCTGATAGCCGAGCTGGCGGCTGCGCTCGCGCACGACATACGCAATCCTTTGAACTCAATAAACTTGATGGCACAAAGGCTTATGCGTCATGCAGACGAAAAAATCAGGGAGACCGGAACGCGGATCAAGGAGAGCGTGGGCAGAGTTGAGATGCAGATGCGTGAATTCCTTCAACTCGCTGCTCCTCTTAGGGTTAATCGAGTGGAGACCGATATTGCGGATTTCGTTGGAGAGATCATCAGGGACTGGGACGATAGGTTTAAAGCTTTTCGCATAACTGTTGAGCCCGAGCTTAAATCGGTTCGCTGCCGCATAGACCGGGTGCGAATGCGCCGCGCGCTCGAAAACCTCATCGACAACGCCATTCAGGCCATGCCCGATGGCGGAAAGCTCACGGTGAAGACATATAGCGATGGAAATGACTGTGTCATCGAGGTTTCAGATACAGGCGTCGGCATACCCGACGATGTGATCGACCAGATTTTTCGTCCCTATTTCACCACAAAACCAAATGGCACAGGCCTTGGCCTCTCGCAAGTTGAAAGGACTGTCAGGGCACACGGCGGACACATAGATGTCGAAAGTCAACCCGATAAGGGCACAACATTCAGGATTTACCTGCCTATCAGGGATTGAATTTACAGTTTATCCATGACAGCTTTCACCTTACGCTCAATGGTGTTGGGTTTGTCCTTCCTGTCGTCGATTTTGATGATGGTGACAACGCGCTGCACGCCCATGTCGAACGGGACATTGTGAGCCCTGCCGGCGAGTCTCAGAAGCTCGTCGATCTCACCTTCAACAATCGTGCCCATCGCCGTTAGTTCGTGCTTCAGGCCGGATTCCCTGATGACTTTCAGGATCTCAGCCACGATGTCACTTACGCTTGTTTTTTCCGTTGGGATTACGGTTATGTCCATAATGGCCATGACACAGCCTCCTTTTTCGTAAATTTTAAATCATGTCAGGGTAAAAGCGAATTTTGCGATGCTGAAAAAAAACTTGCCCCCATGCCATTTTTGCATGAGGGCATCGTTTGAGGAAATGCATTTCCCTGTTTTTACCTCAATATGACCAGTTTCTTAGTCTGTGTAAGCTCTTTTTGATCGTTCTTAATGTTCGCTTTCAGGATGTAAATTCCCGAAGGCAAAGGTTTTGTGACATGGTGTTTGCCTTCTTTGAAGTCACCTCTCCAGACCTGTCTGCCGGTGACATCGTAAAGCGCAATTACTGCCCTCGCACCACGCTCCACATCGAACGAGACATC